>DAOTXE010000064.1:0-13574 GCA_034435355.1 Chloroflexota bacterium
GGCTCGGGCAAGACCACCACCCTCAACGTGCTGTCGTCGTTCATCCCCGAGGACGAGCGGATCATCACGATCGAGGACGCCGCGGAGCTGCAGCTGCGCCAGATGCACGTGGTCACGCTGGAATCACGCCCGCCGAACCTGGAGAGCACGGGCGAGATCACGATCCGCGACCTGCTCCGCAACGCGCTCCACATGCGCCCCGACCGGATCATCGTCGGCGAGTGCCGCTCCGGCGAGGCCCTGGACATGCTCCAGGCGATGACGACGGGCCAGGATGGTTCTCTGTCGACCGGGCACGCCAACAGCCCGCCCGACATGCTCCGCCGGCTCGAGACGATGGTCCTGATGTCCGGCTACGAACTCCCGCTCCGGGCAATCCGCGAGCAGATCGCCTCGGCGGTCGACCTGATCGTCCACACCGCCCGGCTCAAGGACGGCTCGCGCAAGGTCGTCAACATCACCGAGGTCTACGGAATCGAGGACGACCAGATCCTCACCCAGGACATCTTCGTCTACGAGCAGACCGGCGTGCGGGACGGGCGGATCGAGGGACAGCTCAGGCCGACGAGCATTCGCCCGACATTCATGCGGCGGTTTTCGGAGAACGGCATCGCGCTGCCGCCGGGCGAGTTCGGGATCCCCCCCGAAGACCCGACGAAGCCGGAGACGGTGCGCCGTGGCAAGCAGCGCTTCAGCGGCGGTGAGGAGACGACCGTGTTGACCGGGACCGCGGCTGTCCTCGGGCAGGGCCGGGCCGTGAGCGCCGGGGGAATGGTCTATGTCACCTCGGTCGGACCGATCGATCCCGACACCGGCCATCTCGTGAGCGGCTCGGTCAAGGACCAGGCCCGCCAGTGCATGCGCAACCTCCAGGAGAAGCTCGCGGCCGCCGGGAGCTCTCTCGAGAAGGTCGTGTGGGCGAACTGGTCCCTGCGGGACCCCGCCGAGTTCGACGACTTCAACGAGGAGTGGACGCGCTGGTTCCCGGCCGAGGCCCCGGTCGGCCAGGGAACCCTGATGCCGGCGCTGCAGCGCCGGGCCGGGTTCCGGGTCTCGATCGGCGTCATCGCCGAGGCGTCCGGGGGCCGTCCGGGCTAGCCGGCGCCCACCCCGAAGAAGCGGCTGATGCTCCACGTGAGCAGCATGGCGATGGAGCCGCCGACGACGTTGCGGAGGATCGGGCGGATCTTGGGCGAGCCGGAGATCACCGCGCTCGTCCAGCCGGTGATGAACAGGCCGACCAGGGCCACGCTGACGGTGACCGGGATCCTGAGCCCTGCCGGGCAGAGCAGCATGGACACCAGCGGCAGCAGGAAGCCCGCCGTGAACGAGATCGCGGACGCGAGCGCAGCGTGCCAGGGAGTGGTCAGCTCCTCCTGGTGGACGCCGAACTCGGCTCGCAGGTGGGCGGCCAGCGTGTTGTGCGCGGTGAGCTCCTCCACGACCGTCCGCGCGGTTGCCTCCGACAGTCCCTGTCCGCGGTAGACGGCGACCAGCTCGTCGAACTCCTCCTCCGGGGTATGCAGGAGGTCGTGGCGTTCCTTGGAGATCAGCGCCTCCTCGGTGTCGCGCTGGCTGGATACCGATACGTACTCGCCCATCGCCATCGCCGTGGCACCGGCAAGCAGGCCGGCAACCCCCGCGAGCATGATGGCGGACAGGTTGGCGGGGTCGGCTGCGGCCACGCCGATCGTGATGCCCGCCCCGGACACCACACCGTCGTTGGCCCCGAGCACTGCCGCGCGCAGCCAGTTGAGCTTGGCGCCGAGACCGCCGAACCCGACGGTCTCCCGGGGCTCCTTCTGGACGGCAGGCGAGCCTTCTTGCATCGTGAACTCCACTGTCGGCTCCTGGCCGCGCTGTTGCTGGCGGGAGCTGCCTTGCTGTGGCGCCCCCGGACGGACTCGAACCGCCGACGCAGGCCTTAGGACGGCCTCGCTCTATCCACTGAGCTACGGGGGCGTGGGTGCCGATCGTACTCCACCCGCCCGGGCGGACTCCGCCGGGGGCCGCCGTACAATCGCCGCACGATGGACCCGGCCGCTTTCCCCGCTTCGCTCCCCGACCTCGTGCTGTGGCGCGGTGACGGCTGCCACCTGTGCGACGACGCGCGCGATCTCGTCGATGCGCTCCTCCTCGAGCGCGCGGGCGCCGGCCTGCCCTCCCCGGATCTCGTCGAGCGCCGGATCGCGGACGACCCCGCCGTCGAGCGGGCGCTCTTCGAAGTGATCCCGGTCCTGGAGATCGCGGGGCGCCGGCTGCCCCTGGCGCTTCGCGCCGGCGCGGTCCGGGCCTTCCTTGTCGAGATGCTCGACGCGCGGGCCCGTCCGGGCACCGGCATAGAGCCGGGCACCCGCGGCGCCTGATCGCATGCCTCCCTCCCAGCTCACGCTGCTCCTCGCCTTCGCGGCCGGGATCGTCAGCTTCGTCTCCCCGTGCGTGCTGCCGCTCGTCCCGGCCTACCTCGCGCAGCTGACGGTCGTCGCCGTCGTCCGGGGGGACAGCCCGGCCGGGGTCCGCGAGTCGCGCTGGCTGGCGCTTCGCCACGCGCTCGCGTATGTCGTCGGGTTCGCGGCGGTGTTCACGTTCCTGGGCATCAGTGCCTCGCTGATCGGGGGCGGACTGTACGACTTCCTCCCCACCCTCCGCTCAGTCGGCGGGCTCCTCCTGGTCGGGCTTGGGCTCAACCTGGCCGGGATCCTCACGCTGCCCGCGCTCGAACGCGTGGTCCAGCGATCATGGCGGCCATTGCAGGCGGGCGCGTCCAGCCAGCTCGCCCACGCGGGAGGAACGCTCTCGCTCGACGTCAGGCGCGACGCGGATCGCGGGCCGGGGTTCGGAGAGCGGCTGGGTGGTCGGCTCGTCGGCGGGCGTACCGGCTGGCTTGCGTCGTTCGGGCTCGGCGTCGTCTTCGCGGTCGGCTGGACGCCCTGCATCGGGATCATCCTGGGCAGCATCCTCACGATGGCCGCATCCTCCGGGGGGACGATCCAGGGCGGCCTCCTCCTGTTCGCGTACAGCCTGGGCCTCGGCGTGCCGTTCGTCGCGCTCGCCATCGTGTACGACCGCGCACCGGCGGTCACCCGGCCGCTCGTGCGCCACGGGCGCGCCGTGAGTGTCGTCGGCGGCCTGATGGTCGCGGCGATCGGGGTCGCGATGCTCCTGGACTGGCTCACGCTGCTGGCGCGCCTGGCCCCGGGCATCTAGAGATGGCCGCCGGCTCGCTCGCGCCGCACGGAGCCCCCGAGGCGCCGGAACGGCGCCGCGGACTGGTGGGGCCGTTCACCGGGCGCCAGATCGTGGCAGCGTTCGGGAGTGTCGCCATCGTCACCGCCTTCCTGCTCGTGGTGACCGCGCCGATCGCCGCGCCGCCGCCCACCGGGGTCGCACCGCAGCCAACGCAGTACGCGATCGGTCCGGCGGTCGAAGGCCTGCGCGTCGGCGACACCGCTCCCGAGCTCACGGTGGTCGGTCCGGACGGCAAGCCGGAGCCGCTGCTCGATCTCACCGGGGCGCCGGTTCGCCTGGCCGCCCTGCGGGGCCGGCCGGTGTGGATCAACTTCTGGGCGAGCTGGTGCCCTCCGTGCCAGGACGAGACCCCCGTTCTCCGCGACACGTTCGACACCTACCGGGCGCGCGGCCTGGCGCTCCTGGCGATCAGCGTCCAGGAATCGACGGTCGACGACGTGCGCACCTACGCGGCGAAGTACGGCCTCGACTACACGGTGGCGGCCGATCTTGCCGGGGACGTGTTCCGGCAATACCGCGTCTACGGCCTTCCGACGCAGGTGTTCCTCGACGCCAACGGGGTCATCCGCGCGATCGTCCAGGGGCCGGTGGACGCGCAGATCGCGGCCGCCGACCTCGCCCTGATCGGGTTGCCGCCCCAGGGCGCCGCCGCATCGCCCGCGGCGCAGCCGCCTGGTGGACCGTCCGGCGGGCCGCCCGCGAGCAGCGCACCCTAGACCGAGACGAGCGGCTCCCAGGCGAATCGGTCGCGGTCCGGGACCAGGCGACCGACCGGCTGCTCCCGCTCGTGGGAGAGGACGACGATCCAGCGCTCCCGGGCGGCGCGTGCGAAGAGCGCAGACTTCTGGGCAACCGAGTCCAGGGGGAAGTCGTCGAATGCCGGGACCCAGCGCGGGTTCGCCGACCAGGGACGCATCGCGACGTCGCCCAGGAACGCGAGCGTCCGACCGGGCGCCCGTACGAAGATCGCCTGGTGGCCGGCGGTGTGCCCGCCGGTCGGCACGGCCCACACGCCGGGCAGCAGCTCGATCTCGCCATCGGCCGCGTCCGCGGCGCCCCATTCGCGGACGAGGCGCAGCTCCAGCTGGTCGTACGAGGCGACGATGCGCGGGTTCGGATCGAGCGCGATCTCCCACTCCGCCCGCTGCGCGACGATCCGGGCGCGAGGGAATGCGCGCGTGCCGTCCGCCCGAAGGAGCCCGCCGGCATGGTCGTAGTGGAGGTGGCTCATCGCCACGATGTCGACGCTGGAGGGCTCGAAGCCCGCCCGTTCGAGCGCCGGGACGATCGGCAGGCCGTCGAGGACCCGCCATGCCCGGCCCCGCTCGTCGAGCCGTTCGCCGATCCCGGTCTCCACGAGCACGCGGCCGGCCGGCGTCTCGATCAGCAGGCAGTTGAGCGCCTGGAGCAGGCGACCGTCGGCGTCGATCTCGTCCGCCACGAGCCTTCCCCAGAGGACGCGCGGCACCGGCCCGAAGAGCGCCCCCGCATCCGAGCGGAACGTCCCGGCCTGAACGAGAGCCACCTGAACCCCTGCGCCGAGGTCGGCCGACCAGTGGACGGCGTCGTTGAGCGGCATTCGGGCGGCGTCAGTCCTGCGAGCCCGGGCCGGAACGGCGCCCGGTCGCGAAGTCGCGGTGGTAAGCGGAGGCGGTGGGCTCGCGCTGGCCCTGGTATTTCGATCCGAGGCCAGCGCTCCCGTAGGGGCGCTCAACCGGGCTCGACATCCGGAAGAAGCTGATCTGGCCGATTCGCATGCCCCGGTACAGGGCGATCGGCAGGCTCGCGACGTTCGACAGCTCGAGGGTGAGGTTGCCCTTCCAGCCGGGATCCACGTAGCCGGCGGTCGAGTGGATGAGGAGCCCCAGCCGCCCAAGGCTGCTCTTGCCCTCGAGGCGGGCGACGAGGTCGTCGGGCAGCTCCACCCATTCGATCGTCTGGCCGAGCACGAACTCGCCTGGATGGAGGATGAACGGCTCGTCGTCCCCGATCGACAGGAGCTCGGTCAGGTCCGGCTGCGCCTGGCGCACATCGATGTACGCGTAGCGGTTGTTGCGGAAGACCCGAAAGCTGCAGTCGAGGTGCAGGTCCACCGAGCTCGGCTGGAGGTCGACCGGGTCGTACGGTTCGATCCGGACGCGACCGGCCTCCAGCTCGCGGCGGATGTCGCGGTCGGCGAGCACGCTCATCGCGGCGCCCCGGGGTCCATCTCGCGCTGGGCGTACAGCGAGTCGACCTCGCGCTTCAGGGTGGCAAGATCCTCAAAGCTCTCGTACACGCTGGCGAACCGGATGTAGGCGATGTGGTCCAGCGCCCGCAGCTTCTCCATGGCGAGCGCCCCGACCCGGGCCGACGCCACCTCGCTCACGCCTCCTGCCCGCAGCGTGGCCTCGATCTCGTCGGCAGCCCGCTCCGCCGAACCGTCGGCCACCGGACGCCGCGTCAGCGCCTTCCGCAGGCCGGCCGCGAGCTTGTCGCGGTCGAACTCCTGGCGGGTCCCATCGCGCTTGACCACGACGAGCCGGGCGGCCTCGATCCGCTCGTAGGTGGTGAAACGAGTGCCGCACGCCATGCACTCGCGGCGCCGCCGGATCGTCGCGGCCTCGTCGAGGTCGCGCGAGTCGACGACCCGCGAGTCACGCGACTCGCACTGCGGACAGCGCACCGGCAATTCCTCGCTCCCGACCACTACATGTGGTGGTATCGACGCACGATAGCACGAGATAGCGGCCCATCCGCGACGAATCGGTGCGCCCGGGCGACCCGGCCCGTCGATCAGCTGCTCGAGCGGCCGCTGAACCAGCGGGGGGACGTCGGCGACGGCCGGGCCGAGCGCAGGTTCGTCGCGATCTCGACGATCGCCTCGCGCGCGTGGAGGATGTTGAGGTAGCCCCGCTTGATCGCGATCTGGCCCTCAACCTCCCGCCCCCGGCCTACGCTCGCGGCCGAGAGAACTGCGCATCCATGGCCGATCATCTCGACGGCCCGGGCGGATCGCTCCAGCTCCTCCGCCAGTCGGCCGCGGAGCGACTCGTACCCCGGTGCGACGGCGAGCGCCCGGGTTTCGTCCATGTAGCGCTCGATCGCGTCGCGCGCGGCGTCGAGCGTCTCGGTGATCGTGTCCGCACCGACCTGTCCCCGGCGAACCGCATCGACCCGCTCGGCGGCGCCCGCCAGGCTGGTCGCCGCACGGGTCGCGAGGTCACCGGCCGCCTGGCGGAACGCATCCAGGCCGCGCGTCTCGGCGGCGACACGCGACGTCCGCCGAAGCAGGATCAGGAGGCTCGCGGCCAGGAGCGCGAACAGGACGAGCGGGATCGCCAGGAGAAGGCTGGGCATCGAGGCGGCCCGTCAGCGGACCCGGCCGCGGAGTGCCGTGCAGATCGCCTCAGGCATGCCAGACCCGCGGTCGTCCGCATGGCGACGGAGAGGCTGTGGACGGTCGACCACCGGCTTCGTCACGCTCACGATCCTAGCACCCGCCCCGCAGGTGAAGTGGACCACGGCGACAGGCGCGAAGCGTGGCGGCTCCGTCTCCCCGCACGTCTCCCCGCCAGCATCCGACCGGCAGCGGGCCGCTCACCCAGCGTGCTCGTATGGCCCTCGCAGTGTCTCCAGCGCGTGCGCGAGGACCGGCTCGAGGACCGCGAGAGACTCGAGCGCCGCGCGCGGGCTGCCGGGCAGGTTGACGATGAGCGCCCGCCCGCGCACGCCGACGACCGCCCGGGAGAGGATGGCCATCGGGGTGGAGGCGCGGCCATCGGCGCGCATCGCCTCCGCAAATCCCGGAACCTCGTAGTCGATCACGGCGCTCGTCGCCTGGGGCGTGACGTCACGCGGCGTCATGCCGGTCCCGCCGGTGGTCACGATCAGGTCGTGCTGCGAGGCCGCCGCCACGAGCGCCGCCTCGATCCGCGCCCGCTCGTCCGGGACCACGGCGCGCTCGACCGTGAACCCGAGGCTTGCCAGGCGCGCCGCGACTCCGGGGCCCGATGCGTCGTCCCGCTCGCCGCTCGAGGCCCGGTCGCTGACGGTGAGGACGAATGCGGTCCTGGATGCGTCACGCATCGATCAGGGTCCGGTCCGCCGTCCCGGCCGGTGGATGCCCCCCGCGCGCGCCGGACCGCGGACGCCCTTCGGACGGATCGCTGGCGCCCCGCTGGGAGCGGGCGCGGCGTTCGCCTGGGGCGCCGGGGCTGCGACCGGGGCCGTGCCGGCCTCCCACGCTTCTCGGCGCCACTCGCCCGACTTGCCGCCGACCTTGCTCACGAGCCGGAGATGCCGGATCTCGACGCCCTTCTCCACTCCCTTGACCATGTCGTACACGGTCAGGGCGGCGACGCTCGCCGCGACGAGCGCCTCCATCTCGACCCCGGTGGGACCGACGATCGCAGCTTCGGCACGGATGCGCAGCGCCGAGGCGGCGCGATCCGGGGTGATCGTCACGACGAGGTCGGTCAGGCCGAGCGGGTGGCAGAGCGGGATCAGCTCGGACGTCCGCTTGCCGCCCATCACCCCGGCGATCTCGGCGACCGTGAGCACGTCCCCCTTGGGTCCGCGACCGTCGATGACCAGGCTCAGCGTTTCCTGGCTGCAGACCACCTCCGCCTCGGCGACCGCCCTCCGGGTCGTGCTCGCCTTCGCCGAGATGTCGACCATCCGCGGCCGCCCTCCGCGATCGACGTGGGTCAGCCGCCGGCGGTCCGCCCGGGGCCTCGATCGCTCGTCCATGCCACCTCCGTGCCGGGCGCTGCCCGGGCCGCCGCCACCGTCATGCTCGATCGAGCCACCACAGGTCGACGCCTGCGCCGGCCGGGAGGCCGGTGACCGATTCTGGCACGACCGCCAGCGCGTCGGCCTTCGCCAGCGCAGAGAGCTGGTGGCTCTCCTGGCCACCGGCGAGCGCGACCCGCACCCGGCCGGCGCCGTCACGGACGGCCACGCCCGTGACCGGGTCGCGGAGCGCCGCCACGCGGAGGAACGCCCGGCGGCCCGTAGACTTCGTGACCGGCTCTTCCAGGACCCCCGCGTCCACGGGCCGCAGCAGGGCGCGCTCGTCCCTGCCCGCGAGGCGCCGGAGCGCGGGCCGCACGAACACCTCGAACGTGACGAAGACTGACACCGGGTTGCCAGGCAGGCCGAACAGGAGCACCGGCGGGCCTGGCAGGTCGGCGGATCGGGGCGCGGTTCCAAAGGCGAACGGCTTGCCGGGCTGGATCGCGGCGCGCCAGAGGTCGACGGTTCCCACCCGGGCGAACGCGTCGCGCACGACGTCATAGGGACCCACGGAGACGCCGCCGCTGGCGATGACAAGGTCGGCGTCCCGCAGGGCCGAGCGGAGCAGCTCGAGCGTCGGCTCCAGCCGGTCCGGGGCGATCCCCAGGTAGCGCGCCTCGGCTCCAGCCGCCGCGCACAGCGCGACGAGGCCCGGCCCGTTCGCGTCCGGGATCCCCGCGCCGCCGAGCTCGCTCCCGGCAAGGCGGAGCTCGTCACCGGTCGAGAGGACCGCCACCCGTGGACGCGCATGGACGGCGACCCGCACGACGCCGCCAGCGGCGGTGATGGCGACCTCGGTCGGGCCGAGCGCGCGCCCTGCCTGGAGGACGATTCGTCCGAGCTGGAGATCGCTTCCGCGGGTTCGCACGTTGCGCCGACGCTCGGTTGGCTCGTGGACGCGGATGCTCGCCGGCAGCGGTCCCGTGGCGTCGCGGCCGCGCGCTCCCGGGGCGCCATCCGCGCCCACGGGCGTGGTCATCTCCACGGTGACGACGGTGTCGGCTCCGGGCGGCAACGGGGCGCCCGTGGCGATCCGCACGGCCACGCCCGCGCCCACGGCCGTCTCGGGCGCCCGACCGGCCGCCACCTCACCGACAACGCGCAGGAGCTCGGGCTGCTCCTCCGTCGCGCTGGCGACGTCCGCGGCCCGAATCGCATACCCATCCATCGCGGAGTTGTCCCAGGGCGGCAGGTCGGTCGCGGCGACCACATCGGAGGCGAGCACGCGTCCGAGTGCGTCGGCGAGCTCAACGACCTCTCCCGGCAGGGCAGCCGGGATCGCTGCCAGCACACGTGCGCGGGCAACCTCGATCGGCATCAGCTCGTTCATGGCCGCGACCGAGCGGGGGCGGATCGTTCGCGGACGACCCGGCCGATCCCCTGGCGCGTCAGGACCCCCGCGAGCTGCCCATCCTCGATCACCGGCAACCCCACGACGCGCGCCGACTGGAGGAGCGCGGCTGCGCCCCGCAGGCTGTCGCCGGCGGCCACGCGTGGAAGCAGGTCCGCCGGCGTCATCGCGACGGCCGCCTGGGTCGTCCGCCAGGCAGACCGCCCGACGCGGCGGAGCTCGTTCGGCCCGATCAATCCAACGAGCTGGTCCCCGGACATCACCCGGACGACGGGTGCTGCGGCAGGGCCCGACAGGACCGCAGCGAACACGTCGAGCGTCACCTGCGGCGGCACGGCAGGCAGATCGCGCTCCATCGCGTCGCCGACCGAGACCCCGGCAACGATCACGTCGAGCGTCTCCTGGCGGGCCTGGGCGCCGCTGGTGCCGCGAACGAACCAGCCGAGGAGAGCAACGAAGATCCCATCGACGGCATCGCCGCTGAAGGCGAGCAGCACGCCCGCGCCCATCATGCCGATCCCGAGCACGCGTCCCGCAAGGCCGGCGGCCCGCGTCCCCCGGCGCTCGTCTCCGGTCAGCTGCCATGCCACGGCACGCAGCAGGCGGCTCCCGTCCAGGGGGAACACCGGCGCCAGGTTCACCAGGCCGATGAAGCTGCTCAGGAAACCCACGATGGCAAGCGCCTGGCCGACCGCCTGGGCCCCGATGCCCGAGTCGGCGGGCGCCGCGATCGTTCCAGCCGCGACCAGGGCGAGCAGACCGATTCCGATGCTCGCGAGGGGCCCCGACAGGGCGATGGCCGCCTCCCAGCGAGCCGTGTGTGCTCCTCGATCCGCCGGCGACACGCCGCCGAACAGCAGGAGCGTGACCGACGCCGGCGCGGCGCCCGCGCGGCGCGCGACCGCCAGGTGGGCGATCTCGTGGAGCAGGACGGCGGCGAAGAAGCCGGCCCCGGCCGCGATCGCGACGCTCCAGGCGACGGCGTTCGGCCAGGCCGGGAACCGGCTGGGCAGGTCCTCCCCGCCGAGGAGCGCAACCAGGAAGGCGGCGATGAGGGTCCACGACACGTGCACGCGGATCTCCGTTCCCAGGAGGCGTGCCACCGGAATGCCGCGGACGAGCATCTCAGGACCGTCGGCGCGCCAGGCGCCGGGCGACGGCCCAGGTCCCGACCGTCAGGGTCAGGCCAACCACCGCGATCGCAACGCTCGTCTCGGTCCAGAACTGGTCGGGGAAGAGCTGCACGAGACGGTCGGTGGCCGGGTCGAACGTCCAGGTCCCCGCCGGAAACAGGATCTCGTGGAAGAGCGTGAACGCCTGGTCGAAGGCGAGCGCGAACGCGGCGCCGATGAAGACGGCGGCGACGGCGAGCACGGCCGCGCCGCGGGCGACCGCGCCCCAGAACCAGGCCCTGCCGCGCCAGCGGATCCCGGCGAGCAGCAGGACGAGGATCCCGGCGAGCACGAGCAGCGCAAACGCGACGACGATCCGGCGCACGTCGGCCATGTGGGTCCGCTCGCGCGCGTTGAAGACGGGCGCGCCGGCGACCGTCTGGGCGAAGGTGCCCGGTCCGAGGAGCACCTCGGCGACGACGCTCCCGGTGACCGCGTGGACGGTCTGCGGGGTGTAGCCGGTCCAGAGATCGGCCCGCGCACGGTCCTGCTCGAAGGCGACCCACGCGGGATTGAAGAACAGGCCCACGGAGATCCCCAGCAGGGTCAGCATCGTCGCGGCGGCAATCGCCACCGGGGCCGCAATCGACCGGGCACCGTCGCCGCCCCGCACTGCGGCGGCGCGCGTCATTGGTCGTGCAGCGTCCGGGCCTGTTCCCACCACGTCTCGATCACGAGGTCGGACGGCGCCGCGACCTGGAGCCGGCCTGCCGCGCGCAGCATGGCGGCCCGGAAGGCATCGAGATCCACGCGCAGGACTGCCGCCAGCCCGTCGATGCCCGCCACCGCGAACAGGTCGTGCTCGGTATGCCCGAAACCAGCCAGGTTGAGAAGCAGGGCCTCGTCGCGCCAGCGGAGGACGTCGTTCGTGGACGCGTCCACTTGGTCGGCGAGGGTCTGCCGCCGGGTGGGCGTCTCCGAGACCTCCAGCAGCAGCCCGGTCGTGAAGATGCCCTGGCGCCCCAGGCGCTCCAGGTGGACCGGTTCGATGCGGGTCAGTTCGGCGATCGGCGGCACGGGCGCGCGTCCTCGGGCGGCGGTGATGGCGGGCGCAATTGTACGGTCTTGCGTCACGACGCCCTCAGAGCTCCCGCCTGTCGCCCTTCCAGCTCCAGCGAACGTCATCGTCCTCGGGGACCTCGTGTCCCGAGTCGGCCCCGTCCGACCGCCGCGCCGCCCCGTAGCCACCGAGCCTCGACGACCGGACCCACGCCCTCGACAGCAGCGCGAGCGCGAGCCCGATCACGACGAGCAGGCCGGCGGTCGCGAGCAGGGCGTCCATCGATCACATCATGGACCCGCCGGCCCTGCGTGTGGAATCTGGTCCCGATGGATCTGCTGGGGGAACGCAGGCGGCCGGGTACCGCGCGCCCGGGCGACGAACGCGAGCCCCATCGCGACTGCCCCGGCGGCATATGCGGCGACCAGCGCCGGCTCCGGCAACAGCTGATCGAGCGACGGGGCCCGCAGGGTCTGGTTGAACGCCCGGAACGCGAGAAAGCCCGCTGCGAAGAGCAGCGCGGGCGCCCCGTCCGGAATGCCGCGCCTCCCAAGGCGAACCGCAATCGCCGCCAGCAGGATGGCGGCGATTGCCTCATACAACTGCGTGGGATGGACCGGACTGACCCGGCCGAACAGGGCCCCCGCGTTTCCCCCGATCACCTGCTGGCCCCACGCCTCGCTGCCGGGCGGGAACACGACCCCCCACGGGAGTCTCGTCGCGATCCCCGCACAGCAGCCGTTGAGGAAGCAGCCGATCCGCAGGAGCACGAGCCCCGCCGCGATCGGCACCACGAAGCGATCGGCCACCCGAGCCGTGTCCAGTCGCCAGCGGCGAGCCAGCCAGAGGACGACCGCCCCCGAGCCGGCGAGGCCGCCGTACAGGGCAAACTCGGTCGGCTCGAGGGCGAAGGCGCTGGCCGGATCGGACGCGTATTGCGACGGCGAGAGGACGACCGCCAGGAGCCGAGCTCCCGCGAGCCCAGCCAGCACCGTTGCCGCCAGGCCGCCGATCGCCGACAGCCTGCCCACACCCATGCGGACCAGAATGCGACCGGCGAGGCCGATCGCGACGACGGCGGCGAGGACCAGGAACGCGAGGTACGACCGCAGGGTGATCGACGCGCCGCCAACGGCCACGTCGATCAGGACTGGATGCAACGGCGACTCCCTACTTGTCGCGCGTGACCGTCCACTCGGCCCTGGCCGAGTAGCCGGACCCCTCGAAGCTCATCGCGCCCTTGATCGTGTCCTCTCCGTTGACCACCTCGGGGGTGCCGGTCATCGTGCAGGTGCCCCCACTGCACTGATCGCCGAAATCGAAGGTGATCAGCCCCTGTTCGTACACGAGAGGCAACGTGGTCGGTTCGGACGTTGTTGCCGTGCCGTTGTCGCTGCCCGTGTTGAGCGACGAGGCGTCGATCACGAAGGTGCCCTCGCCCTTGCCCTCTTTGTCGGCGGTCAGGTCCAGGGTCATCGGCAGCTCCTTGCCGCGAAGGGCTTCGAGGATCGCGAGGTCGCACCCCTGGTCGGAGGCCTTCTTTTCGGCGGCCGCGTCCATGTTGATTTCCGTGAACGTCAGGGTGCCGCGCCAGGACCCGTTGATGTCCATCGGCCCCTTGGTCACCGGGATCCGGAGGAAGTCAACGTAGCGCCAGGCGCCGTTGACGACGCCCATCTCGTAGAAGCCCAGGTCGTTGAGCCCGTCCTTGAGGTCGACGGTCAGCTCGGTCCCCCAGGCGGACAGCTTGCTGGTACCCCGGAAGATCAGCAGGTTGCCCTGGCCGCCCGCCGGAACGACCAGGCGAACCCGGAGCGTGGCGTCCGAGGTCGCGTACTCCTTCTCGAACGGCTTCCAGATGTCCTTCCCGTTCTCGTCCTGCCCGGTCCACACCTCGAGGTTGTATACGGGGAAGGCCGTATCCCCGATCGTGCTGTTCTCGAACGCCGCCCAGTCGGCGGCGATGGTGGCGGCGGAGTTGGCCGCCTCAACTGGGATGAAGGCGAAGTGGGTGTAGCTGACGGCC
>DAOTXE010000065.1:0-19803 GCA_034435355.1 Chloroflexota bacterium
CGCCGACCAGCAGGCCCGGCACCGTCGCCGCGACGAGGCCGCTCGCGAGCGCGAGCCGGGTATGGCGCAGCACGAGCCCGGCGCCGACGGCGACGAGGACGAACGGCCACAGGCGGAGCGCCTGCGCGAGCGCGTCGTCCCCGACGACGCTGGCGAGCGCGGCGAGCGCCACGCCGCCGACCGCCACGAGAAACACCCCCATGTACAGGAACCGGCGCCGAACCGTCATTGCGTGCTGCCTCCAGGCCGTCGATCGACACGTCGTGATCGATGCCCAGACGGTAGGTTCGGCGGCACGCCCGGACCAGCCGGGCAGCAGGCATCTTCGGGGTGGGGCTAGCCCCCTGGTGGCGCGCCCGGCCGCCGGCCGGCATTCCTGCCCGCGCTCGGGCGTGCAGCCGAGCCGCTACTCGGCGGATTCGCCACCCCAGCCCGCGCCTGGTTCTGCGACTGCGGCAACGTCGGCGCCCGGCGACCGCGTGTCAGGGACCGTCGTGCGTCCGATCGTCGGTGGGCCCATGACCCAGACCAGCTCGGCCGTGTCCGTGCCTCGATACTCCGCGCGGTGCGGCATCGAGGAGAGATACATCAATGAGTCACCGGGTCCGAGCACGAACACGGAGTCGCCCACGTACACGTGCACGGTGCCCGAGATCACGTAGCAGAGCTCCTCGGAGTCGCCGTGCGTGGCCCGGTCCGGTTGGGTACTGCTTCCTGGACGGAAAACCGCCCGATAGATCTCAAAGACGCTCGAAGGCCGCGGGTTGAGCAGGGACTCCTCGTAACCTCCCCGCGTGATCGGGTGGCGGTCGGCACGACGCCCTACCCGTACCTGGGGACCCTCGTCGGCGAGCAGGTGCCCCGCCGAGACCCCCAGCACCGAGGCGATTCGCACGAGTGAGGGAAGGCTGACGCCGGTCTGCCCGCGCTCGAGCTGACTGATGAAGCTCGGGCTGAGTCCCGCCATCTTGCTCAGTCTGCGCTGCGGCATGTTCCTGATCGCACGAAGGCGACGGATCCGCTGCCCGATCTCGTTCAGCTGGCTGTCCTGCATGTCGCAGCGTCCATCTGTCGGCGTCGTCTCTCAATCACGGCGGGAAGCGTGCTGTCACAACCTCAGGAAACGAGCGCGACGAGCTCCGCTGGCGACAGACCGTCAAGCCCAAGCGACTTCATCGTCCGTCTTCCCTCGGCCGCGTAGTCCCGACCGCGGAGAACCGAAGCGATGGTCAGTATCGCATCCATCACCGGGGTCGGTACCCCAGTACTGCGCCCGAGGTCGCGCAGGAACACCAGCCCGTAGCCGACGTCTTCGTTGAAATAGCGATGGTCAAGGCTGGACTGCGCCTTGATGCCTCGGAATCCGGGGGCGGTCATGTAGCCGGGGTAGTACGTTGTCTCGGTCATGTAGCCTTGCGCGAAGCCGAGATCCGGGTCGGGAACAACCGTGACGCCAAGCGCTGTGCCAAGAGCCTGGCGTTCTCGATCCACGGCCGCGACGAGATGGGCCACACTGGCTGTGCACCCGTCCTCGTAGAAGAACAGGTCGCCCGCCGTCCGCTCGATCTGAGCCGCATTGCACAGGGTGATGGCAGGGTGAATGACGGGGTTGCCGTTCTGCAGGGTTGTTTCGAAGACGTTCAGCGCCGGCTCCATGGCGGGGTACACGTCGGTGACGGCGGCCAGCACGCTCTCCGTAACGGATGCGGGCAAGGCGGCCAGCGTGAGCCCGGCCACGAGCTTCAGGTAGACGTGGATCCGAGCCGGGCCGGTGATCCGTACCGCGTAGGGCAGGGTCGAGGTTTCGGCGACGAGGATGCCTGTGTCTCGTAGATCCAGCCCGATCGCCCGCTTGAACTCGATGGCGCCGCCGCACGAGCCCGGACAGACGACCACGGTCTGACCTGGACGCAGATGGGGGCGGCATGCCTCCGCGAACGGCTTCGTGCTGTACGCCGGCCCGACGGCAAGTACGAGGTCGGCATTAGCGATGGCACGTGTGATGTCGTGCCCCGCGTAGGTGACGGGGGCAAATCCCTGCAGATCACCGTCGGCGTCGATGCCGCCGCGCTCGGCGACGGCTGCAACCGTTTCGGGGAACTGCTCCGCGTCCCAGAGCCTCACCGCGTGGCCGTGGGAGGCGAAATCGTGTGCCACGCCACAGCCGCCGGCTCCCGATCCGAGTACTGCGACTCTCACTTTGCGCGCCTTTCCAGTGTCATGACCGCATGCGGTCATGACCATGTCGATCGTCTGCGACCGGGCCGCCCGAATGAAGATCGCCGGACGACCCGGACCGCTGAGTGATGGCGGCTAGAGGACCTTGGACAGGAAATTCTGGGTCCTCTGTTGCTGGGGGTTCAGCAGGACCTCACGCGGTGGACCCGCCTCGACCACATACCCGCCGTCAATGAAGACGACGGTGTCGGCCACCTCTCGAGCGAAGCCCATCTCGTGCGTGACGCAGATCATCGTCATCCCGTCTCGCGCTAGGTCATTCATCACGTCGAGGACCTCCTTGACGAGTTCGGGATCGAGCGCCGACGTCGGTTCGTCGAATAGCATCAGCCTCGGCTCCATGGCGAGCGCGCGTGCGATCGCGACTCGCTGCTGCTGGCCCCCGGAGAGTTGACGTGGGTAGGTGTCGGCCTTGTCGGCCAGCCCGACCCGTGCCAGCAACGCGAGCCCGCGTTCGGTGGCTGTCACCTTCGACTCGCCCTTGACCCGGGTGGGTGCTGCGATCACGTTGGCGATGGCCGTCATGTGCGGGAAGAGATTGAACCCCTGAAAGACCATGCCAATATTGGCGCGCTGACGGCATACATCTTTGTCGCGCATCTCGTGGAGGACGCCGCCCTTGTCCCTGTAACCGATGAGCTCCCCCTCGACGTAGAGGCGGCCGGCATCGATCTTCTCGAGATGGTTGATGCACCGGAGGAAGGTGCTCTTGCCGGAGCCCGACGGGCCGAGGATCACGACGACCGATCCTCTCGGCACCTGCAGGTTGATGCCCTTGAGCACCTCGTTGCGCCCAAAGCGCTTGCAGACCTGCTGTGCTTCGACCACCAGCGTCACGGCACACCCTCTTCCGCTGTTGCCTGATGACCGGCGGCCGGCCTGAGGCCCGTGCTGCTGTCGCTCGCCGATGCAGGGGAGAGCTTGCGGCGCAGCCACGTGCGGAGCTTCTGAGTCGGCGTGGGCGGCAGCGGCCGGTTGGTCGAACCCTTGGCGAAGTAGCGTTCGACGTAGTACTGGCCCCACATGAGCAGGCTCGTGACCAGCAGGTACCAGAACGCAGCCACGATGAGCAGCTCGATGACGAGAAGATTCTGGGCATAGATGTTCTGAGCCTTGGTCAGCAGCTCCTGGGCCGCGATCACGCTCACCAGGGAGGTGTTCTTGAGCAGCCCGATCAATTCGTTGCCGGTCGGAGGAATGATCGCCCGCATTGCCTGCGGCAGGATGATCATCCGGAACACGAGCGACCTACTCATTCCCAGCGCCACGGCGGCTTCGGTCTGCCCGTAGTCCACCACCAGGATGCCGGCTCGGACAATCTCGCTCATGTAGGCGGCTTCGTTCAACCCGAGCGCAATGAGCGCCGCCACGAACGGTGTGACGAGCACATTCGTGTTGACGGAGCCCCCCCAATCGGTGAAGGGAATGCTGACACCGATCTCCGGCAGGATGATCGCGATGTTGAACCAGAACAGGATCTGCATCAGTAGCGGGGTACCACGGAAGAACCAGATGTACACCCAGCTGAGCGTGCGCAGCACCGGGTTCGCCGACAGCCGCATGACGGCGATCACGGTGCCCAGCACCAGACCAACGGCCATGGAGGCGATCGTCAGGACGATGGTGAGGCGGAGACCAAAGAGGATGTCGCTGAACGTGAGGTAGTGCCCCACGCGTTCCCAGTTGATGTTGGGCGTGACCACGAACAGTCTGATGATCAGCGCCGCGACACCGATCGAGATTGCGGCACCTACCCAGCGTCCGTAGTGCCTGATCGGGATCGCCCGGATCGGCTCCGGCGCAGGAGGCGCCGGAGCCGGTGCCGCGTTCATGGACGGCGTTTCGCTCATTCCCTCAGCCCCAGTCCGGGTTCCGGGTCAGCCGCCGGCAGAGGTCGTGCCGCCGTTGATCGTGGCCTGCGTCACGGCCCCGGCACCCAGCCCCCACTTATCGAGGATCTGCTTGTACGAGCCGTCCGCGATCATCTGGTTCAGCGCGGCCTGGATGGCCTGGGCCAACGCCATGTTGTCCTTGTTGACGGAGATGCCGTACGGGATGGCGCCGAGGAGGTTCGGCAGCACGACCGCGTACTTGCTCCCGGCTCCAGTCTGGGCGGCCTCGTACGCGGCGAACGGCAGATCCATGATCTGAGCGAAGGACTGACCGCTGTTGACCGCGAGGATGCCCGCGGCATCACCACTGAAGAGATTGAGCTGCATCGGCTTCAGGCCCTCGCCCTGAAGCTGTTTGTTGGCCTGGTCTCCGATGGTGGCGGCGATCGTGCCCTTGGACGCCCCGACGTTCAGGCCCGCGAGGTCCTCGATCTTGGTCACCTTGTCGGCGTTGGTCTTGAGCACCAGCGCGGCCTCGCCGACGGACAGGTAGTCGATGAAGGTGACCTGCTGCTGACGGTCGGTGAAGTCGCCCATCGAGGCGATGACCGTGTCGTAGCGGTTGGACTGGAGCGCGGGCCGCAGGCCGGCCCAGTCCTGCCCGGTCCACTGCGCCGTGACGCCGAGGACCTTGGCGATGCCATTCATGAGATCGATGTCGAGACCCACCGGGTCGGTCTTGCCTTCAGGCAGGTACTCCAGCGGCGGGCTCGTGTAGTTGGAGCCAACTTTCAGGACGCCCGCTGCCTTGATGGCGGCGGGTAGCAGTGCCGCAGGGCTAGCGGACGCTGGTGCGGTGGATGCGGCTGGTGCGGTGGATGCGGCTGGTGCGGTGGATGCGGGCGAGTTGCTAGCCGACGAGCTACACGCCGCCAGCAACAGCCCCACCGCGCTCGCCACTGCCAGAAGGGAAGTGGCCCTGGATGAACGCTTCATGACTGACCTCTGCACTACGACATCTGGTGGCAAGAAATGCAGACCGCGTTGGTACATCTCGCCGTGCCGGATAGGCAGCCTCCAGGTCGTCGAAGGGCGCCGGATCGCAGATACTGTACGGATGTGTAGTAGTACTGCACAGAGGTTCAGTCAAGACCCAAATTGGCCCCGCCACCTGCCGGCGGGCGGTGGTGCTAGCGTGCAGGCATGCGCGACGATCTCTCGTTCAGGCGGACCGCCCTCGTCGTCCTCGTCTTCGCGTGGGCGATGGCCTACCTCGAGGCGGCCGTCGTCGTCTACCTCGAGGGCGCGATCGGGTCACATGTCGGCGACATCTTCCCGCTCCGCCCTGCCAATGAGCTGGGCAACCTCATCGCGATCGAGGCTGGCCGCGAGGCGGCGACGCTGGTGATCATCGCGGCGGTGGGCATCCTGGTCGGCCGCAGCCGCCTCGAGCGGCTGGCCTGGAGCGCCGTCGTCTTCGGCACCTGGGACATCGGCTACTACGCCTGGCTGTTCGTGTTCAGCGGATGGCCGCCGTCGTTGCACACGTTCGACCTCCTGTTCCTGCTGCCGGTCCCCTGGGCGGGTCCGGTCTGGTCGCCGATCGCCGTCAGCGCGGCCCTCATTGGGGCCGGGCTCGCGGCTGCCTCGGCGGAACGCTCCGGCCGGCATCTTGCCTCGAGAGGCCGGCATTGGGCTGCCGGCATCAGCGGCGGGCTCATCGTGGTTCTCTCGTACACGCTGGACGCCCCGCGACTCATGGACGGCGGACTCCCCGGTCCCTACGCCTGGCCGTTGTTCGTGGCGGGAATGGCCCTGGCCCTCGGCGCCGCAGCCGACGTGCTCCGAGGCGCGCGCAGGGGACCGACGGCCGCAACCGGCTGACGAAGCAGCGCGCCTGCGTCGGCCGCGTCGGTTGCGGAGGGGGAAGACCGGGACACAACCTGAGTGCTGGATCCCTCACGGGTCGTTGATCGCGGTTTCCACCGCCCGGCCGCCGGGCGGATGCTCGACTCGGATAGGCCGCCCGGTCGCGCACGCTTCGGCCATGCGAAGGCCGAGCTCCTCGTCCCAGGCGGCCTCGGCAAGGCTGCAGAACGGCGCCCCGCCGCCGACGTAGGCGGCCATCCGCTCGAGGCACGTCGCGACCGCGATCTCGTCGTCGGTCAGGCGAGCCGGCACGAACGGGTTGCGGTAGACCCATTCGTCGCCGAGCGTGATGCCCACGTGGTACAGCCCCTCGAGGTTGCCGTCGTGGCCGGTGTCACGCCGGGAGAGCTCGAGCGTCACCGGCGTCAACGCGTCGCGCAGGGCGCGTACGGCCATGCCGTTGATCTCGCCGCGCTCGCCCCGAAGGAGGACCCGGGGCGAGCGGATCCACGAGAAGTACTGGTCGGGCGTGAAGTCGTAGACGCCGAGGCGGCCGCCGAAGTCGAACCAGGCGAGCACCTGCTCGGATCGCTCGAGCCGCTCTCCGGCCGGTGGTCCGCTGCGGTCGGGCCCCGCGACGATCGGGGACTCGAACCGGCGGGCGGTGATGGTGACCGCGGTGAACCCGGTGCCGAGGTACCGGCGCAGCAGGTCGATCCCGTGGTAGTCGTGCGCGACCGAGACCTGCGCCTGCGTCACCACACCCAAGGTCCCGGACCGGGCGACCGCGAGCCGCGCAGCGTGGTGGGGCTGGAACTGATACTGCTCGGCCACCTGGATCCGGGCGTTCGAGGCGGCGAGGTCGGCCAGCCCCGCCAGCCCGTCGAGGTCCGGCGCCGGTGGCGTCTCCGCCAGGACCGGGACGCCGGCGTCCGCCAGCTCGCGCATGAGATGCGGCATGGTCGCGCGAGGCACCGCGAGTACCACGAAGGCCGGCCGGTCGGCCAGGATCTCGTCGATCGACGAGCGGACTCGCAGGCCCCACGCGCCGGAGGCGTGGGCGGCCCGCCCGGCGTCCTTCGTCAGGACCCCGGTGACCCGGAAGATCCCCGGCAGCGCCCGCGCCACCCGCACGTAGAACCCGGCGCGCCAGCCGGCCCCGACGATCGCGAACGGGACGACGTCCATTGACCCCTCCGCTCCTCGCCCGCAGCGTGCGGGACCCAGCATGACCGTTCCCGCACGTCTGCCGGGGCTTCGTCAGGGCCGCGCCGGCAACTGAGCGTCGGCCCGCTGGATGAACCGGACCGGCCGATCCGCCGACCGGCTCAACGCTGCTTCGAGCCGTTCGAGGAACGGCTTCGCACCGAGCCGCGCGAAGATCTCGCGGGCGCTCGCGGCCGCGGCCCGGACCTCGGCAGGATCCGGCCCGACCGTGTCGGCGAGCATGAGGATGGCCAGGGCCTGGCGCCACGGAAGCCCGAGGCGGGCGTATTCCAGGCTCACGGCCAGGGTCTCGCGGATCGCCTCCGGCACCCGGCCGTCGAGCGCGGCCAGGCCCGCGCGCAGGAGCCGCAGATCGAGCGCCCGGAGCGGGCCGCGACCCGGCGTGGCTTCGAGTGCCGCCACGGCGGCCGCCGTGCGATGCCGGTCGGTCGCGAGGATCCCGGCCAGGCCGGCAAGGGAATATGCGCCGGGCGCATTCAGCGGGTCGCTCGGGGCGAACGCCATCCACTCGTCGCAGGCGAGGCGCATGTTCCCGGCCGCGAACGCGATCTCGGCCCGCATGCCATGGACCGCTTCCCGTGCGCCCGACTCGCCGGTGCTCTCCGCCCAGGCGGCCAGCTCGGTGGCCTCGGCCGTCACGTCGTCGCCGCGCCAGGCGGAAAACGTGATGAGGCCCGAGCGCACGTAGTTCCTCTCCAGCTCGTCGGAGCTGTCGTCGCGGGCTGCCCTCAGCTCCTGGATGGCCCGCTCCCACTCTCCGACGTCGAGTGCGGCGCCCGCCAGGTTGCCGACGAGCGTCCGGACGAAGCCCCGCATGCCGAACCGCCTCGCAACCTCGAGCGCGGCGTCGGCGGCCTCGAAGGAGGTCCGCGGGTCGGACGCCAGCACGCCGAGGTTCAGCCTTCCGCGGAGGGCGGTCGAGACCAGGCCACGCTCGTCGGCAAGCTCGATCCCGGCCCGGATCGCGCCGAGTCCCTCGTATGAACGGCCGAGGTGACAGAGAGCAGAGCCGCGCGTGATGAGCACATCGCTCACGATCGGCGCAAGGTCCAGCCGCTCGCCGGTCTCGAGCGCGCGGTCCGCGAGCTCGATCGCCTGCCGCTGGTCACCGGCGAAGAAGAAGGCCCGGGAGAGCTGGGCGAGGAGGGCCACCCCGCCCGGGCCGGCAGGCGCCGCGTCGTGACCGATCAGCTCCTCGACGGCGGACTCGAGCAGCGCGCGCCCCGCTT
Organism: Chloroflexota bacterium; assembly: GCA_034435355.1. Classification (GTDB taxonomy): domain Bacteria; phylum Chloroflexota; class Limnocylindria; order Limnocylindrales; family CSP1-4; genus CTSoil-043. The sequence continues at coordinate 8,396 of DAOTXE010000065.1, forward strand.
CGCGGCGGAGCTCGGAGATGAGCAGCGACCCGAGCATCGCGACCGCCCCGGCGATCGCGTCCAGGTCACCCTGCGCCCGGCGGAGTCCGACTGCCTGGCGCAGCTGGTCCTCGGCCACCTCGCCGCGGCCACCCAGCATGGCTGCCCAGCCTGCCCGCTCGAGGAGCTCGGCACGCTCGGCATCGTCCCGGGTCACGAGGCGGGCCTGGTCGAGGAACGTGACGGCCTGGCCGAGCGACCCGAGGCTGATCGCCCGCTCGGCCGCGGCTTTGAGGGTGATCCGGGCCTGGGCGGCGAGGGCGTCGGCCTCGGAGCCCTCTCCGGCGTTCTGGTGGGCGGCGAGGTAGTGACCCGCGAGGCCGCCCGCGAGCTCGTCCGTGTCGAGGCTCTCGAGGAACCGGGCCGCCGCGAGATGACGCACCTTCCGATCGGCGCGGGCGAGCGTGTTGTAGGCGACCTCGCGGATGAGGGCCTGGACGAACGCGTACTGGCCGCGTTCGGGGGAGCGGGGGTCGGCCTCCAGCGTGAGGAGCTCCCGCCGCACGAGGCCCCGCAGGCGCGGCTCGAGCTCCGCCTCGGGGAGGCCCGAGACGGCTGAGAGACCGGCGGTCGTGAATGACTGGCCCAGCACGGCCGCGTCGGAAACGAGGGCGCGGTCCTCGGCCGCGAGGCCGTCCAGGCGGGAGGCGATCAGCGCGGTGAGCGTGTTCGGGACCGCGAGCGCGGTCAGATCGCCGATCGGGTGGTAGGCGCCGTCCCCGAGCGCGAGGCGACCGTCGGCGAGCAACATCCGGACCGTTTCCACCGCGTAGAGAGGAATGCCGTCCGCGCGTTCGACGATCGCTTTTACCGCTGCCGTGGGCAATCCGGGAACGAGGCCGGCCAGGAGCTCGTACATCGCCGCCGGGGGGAGTGGCTCGAGGGACAGCGAGTTGAAGTTTCGCTTGCCCGCGCCCCAATCGGGCCGGCGGTCCAGGAGCTCCGGGCGAGACAGCGTGACGACGTAGATCGGGACGTTGCGGCTCCACTCCATGAGGTGGTCCACGAAGTCGATCAGGCCGGAGTCGGCGAAGTGGAAGTCCTCGAAGACCATGACGACCGGCGCGGTCGCCGCGAGCCGCTCGAAGAACGTCCGCCAGGCTCCGAACAGCTGCTCCGAGCTGATTCCTGACGCGACCCCGAGGAGGGCCAGCAGGGCGGGCTCGATCCAGCGCCGTTCGTCGGCGTCCGGAAGGTGGGCCGCCAGCGCCTCGGCGACCTTCGCGCGGGTGGTGGCTTCGTCGTCGGTCTCGAGAAGGCGCGCCCGCCCGCGAACCATCTCGCCGAGGGCCCAGAAGCTGATCCCTTCGCCGTAGGCGGGGCTGCGGCCATCGTGCCACCAGACCGTCTCGACGAGGCCGTCGACGTACTTGAGGAACTCCCACGCGAGGCGGCTCTTGCCGATCCCGGCAGTGCCGATCACCGAGACCAGGCGCGCTCGCGATTCCCGACCCGTCGCATGAAAGAGGTCCTTGAGGAGGCGAAGCTCGTCGTCGCGACCGACGAACGGTGCCTCCAGCGTCTCGGAGCGCTTCCGGCCACCCCGCTCCGCCACGACGCGGACCGCCCGCCAGGCCGGGACCGGCGCGCTCTTTCCCCTGAGGTGCTGCTCCCCGGCCGGCTCGAAAACGACGGCCCGGCTGGCAGCCCGCTGGGTCGCCTCGCCGACGAGCACCGTGTCCGGAGCCGCCACGGACTGGAGCCGCGACGCCGTGTTCACCAGGTCGCCCGCGACCATGCCCTGGTTCGTGGCCCCCAGCGTCACCGCCGCCTCGCCGGTCAGGACTCCGGCCCGGGCGGCGATTCCCGGCCCCAGCGAACGCACGACGTCGAGAAGCTCAAGGCCGGCCCGCACCGCTCGCTCCGCGTCGTCCTCGTGGGCGGTGGGCGCGCCCCAGACCGCCATCACTGCGTCGCCGATGAACTTCTCGACCGTTCCTCCATACCGGCCGATCACGTCCCGGGCGAGATCGAAGTACCGGGAAAGAAGTTCGCGCGTCTCCTCGGCGTCGCGTCCCTCCGCGAGCGCGGTGAAGCCCACCAGGTCGGCGAACAGGACCGTGACCAGGCGGCGCTCGGCGACCGGAACGGCGACTCGAGCAGCTTCGGCGGCGAGGGGACCGGGCCGGGCGACGCCCATTGCCGGCGGCGCGGCTCCCGCTACGAGTGGCGTCGCGCATTCGCCGCAGAACTTCGCGGCCGGGGAGTTCGCGGCACCGCAGGCCGGGCAGACCGCGGCCAGGCGCGCAGCGCACTCGCCGCAGAACTTGCGTCCCGCCTCGTTCTCCGTCTCGCAGTTCGAGCAGATCACCGAGCGCCCCCGATCGACGTGAGGGACTGAGGGTACAGCAGGAGGCCTCGCGGCCGGTGGCCTGAACATCGTCCGGCGCGACGGCGGCACGTGTGCGGACCGCCGTTGCGGACGCCCACGGAGCGGGAGCGCTCGTCGCAGCGTGCGTGGTCGTCGCAGCGTGGGTGATCGTCGTCGGGGCCGTGCCCGTCGCGTTGTTCAGGCCGGGCCTCCCGCTGCCCCGCGCCGGATCCCGAGCGGGCGGGCCAGGGGACCCGGGCGCGCTTCCAGGAGCCGCCTGGGCGGCGGACCCACGGGGGTCGAGCTGCCCCAGATCTTCGTCCGCTTCGGCGTCCCGGTGACGCTGGTCCAGTCGGGCAAGCGGCTCCTGCCCAGCGACCATCCACGCAATTCCGAGGCTGCCCTGCGGGCGCTCGTCCGCGACGGCGTCGACGTTCGCCTCGGCGTTCGGGCGATCCGGGCGGAAGCCGGCACCGGGCCCGGCGACGCGGACGTGGTCCACCTCGACAACGGCACCACGGTCAGCGGGCATGCCTCGCTGGCGGCGCACCTCGACGCGTTCGAGCTCGTGGCCGACTTCCCGTCGACTGCCAGGGGCTACTCGGTCGAGGCGACGTTCGGGCACATCACGATCGTCGTCGACCGCGCGACCCACGAGCTCGTCGGGGCCGCGATGGCCGCCCCGGACGCATCCGCCGCGATCCACGAGTGCGTCCTCGCCATCAGGGCGCACCTCAAGATCGATCTCCTCGCCGACACGATCCACGCCTTCCCGTCGACGTCGCGAATCTTCAACGGCCTGTACGACGACGCGCGGCGCATGCTCGCCGAAACCCCGCAGGCCAGGGAGCTGCCGGCTGCCACGCCGGATCGTATGGGGTGAGCGATCGCCCCTCAGGCAGGGGCGCCGGGCGTCGCGAGCCGCACCGCACGGCCGGGCCGGAGCCGGAGCTTCGCCGCGAGGTCTCTTCGATCACGTCCCCGGCGTGCAGCGTAGATCGGCGTCGAAGCCGTTGGCCACGAACTGGACGAGCGTGACCGGCCCGCCGCCGAAGCCCGGGACCTGGCAGTTCGCCCGTGCCTGGACCGACGTCCGCGCGCCGGCGACCCAGTTCGGTGCCGTGGCGAACAGCTTCGTGCGACCCGTGATCAGGTCCCACTGGTAGGTCGTCGAGTAGAAGCCGACGCTGGCAGCGCCGACCGATTGCAGGTAGGCGACCGCGCCCTGCAGGGCCGCCACGTTGAGAGAGACGTCGTCGCGCCAGCTGTTGCCGGTCTCGACGTCGAGCCACCAGGCGTTTGCGACCGGCGTGCGCGTCGCGCCCGGAGGCGCGAGCCCGAGCGAGATGTAGGCGTTCACGGCGTTCGAGTAGGAGTCCGCCGCCGCGTTCCACCCGTAGTCGTAGGCGCAGTTCGGGGTGTCGTTGGCGGGAGGCGCGCCGGCGGCACACTGGCGCGGAGTCGCCTGGCCCGTTGGCCAGTGCGTCGAGAGCATCGGGCCCGGGTTTCCGGTGTTCGCGTACAGCTGCGCGCTCGGCCCGCCGGCCCAGGCGAGCTCGCTCGGGAGGTCACTCATGCCGAGGCACGGATTCGGGGCGAAGGCGCGGCCACCGTTGACGCCCACGATCTCGAACGCGGGGGTGACCGGGAGCGCGCGGCTGCACTGCGGGAACGAGATGTCGTAGCCGGGCGGCGGCTCGAGCTCGAACGCGCCCGCGTCGCACGCCGCGACCTGCGGCCGGGGCACGCCGCGCTGGTCCGTTGCCGGCGGCGGGCAGGCAACCCCGGCGTCGGCGGCCACGCTGCCCGGGAGGAGGGCGATGGTCTGGGTCGGCCCGCCGTTGTCGGCCAGCGGCCCAAGGTCGAGTTCGGCAACTGGCGTGCCGCTCCGGGAGGTCGTTGCGCTGAAGCCACAGGACGCGTCCGTGCTGATGTTGCCGCCCTGGTCGCTCAGCGTCGCCGTCCCGAGTGCGCACTGCGCGCCCGCCGTCCCGGCAAGGATCGTGTTCCGGGCGCTGGCAGCGCCGCCGTCGAGCGAGATCGCCGGGCCCGTGGTCGCGTTGTCCACGAAGGTGCCGTTCGCGACCGTGAGACCGGCCGAGACGTGGATGGCGCCACCCAGCGGGGCCTGGTTGCCGGAGAAGGTGGAGTTCGTGACGGCGACGCTCGCGGCGTCGATCGCCCCGCCGTCACCGCTCGCCGTGTTGTCGACGAACGTGGTGCCGGCGATCGTCAGCGGCGCAGTCCCGGTGGCGACGGCCCCGCCGGAGGCAGCCTGGTTGCGGGCAAGGGTCGCGTCCACGATCGAGACGGCACCCGCATTCCGCGCGTCGATCGCCCCGCCGGCGTCGCTCGAGCTGCCGTTCTGGAGCGTCAGCCCGACAATGCCGAGAGAAACGCCGCCGGCCACGGAGAACAGGCCCACAGCGCCGCCCCCGTCGATCACCACCGACCGATCCGAGGCGTCGAGCACGACGGGCTTCGTGATCGCGATGGTCGAGGAGAGCCCGATCGTGCCGTCGCACGCGAAGCGGACCGTCCCGCCGCCTCCGAGCGCGAACGCGAGGTGACCCTGGTCGCATGTCGTCACGATGCTCGCGCCGGCCTGCTGCGCGAACGCGCCGCAGGAGACGCGGCCACCCGAGACGAGCCAGAGCGCCGCGCCGCCCGCGTTCACGACCGCGGCCTGGGACGGCGTGAGCGCGCTCGTCCGGACGAACGTGCCGCTCGCGCTGGTCTTGAGCGGGGGCAGGGCGGCGATCTTCGCTGATCGCGCGGCGCACGTGCCCCGGTACAGCGTCGCGGCGTACGTCGCCCGCCGGGCGAGACCCTTGAGCTTGACGGTGATCGCCCCGGCCCCCGACGTGTCGACCCGGATCGTCGCCGTCCCGTTGGCGCCGGCCGGTCCGACCCGCGCCTGCCATTGGGCACCCACGGTGGCCGCGCTGGCCGGCGCGACGACCAGGAACGCGCCGAGGACGAGCGCCGCGAGGGACGCCATGACGGCACGGGCGGACGAGGCCCTGCGCCTGCCGCCGGCACCCGGTGAACGTGGGCTGCTCATCGTGGCCAACATGGCTGCTCTCCGGGTCGTGTGGGAGGGTGGTTGAGGCGTGCACCCGAGGCTGCGTTGCCCAAGCGTAACCGGACAGGTGGGACCCGGGAAGTGCCGCGTCCGACCACCGGTCGCTCGCCTGCGGGATGCTGCGTGGGGCAGCGGCGGCCCGCGCCGATCGGCGATCATCATCGACGAGCGTCCACCCTCCCCGACGACCCGGAGCATCGACATGGCGGCGCGGCCCCGGCTGCACTACCTGGACAACCTGCGCGCCTTCGTGATCATCCTCGTGATCGTCCTTCACGCGGCGATCACCTACATGGCCGATCCGCCCTCGTGGTGGTACGTGATCGACAAGGACCGGAGCGTGGTCTTCACCTGGCTGGTGCTGCTTGTCGACGTCCCCATCATGCAGGTCCTGTTCTTCGTCGCCGGCTACTTCGCCGTCCGGTCGCTGCAGAGACGCGGGCCCCAGGGCTTCATCCGGGAGAAGATCGTCCGGCTCGCGATCCCGTGGGTCGTGGGGGTCATCGTGCTGGCCCCGCTCGAGACGTACATGAACTACGTGTCACGGGGGGTGCCCACCGGGTACCTGCAGTTCTGGACGTCGGACTTCTGGGGCCCGATGTTCCAGCAGTCGGTCTACTGGTTCCTGGGCATCCTGTTCGTCGAGTTCCTCGTGCTGGTGTACGCGTACCTCTACCCGGCGCGGGCCGCCCTGCATCTCACCGAGCCTCCGGTGGTCCAGCCCCAGGCGAGCCTCTTCATCTGGTTCGTCCTTCTCACGGCCGGAGGTTCGCTTCTCTTCTCGCCGACGACGGGTCTCGACGACTGGCGCTCACTCTCGTTCCTGCTCGTCGTGCAGCCGGCGAGGATCGCCCTCTACGTGGGCTACTTCATGCTCGGCATCTACGCGGAGCGGCGCGGCTGGTTCACGGAGACCGGTTTCCGGCCGAGCCTGGGCCGGTGGGGCCCGGTGGCCGTCGTCTCCGGACTCGCCTATCTCGTGGACCGGAACGCCGGCCCGGGCACGAGCCTGCCCGCGCTGGCCCTCGAATCGCTCCTCTTCAGCACCTTCTGCTTGAGCGCGCTCGTCGCCGGGATCGCCCTGTTCCGGCGCTGGATCGATGGTGCCGGACGCGTCTGGGGGACCCTCGCTGCCAACTCGTTCGGCATCTACTACGTCCACCCGCTCATCCTGTACCCCCTCGCCTACCTGATCCTCGACGTCCAGATCCCGGCCGTGGCGAAGTTCGCGATCCTCGTCGCCGTGACGCTCGCCGGATCGCTGGCGGTGAGCGCCCTCATCCTCAAGCGGGTGCCGGGCCTGCGGCGGATGTTCTGACGCACGAAGGTCCGGCTGGCGGGACACGGCGGGCGCACTGGCACTGGCCGCTGGGGCCCGTTCCGGCCGTACGCTGGGTCGGCCCACGGGGGATCGCGACGCGGGCCGTGCGCCCGCCGCTCCCCGGGCGGCGCGATGACGACGGAGGACTCAGGCCATGCCCACGGCCGACGCGGCAATCAAGAACTTCCTGGCGCAGAAGCGGATCGCCGTCGCCGGCGTCTCCCGGGAGCCGGGCGGGATGCACGGCGGCAACGTCGTCTACGCGCGCCTCAAGGAGCGTGGCTACCAGGTCTTCGCGGTCAACCCGAACGCCGACACCGTCGAAGGCGACCCCTGCTACCGGAGCCTCGCTTCGATCCCCGGCGGCGTCGATGCCGTCGTGATCGCCACCACGCCGGCGATTGCCCCGTCGGTCGCCCGCGAGTGCGCCGAGCTGGGCATCACGCGCGTCTGGATGCACCGCTCGTTCGGCGGCGGGAGCGTCTCCTCGGAGGCCCACGAGCTCTGCCGCCGGCACGGCATCGCCTGCATCGCCGGTGGCTGCCCGCTGATGTACGGGCCGACCTCCGACGGCGGCCACCGCTTCATGCGGATCTTCGCGGGGCTCTTCGGGCAGCTGCCGAAGGAAGCCTGACCGGAGGACCGAACCCCGGGCAGCCGGCGCGACGTCAGCTCGCCGGCTGCTTCGCCTTTGCCCCGTCGAGTCGCTCGAGGAAGGGGCGCGCACCGAGGCGCTGGAGCGTCCCCCGGGCGGCGTCGATCGCGGTCGCGACGTCGGGGGCGTCCCGCTCCGGCGGCCGCAGCAGCGTGGCCATGTCCACAGCCGCGGCGGCTTCCTCGAACGCGAGGCCGAGCTGCCGGAAGCTGCGGAGGGCCTCCCGGTACCCGGCCAGCGACTCGGGCCCCCGTCCTTCCAGCGCGTCGATCCCGGCGCGGGCGGCCAGCCGGTCTGCCATGAGCGCCGGTCCGCGGTAGCCTGACGCCTCGAGCGAGGCCAGGACAGCGGCCGCGCCCGCCGCGTCGCCGGCCCACAGTGCACTCCGTATGACGAGCGGGTAGGCCAGGGGTGCGAAGTAGGATGTCAGCTCCACCGCGCGCGCGCCAAGACGACGAGCGTCGTCGTACCGACCGGCAGCCAGCGCCCCCCACGCCCGGGCCAACAGCCCGTACGACTCCCACTGGGGATCCGTGATCCCGCCCTCGACTCGCAGCCGCGTCGCCTCGTCGATGTCGGCGGTTGCGTCCTCCCCGCGGAGCGCACGAAGGCTCGCCCGGTCCACGAAGAACTCGGCCCGCTGGCTCGTGGCCGACTCGACGGCCAGCCACTCGTCGAGCAGCGTGGCCGCCCAGTCCCACTCGCCCACCCGGAGTGCGCAGACGCTGCCGTTGCCGACCATCTGGAACCCATAGGCGCGCGACCCGACGCGGCGCCCGATCTCGAGTCCCTCGCGGGCGAGCGCGAGACCAGCCGCGGGCTCGCCCCACTGCTCGAAGAACGTCATCAGCACGCGGGCGTTGAGCTCGAGGTCGCGCAGGTCATTCGCGATCGCCAGCTGGTGGGCCCCCCGCATCAGGACGATGCCCTCCCGGGGCCGGCCCTGCATGAGCAAGGTCGAGCCGCGGCGGACGATCCCGCGGGCGGTCGCCTCGAGCAGCCCGAGCCGCTCGGCGATCGGCAGGAGCCGGTCGACCCAGACCATGGTCTTGCCGACGTCGTTGAGGCCCGCGTGCGCCGACGCGAACGCGCTCATCAGCTCGACGCCCGCCGGTGTCTCCTCGAGATCGGAGAACTCCGCCCACGCCTTGGTCACGAGCGCGAGCGAGCGCTCCGGGTCGGCGAGCTGGCTCCGGAGCGCGCTCGCGTGGCCGGCGACGGCCGTGGCGATCGCCGCGCGATCCCCGCTCCGGCGCCGCTCGACGACCGCTGCCTCGGCATGGCGAAGGACCACGGCCGGATCGAGGCCGGCATCGGCGGAGGCGAGCGCGCCCTGATGGAGACTGGCCCGGTCGTCGGGATCGGTCGTGATCTCGAGCGCCTGCTCCAGGAACGCGATCGCCTGCTCGTGCGAGCCGAGCGAGGCGGCGCGCTCGGCCGCAGCCCGGAGCGTCACGCGGGCCTGGGCCGCCAGCGCGTCCGCCTCGGCCGGATCCGCCGCGAGTCGCTGCGCCGCGAGGTAATGCCCGGCGAGGCCACCGGCGAGCTCGTCGGTGCCGAGCCTTTCGAAGTGGCGCGCCGCGGCGAGGTGGCGGACCTTGCGGTCGCGCCGCGAGAGCGTGTTGTAGGCGACCTCGCGGATCAGCGCCTGGACGAACGCATACTGGCCGCGCTCGGGCGAGCGCGGATCGGCGTCGAGCACGAAGAGCTCGCGCCGGACGAGCGCGCGAAGCCGAGCGTCGAGATCGGCTTCGGTCACACCGGATACGGCGGCAAGACCGGCGAGGCTGAAACCCTGGCCCAGGACGGCGGCGTCTTCGACGAGGGCTCGGTCCGTCGGATCCAGCCCGTCGAGACGCGCCGCGATGAGCGCCGTCAGGGTCTCCGGGACGGCGACCTCGCGCAGATCGCCGACGGGCCGGTAGGCGCCTCCTTCGAGGACGAGCCGACCCTGGGAGAGGAGCATCCGGACCGTCTCGACCGCGTACAGCGGGATCCCGTCCGCGCGGGCGACGATCCCAGCGACCGCCGGCGCCGGCAGGCCTGGAACGAGCCCGGCGAGCAGGCGCTCCATGTCGGCGGGCGGCAGCGGCTCGAGGTAGATCGAGGTGAACGACCGCTTGCCGGCGCCCCAGTCCGGGCGGCGCTCGATGAGCTCCGGCCGGGCGAGCGTGATGACGGTGATCGGGACGCCGCGGCTCCACTCCATCAGGTGGTCGATGAAGTCGAGGAGCCCCTTATCGGCGTGGTGGAGATCTTCGAAAACCATCACCACGGGCGAGCTCGCGGCGAGCCGCTCGAAGAACGTCCGCCAGGCGGCGAACAGCTGCTCCGAGCCGATCTGGACGTCGACGCCCAGCAGGGCGAGGAGGGCGGGCTCGATCCAGGCAGCCTCGGCCGGATCGGTGACGTGGGTCCGGACGGTCTGCGCGATCCGGGCGCGCGTCGTCGCCTCGTCGTCGCCCTCGGCCAGCCCGGCCCTCCCGCGGATCATCTCGCCGAGCGCCCAGAAGGTGATCCCGTCGCCGTATGCCGGGCTTCGGCCAGCGTGCCACCAGACGCGTTCGAGCAGGCCATCGAGGTACTTGAGGAACTCCCAGGCGAGGCGGGTCTTGCCGATCCCGGCCGGACCGATGACGCTGACCAGGCGGGGCCGGCGCTCGCGGTTCGTCGTCTGGAAGAGGTCCTTGAGCTGGCGGAGCTCCTCGCCACGGCCGACAAACGGCGCCTCGAGGGTCTCGCTCCGGTTGCGGCCGCCGACCTGGGCGACGACGCGCAGGGCGCGCCAGGCCGGGACCGGGGCAATCTTGCCCTTGAGGGTCTGCGCCCCCGCCTCCTCGAACGCGATCGCGCCGGACGCCGCCCGCTGGGTCGCCTCGCCCACGAGCACGGTGCCGGGTGTCGCGGCCGACTGGAGCCGGGACGCCGTGTTGACGATGTCACCGGCGACCATGCCCTGGTTCGTCGCGCCGATCGTCACGGCGGCCTCGCCCGTGAGGACCCCGGCCCGGGCCTGGATCCCGGGGCCCAGCGCCCGCACCGCATCGACGAGCTCGAGGGCGGCGCGGACGGCTCGCTCGGCGTCGTCCTCGCGGGCGATCGGCGCGCCCCAGACGGCCATGACCGCGTCGCCGATGAACTTCTCGATCGTGCCGCCGTACTGGCCGATCACGTCGCTCGCCAGGTCGAAGTAGCGGGTCAGCGTCTCGCGGACCTCCTCCGCGTCGCGCCCGGCCGCGAATGGGGTGAACCCGACGAGGTCGGCGAACAGGACGCTGACCAGGCGGCGCTCTGCCTCCGGTCCCGGACCGCCGGCCGCCGGGCGCTCGGTTCTGCCGATGCCGGGTCGCGACAGCCCGGGCGGTGCTGGACTGGCCTTCGCGCCGAGCGGCGTCGCGCACTCGGAGCAGAACTTCGCGCCGGGTGGGTTCGCGTACCCGCACGTCGGGCAGGAGACTGCCAGGGGCCCCGCGCACTCGATGCAGAACTTGGCGCCGGGACGGTTCTCCGTGCCGCAGTTCGAGCAGGTCACGAGGGCGATGGCCTCCGGATGGGGTCCGCTCACGGGCGAGTCGTGAATGAGCATACGAGGACGCCCGGTGACGTGCCAGCGGCTGTCGTGCCAGCGGCTGTCGTGCCAGCGGCGGCCGTGGAGCGGCGGCCGTGGAGCGTTCCTGCCTCGCACACCGTGACGATGGCTTCCGCTCGGCCACCTCGCGCATCTACACTGCGCCGCATGTTCCCGCTGCCCACGGGCGCCGTCACTCTCCCGATCGGCGCCCGGCCGGGCGGCGCGGGCCCCTGAGGGCGATGGCGTGGGAGGCCTGGGCGTCTACCGGCAGCTGCTGGCCAACCGGCCGCTGAGCAAGCTCCTGCTCGGCGAGTTCGTGAGCGGCATCGGCGACTGGCTCTACATCGTGGCGATCTTCGTCCTGATCTATACGCAGACGAACGATCCCGCGCTGCTGGGCTTCTTCGGGGCCGTTCGCCTGCTCCC
>DAOTXE010000066.1:0-5284 GCA_034435355.1 Chloroflexota bacterium
GGAGGCGCGCGCGACGCCCGCGGGCTCGGCGAAGGCCGCGATCCGCTCCACGAGGCCGCTGTCGTGCGTGCCGAGGGCGCATCGCGCGCGCCCGTCGCGGGCGGCCTCGGCGAGGACCAGCGCCAGCGCCTGGTAGGCCGCGTCCACCTCCGAGCGGCGGCGGAACGCGATCGCCGCAGGCTCGTCATAGGCGCCCTTCACGATCCGGATCGCCGGCTCGAGCGGAAGCAGGCGCCGAAGATCCCGCGGCGTGCGCTTCAGGTAGGCCTGGAGGCAGATCCCGACGTTCGCGTGCGCAGCCCGGAGCCGCTCGTAGAGCTCGATCGTCGCGTCGACGTACCCGGAGCCTTCCATGTCCAGCCACAGCCAGGTGCCGGCATCGTTTGCCACGCCGGCCAGAGCGTCGAGGTGGCGGAAGCAGGCCTCGGCGTCGATGTCGAGCCCCAGCTGGGTCGGCTTGACCGAGAGCTCCGGCCGTCGCGGCAGCGACGCCGAACGCCCGAGCAGGTCGCGGTAGTGGGCGGCTACCCCGTCCGCCTCAGCGAGCTCGGCGAGGTTCTCGCCAAGCCGCGTGAAGACGATGCCCTGGCCGCCGGCGGCCAGGCCCGCGGCCGCGCCGATCGCAGCCTCAGCGTCCTCGCCGGGCATGAACCGGCGAACCGCGCGCCGCGCGAACGCGAGGCGGGGCAGGTGCTCGCGGAGCCAGGGGTTGCGGGCCATCCAGAGCAGGATGCGTCGCATCTGCGGTCGCTCCATCGCGTGATCGGACCTGCGTGATCTTGCCATGCCGGGGCAGCCGGCGGGTGACGCGACCGCTGGCAGAGGAAACCGCCCGGCCAGGCGGCCGAGGCCAGGCGGCCGAGGCCAGGCGGCCGAGGCCAGGCGGCCGAAGCGGAGGCGACCGACGGTGGAGGGCGACCGACCGTGCCGCTGATGCAACTCCCCGTTCCAGACGGAATACGGCACGTTGGACATCGCCCCTTCGTATGCGCTTTGCGGCCATAGCCCGATCGGCCACACCGGCTGCAGCGGGCCGCACCGGGCCGCACCGAACAGACCGGCCGCACCGGCCAGACCGGCCGCACCGGCCGCATCGGCCAGACCGGCCGCGCCGGCCGCATCGGGCCACACCGGCCAGACCGGCCGCACCGGCCGCAACGGCGCGCTATATGCCCGCTACACGCATCGCGTGGAACGGCATGTCGGGCGTCGTATGCAGGCGCGAGCGCTCGCCCGCATCAAGGGAAGCGCGAGCTCCGCACTCGTCGCTCAGCCGCGGGCTTCGCAATGCGAGCCGCGATGTAATGCGGTAATCTCCGGCCAGCGACCGGAGTTCCGGCCGCACCCACGCGAGGTTCACGGCCCTGATGTCGCACCCCACCGCAAATCACGACGAGATCACCGGCTGGTTCGCCGGCCGACTCACCGATGGCTGGTTCGCCGGCACCCCCGAGATCACCGTCGACCGCGAGGAGATCCTCGTCGTCGGCACGCTCGCCGACGTGGACCTGCCCGCCGAGGCGAGCGACGCGGCCCGGGCGGCCGCCCGTGCGTCCCGGATCGAGCGGTTTCGCGAGGAGACCCGCGGGACTCGGATGACGATCGCCGAGGATGCCCAGCATCGCTTCCGCAGGATCGTCTCGTGGGGTGTCCGCCTCGGCGACGAGCGCACGCTCTTCACGACGGCCGGGATTCCGGCCATGACCCGCCTCCGCCAGCCGGAGCGGATCGTCCTCGACACGCTCGTCGAGGCCGGCGTGGCCCGCAGTCGCAGCGAGGCGCTCGCCTGGTGCGTCAAGCTCGTCGGCGAGCACGAGAGCGAGTGGATCGGCCGCCTCCGCGACGCGCTCGGCGCGGTCGAGACCGCTCGGAAGGCAGGCCCCGCCCGCGCCTGACGGGCACCTAACCCTAACGGGACCGCGGGAGGACCGCGGTCCTCCCGGGCGGCTCGGGAGCGGTCCGGATACCGGTCTGAATACCGGTCCCTGCTGCCGGATCAGCTCTCGCCGAACGCCGCCGCCAGCGTGTCGAATGCCTCGGTCCGCTCCGCGACCGCATCAGCCCCGAGCCCGGCCCGCGCGGAGCCATCGAGCTGCTCGCCGAGCACCGAGCTCCAACCCGAATCCCGGAGCCGCTCGAGGGTGGCCGTCGCCGCCCGGAGGAGCGCGTCGGCATGGGCTGCGACCGCCGGGCGCGCCAGTGCCTCCTCCGGGCCGGTGGCAAGCTCGTCCGCCAGGGCCGCCGTCGCGCGCGTCGCATCGACGACAGGCCCGAGCTGTCGCGCCGGCACGTTCCGAACGACGAGCGCCGATCGGCCCGCGATCGCCAGACCCAGCGCGAGCAGGATCGGCCAGCGGGCCGCGCTCCGACCGGGGGCAGGCGGCTCCTCGAACGCCAGCGAGATCTCCGGCCAGGCCGCCCGCTGGAGAGCCACCGTGGCGAGCGCCTGCGTCGCGGGGTCGCGCTCCTCCACCAGCCACGGCGGCAGCGCGCCTGCGATCAGGTGCTGCGCCGGGATCCCGTCGCCGAGCGCGAGCGCGATCGATAGCGCCTGCATCGCGAACGACCGGCCGGCGCGGGTCCCCGCGTCCGGCGGCATGCCCAGGGCAAGGTCGGGCGCCACGACCAGCGGGCCCGGACCGACCATCACGTGGGCACCGGCGCGGCGGAGGAGCCGATGCGCGAACGCATGGTCGGCCAGCGCGCGGTCGGGGTCCACGCCGTCGCCGACGATCTCGGCAATCGGGTCGGCCTCGACCACGTCGATCCGTTCGAGCGCGGCGACCAGCGCCTGCTCGGGCGCCGCCAGCGCCGAGGCCGCGCTGGAGAGCCGGACATACCGCCGGGATTCGGCAGCTGCCTGGTCCACGCGTGATCGGAGCGCCGACAGGGCGCGCTGGCTGCCGCTCGGGACCTCGGCCGGGTCCTCGCCGGCGGGCGGTGCATCCTGACGGCGCGGCCGCCAGTCGATCCCTTCGACGCCCCGGTCCTGCAGGCGCAGGACCAGCTCACGGATCGCCGGGACGCGCACACGGAGAAGGTCGGCGCCCGCGGCCACGAGCGTCGCGGCTTCGTCCGGCGCCATGTCGAGGGTCGGCGCCGCGAGCGCGACGCCGATCCACGGTTGCGGCGCGTCCCCGAGCACGTCGAGCGTCTCGCGGCGGGCCATCCGGTTCGCGTCGATGCGCGTGATCGCGATCGCGGCCAGCCGCCGAGCCTCGGCTTCGGCAGCGGCGAGCCGTTCGGGATCGCGGAGCACGAGCTCTTCGAAGGCGAGGTCGATCGCCCCGCTCGTGACGTCGAGCGCCAGCTGCTGGGGCGACACGTCGTACTCGAGCAGCGCGATCGCGAACGGCAGGGCAATCCCCCCGGCAAGGCGTTCGGGATCGTTCCCCAGGGCGCGCTCGATGACGGCCGACGCGAGGGGCACGTCGGCGCGGTCCAGGCCGGAGACGCCGAACAGGCGCAGGATCGCCCGCTCGCGCGCCAGGGTGGTCGAGATGCGCGCTCGCGCACCCCACCCTCCCGCCAGGTCCGCCGCGAGACGGAGAACCCGTTCCAGGGACTGCGCCAGGGTGTCCGTCATCGCGCCGCTCCGGAGCCGCCGACGCCGGCTCCCACGTCGAACCTCCCCGTCATGCCTGCCGCTCCCTCTCGCCATCCGTGCGTGCCGGCTCGCCGATCCAGACATGCCCGTCGGCGAACCGTTCAGCCTTCCAGATCGGAGCACGTGCCTTCGTCTCGTCCATCGCGTGGCGGGCCGCGGCGAACGCCGCGTCCCGGTGCGGGGCGGCCACGACGATGATGATGCTCGTCTCGCCGAGCGGAACCTCGCCGGTCCGGTGGACGATCGCGAGCCGGCGGACGCCGTAGCGGCCGGCCACCTCGTCCGCGATCGCGTCCCATGTTCGACGGACGAGCGGCTCCAGGGCTTCGTACTCGAGCGACTCGACGATGGCGCCGGCGTGCCGGGCGGCCTCGGCCTCCTCGCCGGGCGCGGGCGTGCCCGGCGTCGAGCGGGTGCGGCCCTCGAAGATCACGACCGCACCGTCTGCCGGCATTGCGACCGCGTCGGCGAGCTCGCGGGCGAGTGTGGCGGGGAACGGCTCGGGGCGCAACTCGAAGCGGCGGATCACCGGGTCGGCCTCCATTCGGCCCGGCTCCCCCGCCCCACCGCTGATCGGCGGGATGCAGGCAATCTCGTCGTTCTCCGCGAGGGGCGTTCCGGCGTCCGCGTAGTCGCCGTTCCGCGCGAACCGGACGAACGGCCGTCCCGACGCGAGCGCGGGAACCTGGTGGGCGACGGCATCCCAGGCATCCCGGATCGTCGCGCCCTCGGGCAGCTCCAGGGTCAGCTCGCGCGTGCCCGCGATTTCGCGCTGGCGGGCGAAGAGCCGGACCCGGACGTGCATCCCCACCCTCCTCAGACCAGCAGCCCGGCGCCGAAGTAGAGGCCGGCAGCCAGGATCGTTCCCGCTGCGATCGCCCCGACGTCGATGTAGAGGAGGCCGGTCGCGGACTCCATGGAACGGGTCCGGACGGTCTGCCCCGCGGCCCACGTCACGACCAGCGGGAAGACGAGGCCCACGAGCAGGCGCAGCCAGACGAAGAGCGCCCACGGTCCGGTCAGCGGCGCGAACGGGGCCAGGTTCTGCCCGGCCCCGAAGCCCATCCAGATACCGAACAACGCGACCTGGATCGCCACCACCCACAGCAGGACCCGCGTCAGCAGCAACGCGGGCCCCGTCGACAGCTTCGGCGTGACGAGGTACCAGTGGCCGAGGATCATCCCCGCGAACGTTCCGCCCGTCGCTCCCGCCAGCATGAGCAGCTGGACCGCGAGCGGGACAGCCCCGATCGGGCCGCCGCCCCAGGTGAGCGCCCCGGCGACGAGCGCGCCGATGCCGGCTGCCAGCATCCCGAGCCCGACGATCGGCGCGCGCGCACCGCGGAAGAGCGCGATCGAGTAGACGAACGAGCCCAGCGCGACGAGCGCCAGCAGCGCCGAGCGCACGGGGTTCCACGTCGGATCCACCGTGACCGGCGACCCCGCTCCCGCAACCGACGGGAGCGCGCCGTCGGAGAGCCAGGCGAGCGTGCCGAAAGCCGCGGCGCAGACGGCGGTGAAGCCAAGGTATCCCCTCGTCGCGTCGCTCCACAGGCGAAGCAGGACGACGGCCCCGATGGTCCCCACCGCGAGGCTGGCGAGCACGGTCCAGTTCACGAAGGCAAGGTTGCGCGCGATCTGCTGGGCAGGCATCGGGAGGAGTGTAGTCGGCCACGA
>DAOTXE010000067.1:0-52624 GCA_034435355.1 Chloroflexota bacterium
CTCGCCGCCTGGGAAGTCGTCCGCGATCGTCTCCGTGCGCGCGGCCTGCGCTGGACACCCCAGCGGCGGACGCTGGTCGGCGTGCTCTCGCGGACGCGCGGCCACGTGACGGGGGCCGACCTCGTCGAGCGCTGCCGCGAGCAGGATCCGTCCACGATCCCGTCGACCGTCTACCGGACCCTCGACGTGCTCGAGGATCTCGGCATGGTGCGCCACGGCCACGGCATCGACGGTCGCGAGGAGTACCACGTCCTGCCGGACGCGGAGCACGGGCATCTTCACTGCCGTGTGTGCGGCGCCGCCTGGGAGATCAGCGCCGACGAAGGCGCCTCGATCGTGACGGCCATCGAGGCGGCCCATGGCTTCGCGGTCGACCTCTCCCACGTCACGATCGTGGGGCGCTGCCGTTCCTGTCGCTGAGCTCGCCGCGGCCCGTCGGGTCGGACCCACCGAAGTGGGCGCGGTGTCAGCCGGGAGTGTCCGGGGTGGGGACTCCGAGGATGTTGAAGCCGCCGTCGACGTGGACCGTCTCGCCGGTGACCTGGCGGGCGAGGTCGGACGCCAGCCAGACCGCGGCTCCGGCGACGTCCTCGATGGTGATGTTCGAGCGCAACGGCGCCACGTCGCGGAAGCCGCCGTACATCTGCTTGAACCCCGCGATGCCGTGGGCCGAGAGCGTGCGCACGGGGCCGGCGGAGATCGCGTTCACGCGGACACCCTCGGGACCGAGGTCGGCGGCCAGGTAGCGCACGCAGGCTTCCAGCGTCGCCTTCGCGACGCCCATCACGTTGTAGTGGGCAACGACCTTCTCGGCGCCGTAGTAGGTCAGGGCGAGGATGCTCGAGCCCGGCGCCAGGTGCGGCCGGGCCTCCCGCGCGAGCGCAACCAGCGAGTACGCGCTGACGTCGAGGGCGAGCGCGAACCCGTCCCGGCTGGTGTTCACGAACTCGCCGTCGAGGTCGGCGCGGTTGGCGAAGGCGAGCGCGTGGACCAGGATGTCGAGCCGGCCGACCTCGGCGCCCCAGCGATCGAACACCGCCCGGATCTGCGCGTCGTCGCGGACGTCGCACGGCGCGACGAACGTGGACCCGAGCTGCTCGGCGAGCGGCCGCACGCGCCGCTCCAGCAGGCTCTCGATGGAGCTGAAGCCGACGGACGCGCCCTGCTCGTGGAGCGCCCTGGCGATACCCCAGGCGATCGAGTGATCATTCGCGACCCCGAAGATGAGGGCCGTCTTGCCGTCGAGCAGACCCATGCCGTGCGCTCCTCCCAGCGTCCACGCGTGTGGCGACATCCTACCCGGGACGCCGGCCCGGCCCCTGCCGGCGATCGCCGGGCGGGGGGCCGTGATGCGCTCCCGGTGACGGCTCGGACCAGCCGCGCTACTGTCGCGCAGATGCAGACGTCTCCTCCCGTCTCCGGCGGGCCCGACGCCCGGGCAGCCCTCCGGCGCAGCCTGGCGGGCGTCCGTGCGCTCGTGCTTGACGCGGACGGCGTGCTGATGGCGAACGGCGCGGCGCTGCCCGGCGTCCCCGAGGCGATCGCCTCGTTGCGCGCTCGCGGGATCCCGTTCCGCATCGCGACCAACTTCTCGTCCGCCCACCGGAGCACCCTGGCCGGACGGTTCCGGGCCGGCGACATTCCCGTGACGGACGACCGGATCGTCACCGCGGCGAGCGCGGCGGCTGCCCGCACGCGCGTTGAATACCCGGGCCGGCCGCTCTACGTGATCGCCACCCCCGACGGCCGGCGCGAGTTCGATGGCCAGAACGTGATGCGCTACGAGGAAGCGGACACGCCCGGGGCGCACGCCGCTGCGGTGGTCATCGGGGACGGCGGAACGGATCTGGGCTTTGAGAACCTCGACCGCGCGTTTCGGCTGATCCGCAACGGGGCCGACCTCCTCGCCATGCATCGGAACCGGTGGTGGTTCACCGCCCGGGGCCCGACGATCGACGCCGGCGCCTTCGTCGCTGCCCTCGAATACGCGGCCCAGGTACGGGCGATCCTGTGCGGCAAGCCCGGCCCGATCATGTTCCGCACCGCGCTCGCCGGCCTGGCGGGCGACCTCGGCGGAGGGCTGGCGGCGGGCGACGTGGCGATGATCGGCGACGACCCCGTCCAGGACATCGCCGGCGCCCGACGGCTGGGCATGCGCGGCGTGCTCGTCCTCACCGGCAGGACGAGCGCGGTCGAGGCCGCGGCGCTCGTCGATGCGCCGACCCGGGGAGCCGGCACTCGGCGCCCACGAGCCGTCCCGGACGCCGTTGCCCCCTCGCTGGCAGATGTCGTCGCCGCGCTAGACTGACCGCC
The DNA here is from genome assembly GCA_034435355.1 of Chloroflexota bacterium. GTDB lineage: Bacteria > Chloroflexota > Limnocylindria > Limnocylindrales > CSP1-4 > CTSoil-043. The sequence goes on from DAOTXE010000067.1 coordinate 2,314, forward strand.
ACCGGAACGCAGCTCACGGCGTCCGGGCGGTGAGCCGATGGAGACCGCGGATGCCCCCGCACCGCGCCGTCGCCCCGAGCGCCGATCACGTGCACGAGGGGGACCGGCGATGGCCGAGCGGATCAAGATCACCTACGCGACGCTCCGCAATGACAACGAGGAGCTCCACGCCCAGTACGAGGCCGGAGTCGCCCGGGCGCGGGCGCGCCTCGGTGCGTATCACCAGAACCTCGTGAACGGCGCCGGCCGCGACGGTGCCGGGGTCTTCGAGCTGCGCTCGCCGATCGATCAGCAGGTGCTCGTGGGAACGTTCGCGCGTGGCACAGCGGACGACGTCCGCGACGCGATCGCGGCTGCGAGAGCCGCCCAGCCCGCCTGGCGGGCCATGCCCTGGCGCGAGCGCCTCGCGATCCTGCGCCGCGCCGCCGAGCTGATCTCCGAGCGCCAGATGGAGTACGCGGCGCTCATGGCGATCGAGGTCGGCAAGAACCGGCTCGAGGCGCTCGGCGAGGTCGAGGAGGCGGCGGACCTCCTGCGCTACTACGCGGACGTCTTCGAGCGCAACGACGGCTACGACCACCCGATGGACAACCTGGGCGACGCGTCCGTCCACACGCGCTCGATCCTTCGCCCCTACGGGGTCTTCGCCGTCATCAGCCCGTTCAACTTCCCGATCGCGCTCGCCGCCGGGCCGTCGGCGGGCGCCCTCGTCGGCGGCAACGCGGTCGTCTTCAAGCCTGCCTCCGCGGGCGCCATGACGGGTGCCCTGTTCACGGAAGCGCTCGTCGACGCGGGCATCCCGCCCGGCGTCTTCAACCTCGTGATAGGGCCCGGCGCGACGGTCGGCGAGGAGCTCCAGGCAAACCCGGGGATCGACGGGATCGTCTTCACCGGCAGCTTCGAGGTTGGCTTCGAGCTCTTCCGGCGCTTCTCGGCGCAGTTCCCGAGGCCCTGCATCGTCGAGATGGGCGGCAAGAACCCGGCGATCGTGACGGCGAGCGCCGATCTCGAGGAGGCCGCCGAGGGGATCATGCGCTCGGCCTTCGGCTTCGGCGGCCAGAAGTGCTCCGCGAACAGCCGCGTGTACGTCGAGCGGCCGGCCCGGGACGAGCTTGTCCGCATCCTGGTCCAGAAGACCGAGAAGATCACGATCGGAGATCCGCTGCAGCGGGAGATCTGGCTCGGTCCGCTCATCGACGCGAGCGCGGTGCAGCGCCACCAGCGAGCAGTGGCCGAGGCGCGGAGGGACGGGCGCGTCCACGTGGGCGGCGAGCACCTCACCGACGGCGCGCTGGGCCGCGGCTTCTACGTGGAGCCGACGATCGTGGAGGTGCCGCTGACCCATCGGCTCTTCGGGGACGAGCTCTTCGTTCCGCTCACCGCCGTCGCCGCGGTCGACTCCCTCGGCGAGGCGATCTCGCGTGCCAACGAGAGCCCGTTCGGGTTGACAGCCGGCGTCTACAGCGGCGACCCGGCGGAGGTCGAGCAGTTCCTCGACCAGATCGAGGCGGGGGCGATCTACGTCAACCGGCGCGCGGGCGCCACCACGGGCGCGTGGCCCGGTGTGCAGCCGTTCGGCGGCTGGAAGGCCTCGGGCAGCACCGGCAAAGCCGGGCTCTCGATGTACTACCCGGCCCAGTTCATGCGCGAGCAGAGCCACACCGTCGTCGACTGATCGGCCGTCGGCGCGGGCGGACCTTCGCTCGGACGGCCGCCGGTCCGCCACGTTTCGGGGACCTGGCCCGGCTATACTCGCCGTATCCAGTCTGCATACTTTCTATGCGTTACGGCGCCGGTGTCCGCCCGCCGCCGGGGCGCGTCGTCGTCCGGGAGGTGCCCCATGAGCCGCGTGGCGATCCGCGATGTCGAGACAGCTGGCGTGGCCGCGGCCCCGGACCCGGAGTTCAACGCCCCGCATCTCGTCACGGAGCTTCCCGGGCCGAAGGCGCGCGCCCACATCGCGTTTGACGAGCGCTACACGTCGCCGTCCTTGCCGCGCGCGTACCCGATCGTCCCGGTCCGCGGCCGCGGATCCGTGATCGAGGACATCGACGGGAACCGATTCCTCGACTTCTGCGCCGGTATCGCCGTCAACGTGACCGGCCATGCGCATCCGCGCGTCGTTGCCGCGATCTCCGCCCAGGCCTCCGAGGTGCTCCACTACAGCGCCTCGGACTTCTACCTGCCCATCTACGCGCACCTGGCCGCGGAGCTCGAACGCATCGCGCCGATGCGCGGCCCGAGCCGCGTCTTCCTGGGGAACTCGGGAACGGAGGTCGTGGAGGCCGCGATCAAGCTCGCCCGCTACGCGACCGGGCGCCCGTACATCGTCGGCTTCCTCGGCGGCTTCCATGGCCGCACCTACGGCAGCGTCAGCCTCACCGCCTCAAAGGCCAAGTACCACGCCCATTTCGGGCCGATGCTGCCGGGCGTCCACCACGTGCCGTTCGGCTCGGCCGGCCTCGACGAGCTGGAGGAGCGCGTCTTCCGCCGCCTGGTGCCCGCGAACGAGGTGGCCGCGATCGTGGTCGAGCCGATCCAGGGCGAAGGGGGCATCCAGGTCCCGGACGCCGAGTTCCTGCCCCGGCTGCGCCGGATCTGCGACCAGCACGGGATCCTCCTGGTGGCCGACGAGGTCCAGAGCGGGATGGGACGGACCGGGCTCTGGTGGGCGATCCAGCACTGGGGCGTGGAGCCGGACGTGATCCTGACCGCCAAGGGCCTCGCCTCGGGGATGCCGATCGGCGCGATGATCGCAAAGGAACATCTCATGACGTGGTCGGCCGGCACGCACGGCTCCACGTTCGGCGGCAATCCCGTGAGCTGCGCGGCGGCGCTGGCCACGATCGCGCTGCTCGAGGAAGGCCTGATCGACAACGCGACGGCGCGCGGCGAGCAGCTGCAGGCCGCCCTTCGGCCGCTCGTCGCCCGGTTCCCGGACCTGGTCCGCGAGGTGCGCGGGAAGGGCCTGCTGGTCGGCATCCAGTTCGACTCCGGGGCCACGGCCGCCGCGGTCGAGCACGCCGCGTTCGAACGCGGGCTCATGGTGCTCACCGCGGGCGACGACGTGGTCCGCATCTCACCGCCGCTCGTGATCACGCGCGACGAGACGGCGACCGGCTGCCGGGTCTTCGCGGAAGCCGTCGCCGCCGTCGCCGGCCGCTGAGGTCCCCCGATGGCCGGGTCCAAGGTCGCCACGATGCGCGACGCCGTCGGCGCGCTCGTGCGCGACGGCGACACGGTGGCGATCGAGGGCTTCACCCACCTGATCAGCTTCGCCGCGGGTCACGAGATCATCCGGCAGCGCCGCCGTGACCTCGTCCTGGCGCGGATGACGCCGGACCTGATCTACGACCAGATGGTGGCTGCCGGCGTCGCGCGAAAGCTCATCTTCAGCTGGCTCGGCAACCCAGGGGTGGGCGGCCTGAACGCGATCCGGCGCGTCACCGAGGGCGCGAACGCCACCCTGGAGCTCGAGGAATACAGTCATTTCGGGATGGTGGCCCGCTACGCGGCGGGCGCGGCGAACCTTCCCTTCATGCCCCTCCGTTCGTACTTCGAGACGGACCTCCCGGTGGCGAACCCGCTGATCCGGCCCATCGCCAGCCCGTACGGGGACGGCACCGTCTACGCCGTGCCGCCCCTCAAGCCCGACGTGACCGTGATCCACGCGCAGCGTGCCGACGCGGCGGGAAACACCCAGGTCTGGGGCCTCCTCGGCTGCCAGAAGGAGGCCGCGTTCGCGGCCGACCGGGTCATCGTGGTGGTCGAGGAGCTGGTGGACGAGGCCGTGATCCGTGCCGACCCGAACCGGACGATCGTCCCGGGGATCGTGGTGGACGCCGTGGTCGTGGAACCCTGGGGTGCCCATCCGTCCTACGTCCAGGGTCGCTACGACCGCGACAACCGCTTCTATCGCGACTGGGACCCGATCAGCCGGGACCCCGCGGTCACCGCTGCGTGGCTCCGGGACTGGGTCTACGACCTCGACGGCCGAGCGGCGTACGTGGAGAAGCTCGGCGAAGAGCGCCTTCGCGAGCTCCTGCCGAGCGGCAGCGCGCCGTCCGGCGTCGTCGACTACGGTGAGTACCGCTGATGCGGACCGAAGGTCCGGGGAATCCGGCGGGTCCGGCGGTGGCGGTCGCGTTCTCGAAGTCCGAGATGATGATCGTCGCCGCTGCCCGCGAGCTCGCGGGGCAGCGGGTCTGCTTCGTCGGCGTCGGCCTGCCGAACATCGCGGTGAACCTCGCGAAGCGGACGATCGCCCCGGACATGGAGCTGGTCTACGAGGCCGGCGTCTTCGGGGCCCGGCCGGCGCGCCTTCCGCTGTCGATCGGCGATCCCACCATCGTGACCGGTGCCACGGCCGTCACCAGCATGTGGGAGCTGTTCGCCTTCTACCTGCAGGGCGGCCTGATCGACGTGGGCTTCCTCGGCGCCGCCCAGATCGACCGGTTCGGGAACATCAATACCACGGTGATCGGGGACTACGCGCACCCGAAGACGCGCCTGCCGGGGTCGGGGGGCGCCTGCGAGATCGCGATCAACGCGCGCCAGATCTTCGTCATCATGCGCCAGTCCGCGCGCTCGTTCGTGGATCGGATCGACTTCCGGACGTCGCCCGGCAACCTCGGCGGCGCCGAGAAGTCGGAGCTGATCCGTCGCGAGCAGGGGTGGCTGGGGCGCGGACCGTCCGTCGTGGTGACCGACCTCGGGATCTGGCACTTCGATGAGTCCGGCGAGATGCGCCTGGACTTCCTCCACCCGGGCGCGACCCTGGAGGAGGTCCGGGCCACGCTCGGCTGGGACCCGCACGTCAGCGATTCGCTTGCGCCGACGCCTCCACCGACCGCCGAGGAGCTCCGCCTCATCCGCGACGAGCTCGACGCGGAGGGGATGTACACGAAGTAGGCGCGGCCGCCTGGCGGACGCCTCGCCTAGCCTGGCGAGCCCGCGCTCATGTGGGTGGGCCGCACGACCATGACCGGGCAGCGGGCGTGGCGCACCACGTGGTCCGACACGCTTCCGAGGAAGAGTCGCCCGACGGCGCCGCGCTCGTGCGTCCCGACTACGATCAGGTCCGCGTGCTCGGCGACGGCGGCCTCGACGATCGCCTCGCCCGCCTCGCCGTCCCACGTCATCCCTGCTGCAGTCGCGCCCGCAGCGCGAGCGCGCTGGACAACGCGCTCGACGGCAAGCACGCGTCCCGACCGGACCTCCGGCGACCCCGAGCACGCGGAGACGACGACGAGCCGGGCGCCGAGGCGCGCCGCAATCTCGATGGCCTGCTCTTCGGCCGCGCGCGACGCCCGCGCGGCGTCGGTCGCGAGGAGGATCGTCTCGATCTGGGCCATCGGTCTCTGCGTGCTCCAGCGACGTGCCGGGGTGGCGCTCGCTGTGCGCCCTCGTGTCTCGATGCGACGCTGCCAGGTCGCCGGGGGCCGGGCCCGGCCCGTTCATGCCTCCGGAACGCCCGCCGCATCCATGGGCCGGCATGCTACGCGCCCGGGACGGCGCCACGATGGGGCATTTGTCACAATCGCGGGGGTCCGAGGGGCAAAACATATGCGCATGCGTGCACGGTGTCCTTCCGGTGGGCCGACGTGCCCCGGTGGGCTGACATGCGTCGGACCCGGCGCGCTTCGCCGAGGCACCGCGGGCGGCGAGGATCCGGGCAGGGAGATCCGGGCAGCGGAAGACGCCGCCTGCTACCCTCGGGTCCGTGACCGACGCCGCCGCTCCCCGCGCCGCCGATCCCGCCGAGACCCCGCCCGACGCGGGTGTCGCGGGGGCCGAGCCGGTGCCCCCGCCCGCGGGCGCTCCCGGCCCGTCCTCGCGCCCGGTGACGGCCGTCTTCGCGGACGAGCGGCTCGCCGCCTTCGACGCTTCAATCCGTGCAATGGCTGCGGTCCTGTCGGTCGACCGCATCCTCCAGGTGATCGTGGACGGTGCCCGCGAGCTCGTGGGAGCCCGCTACGCAGCCCTCGGGATCGTCGACGCCGAAGGGGTGATCGAGCAGTTCATCACGAGCGGGATCTCCCGCCTCGACCGTTCACTGGTCGGCCCTCCCCCGCGCGGCCACGGCATCCTGGGCCTGATCGTCCGCGAGAACCGGTCAATCCGGATCGAGGATCTGATGCAGGACCCGCGGCGCTACGGCTTCCCGCCCCACCACCCGGAGATGCACGCCTTCCTCGGGGTGCCGGTGGCGATCCACGGCCGGACGATCGGCAACCTGTACATGACCGAGAAGGCGGGCGGGTTCAGCGCCGCCGACGAGCTCCTCGTCCAGCTCTTTGCCGGGCACGCGGCGATCGCGATGGAGAATGCCCGGCTTCACGACCAGGTCCAGCGGCTCGCCGTCGTCGAGGAGCGGGAGCGGATCGGCCGCGATCTCCACGACGGTGTCATCCAGTCGATCTATGCCGTCGGGCTCTCCCTTGAGGACGTCCCCGACCTGATGGTCGAAGAGCCCGCCGAGGCGAGCGGGCGCGTCGAGCGCGCCATCGAGAGCCTGGACCAGACGATCCGCGACATCCGCAACTTCATCTTCGGGTTGCGGCCCCAGCTGCTCGACGGCGTGGAGCTGGTGGAGGGGCTGGCCGCGCTCGCCGATGAGTTCCGGGTCAACACGATGGTCGACGTCGAGCTTCGCGCGGGCCCGGAGGTCGACGCCGTCCCGTTGAGCCCGGAACGGACCCTCGAGCTCCTGTCCGTGGTTCGCGAGGCGCTCAGCAATATCGCGCGGCACGCGCGGGCCACGCGCGCGGAGGTCCTCGTCGCCCCCGCAGACGGCGGCGAGGGGATCAGCGTGACCGTCAGCGACAACGGCATCGGCTTCGACCCCGACAAGCCGCGCGGCCTCGGCCATCTGGGTCTCGCGAACATGGAGGCCCGCATGAACGTGATCGGCGGCAGGCTGGCGGTGCAGAGCTCCGCCGATCGCGGGACGCGTATCATCGCGAGTGTTCCCCGAGACCCGTCGGCCGGCGAGGCCGACACCGACCCCGGGACATGAGCCGGACCGGAGGCCCACCGCGACCATGACGGAGCAGACCGAGCCACGTCCCCTGCGCCTGCTCGTCGTCGACGACCACGAGGTCGTGCGCCAGGGCCTCGTGGCGCTCATCGATCGGCGGGAGAGGTTCCAGGTCGTCGCCGAGGCCGGCACGGTCGAGGAGGCCCTCGATGCCGCGCGCCGCTTCCAGCCCGACCTCGTGATCATGGACGTCCGGCTCCCGGACGGTTCCGGGATCGAGGCCTGCCGCGAGATCCGGGCCGAGCTCCCCGCGACCCGCGTGGTGATGCTGACGAGCTACCCCGACGAGGAGGCGGTCCTCTCGGCCATCATCGCCGGCGCCTCCGGATACCTGCTCAAGCAGATCCGGGCACGCGACCTGGTCAACGCCCTGGAGGCGGTCGGCCGCGGCGAGTCGCTCCTCGACCCGGCGGTGACCGAGAAGGTCCTCGAGCGGGTCCGGCGGATCGCGTCGGGGACGTACACCGACGAGCTGGCCCAGCTCACCGCCCAGGAGCAGAAGATCCTCCAGCTGGTCGCCGAGGGGAAGACGAACAAGGAGATCGCCTCCGAGGTCTTCCTGTCCGACAAGACGGTCAAGAACTACGTCAGCTCGATCCTCTCGAAGCTGAACCTTCAGCGGCGCGCCCAGGCGGCCGCCTTCGTGGCGAAGCACCGCCTCCCGGGTTCCGGCACGTAAAACCCGGCGTCGCGACCGAGCCGCGGTCGCACGGCCCACGCGAGGCCGAACGTCGCGCGGCTGCGTGCCGGACGGACCCTCGCCCTGCTGGACGGTGTTCGTAGACTTCACCGTCATGAAGATCGTCAGCGCCGCGGAAGCCGTCGAGGTGATCCGCTCCGGTCACCGGGTCTACGTCCAGTGCGCCACCGCTGCTCCCTCGATCCTCCTCGACGCGCTCGTCGAGCGGGCTCCCGAGCTGCACGACGTGGAGGTGATCCATCTCCACATCGAGGGACCGGGCCCGCACCTCGCGCCGGAGATGGCCGGCCACCTCCGCCACACCGCGCTCTTCATCGGGCCGAACGCGCGCGCCGCCGTCAACGAGGGCCGGGCCGATTTCGTCCCGGTGTTCCTCTCGGACGTGCCGCATCTCCTCGAGGCCGGGCTGATCCCGCTCGATGCCGTACTCTGCAACGTCTCCCCGCCGGATGCCCACGGCTATTGCTCGCTCGGGACGTCGGTCGAAGCGATGCGGGCGGCAATCGGGTCGGCGAAGACGGTGATCGCCCAGCTGAACGCGGCGATGCCGCGGACGCTCGGCGAGAGCTTCATCCACGTCTCGCAGATCGACTACGCGGTCGAGGTGGACGTGCCCCCCTACCCGCGCCCGGACGGCGAGATCGATCCCGTGGAGCGCCGGATCGGCGAGCACGTCGCGGAGATGGTCCCCGACGGCGCGACGCTCCAGATGGGGATCGGGGCGATCCCGACCGCCGTCGCGCTGTGCCTCCGCGACAAGCACGACCTCGGCATCCACACCGAGCTGATGACCGACTGCGTCGTCGACCTCGTGGAAGCGGGAGCCGTGACCGGGCTGGCGAAGGAGCGCAATCGCGGCAAGATCGTGGCCACCTTCATGATGGGGACCGACAAGGTCTACCGGTTCGCCCACGACAACCCGATGGTCGAGATGCGCGCCTGCGACTTCACGAACGACACCCACGTGATCCGCAGCTTCAGCAAGATGACCGCCATCAACTCGGCGATCGCGATCGACCTGACCGGCCAGGTCTGCGCGGACTCGATCGGCTGGCGGCTGTACAGCGGCGTCGGCGGCCAGATGGACTTCATCCGCGGCGCTGCCCTGGCGAGCGAGGGCCGTCCCATCATCGCGCTTCCCTCGACCGCCTCGGGCGGGACGATCTCGCGGATCACCCCATTCCTCCCGGAGGGGTCCGGCGTCGTGACGACGCGGGCGCATGTCCGGACGGTCGTGACGGAATGGGGCGCCGCCGAGCTCTACGGGAAGTCGATCCGCCAGCGCGCCGCTGCGCTCATCGCGATCGCGCACCCGGACTTCCGCGACGAGCTGACCGCCCAGGCGCGCCGAACGCACTACCTCTAGGCGGAACCGTCGGCAGGCGGGGTCGCCCGGGCGACGCCCGCGACGACCAACACGGGTAGTGGTGGACGTCGCGCGTCCCCTGCGACGTCCACCACGCTCGGCAGTGTGGTCCGCCGATCGCGACGCTTGGCAGGGCCGAATGGCCCCCTTCTTGGGGCCGGTGCGGGGTGCCCGGTCCGGAGGCCCGGGACGACGCTACGAGCATGCTCCAGTCCCCCCAGCCGGTGCGCCGGCTCCTCATCGTCAGCGACCACGTGGGTAGCTCGGACGCACTGGCCGCGCACCTGAACAGGCACGGTTTCGCGGTCGTCGGCGAGGTGCGGTCCGCAGGATCCGCCGCTCTCGCCGCCCGTACGTGCGCGCCCGACCTCGTGCTGGTCGACGGTGCGCTCCGGGGCGGCTGGCGCGCCGTGGCGGACGCCCTCGACGGTGTCACACCCCGGGATCACATCGTCGTTCTCGCCGCGTATCTCGGTGCCGACGAGGCCCGGGAGGCCCGCGCCGCGGGCATCGGCGCGACCATTCTCAAGCATGTTGAGGGCGGCAGCCTCGCGAGCCGCCTTCTCGCAATCGGAGGTCCAGCATGACCCTTCAGTCGCCACCGGAGCGGCCCGTTGCCGCGCCGGGCGCTGTTCCCGCAACACCAGACGCCCGGGGCCGCGGCAGGGTCTTCGAGTGCATCGACGGGAACGAGGCCGCGGCCCGCATCGCCTACGCCGTGAGCGAGGTGATCTCGATCTACCCGATCACGCCCGCCTCGCCGATGGCGGAGCACGCGGACGACTGGGCGGCCGCCGGGAGACCGAACCTGTGGGGCAAGGTTCCCGACGTCATCGAGATGCAGTCCGAGGGCGGCGCCGCCGGCGCGCTCCACGGGGCGCTGCAGAAGGGGGCCCTGGGGACGACGTTCACGGCGTCACAGGGCCTGCTCCTCATGATCCCGAACATGTTCAAGATCGCGGGCGAGCTGACACCCACGGTCATCCACGTGGCCGCCCGCACGCTCGCCACCCACGCACTCTCGATCTACGGCGACCACAGCGACGTCATGCACGCCCGGGCGACCGGCTGGGCGATGCTCGCCGCAGGCTCCGTCCAGGAAGCCCACGACTTCGCGCTCGTCGCGCACGCGGCCACCCTCAGGTCGCGGATCCCGTTCCTCCATTTCTTCGACGGGTTCCGCACCTCCCACGAGATCAACAAGATCGCCCTCATCGAGGACGACGTCATCCGCGCGATGATCCGCGACGACGACGTGCTTGCCTTCCGGGCCCGCGGCATGACCCCGGATGCCCCCTTCGTCCGCGGCACCGCTCAGAACCCGGACTCCTTCTTCCAGGCCCGCGAGGCCGCCAACCGGTTCTACGACGCCGTACCGGGCATCGTCACCGAGGTCATGGCGGAGCTGGCCGCCCAGACCGGCCGTCACTACGGCGTGGTCGACTATCACGGCGCGCCGGATGCCGAGCGCGTCATCGTGCTCATGGGCTCCGCGGTCGGCGCGGTGCAGGAGACCGTGGACGACCTCAGCGCCAGCGGGCAGAAGGTCGGCGTGCTCGTGGTCCGGCTCTTCCAGCCGTTCCCCACCGACGCCATGCTTGCTGCGCTCCCGGCGACGGTGAAGGCGATCGCCGTCCTCGACCGGACGAAGGAGCCCGGCGCCGTCGGTGAGCCGCTCTACCAGGCCGTCGTCACCGCCCTCAGCGAGCGGATGGACTCCGACGCACCCCCGTTCGCCGCGATGCCGCGCGTGATCGGGGGCCGGTACGGTCTCTCCTCGAAGGAAGTCACCCCGGGCATGATCCGGCCCGTCTTCGACGAGCTCGCCGCGGCCCGCCCCATGCGCCACTTCACGGTCGGGATCTACGACGACGTCACGCATCTCAGCCTGCCGATCGACGTCGATTACCGGACTCCGCGCCCCGTCGGCGAGGTGCAGGCGCTCTTCTTCGGCCTGGGCTCCGACGGCACCGTCGGAGCGAACCACGCCTCCGTGAAGATCATCGGCGAGGGGACCGAGCGCTTCGCCCAGGGCTTCTTCGTGTACGATTCCAAGAAGTCGGGCGGGACGACCGTCTCGCACCTCCGCTTCGGGCCAGTGGCGACGCGCTCGGCCTACCTGATCGATGCGGCCGACTTCATCGCCTGCCACCAGTTCGGCCTGCTCGACAAGATCAAGATCCTCGACTTCGCCAAGCCCGGCGCGACCTTCCTCCTCAATTCTCCGTACGGACCGGGCGAGATCTGGGATCACCTCCCGGCCGAGGTGCAGCAGCTCCTCGTCGACAAGCAGATCGACTTCTGGGTCATCGACGCCCTCGCGGTGGCGGCCGAGACCGGCATGGGCAACCGCATCAACACGATCATGCAGCCCTGCTTCTTCCAGCTGTCGGGCGTGCTGCCCGCGGACGAGGCGATCGCACGGATCAAGGAATTCGTCAACAAGACCTACATCAAGCGGGGCCAGGCTGTCGTCGACCGCAACTACGCGGCCATCGACGCGTCGATTGCCCGCCTCGGCCACGTGACGCTCGGCCGGGCCGGGACGGGACACCCGCTTCCGCCGGTCGTGCCCGCGGACGCGCCGGACTTCGTCAAGAACGTGACGGCCGTCCTCATGGCCGGGGGCGGCGACCAGCTTCCGGTCTCGGCGTTCCCGGTCGACGGGACGTTCCCGTCGGGTACGACCAGGTTCGAGAAGCGGGCGATCGCCCTGGAGCTCCCGATCTGGGATCCTTCGATCTGCATCGACTGCGGCAAGTGCGCCATGGTCTGCCCGCACGCCGCGATCCGGATGAAGGTCTTCCCGGCGTCGGCAGTCGAAGGCGCGCCGGCCGGGTTCCAGTCCAAGGAGTTCAAGTCCCGCGACCTGCTCGATCACCGCCTGACGATCCAGGTGGCGCCGGACGATTGCACCGGCTGCGGCGTCTGCGTGGACGTCTGCCCCGCCAAGAGCAAGACCGAGATCAAGCACAAGTCGATCAACCTCGAGCCGGCTGCCGAGCACCGCGACCGGGAGCGTCCCAACTGGGAGTTCTTCCAGTCGATTGCGCCGCTCGACCGGAGCCTGATCGCCCACGACACCGTCAAGGGCGCCCAGGTCCTCGAGCCGCTCTTCGAGTTCTCGCTGGCCTGCAACGGCTGCGGCGAGACCCCGTACCTCAAGCTGGTCTCGCAGCTCTTCGGCGACCGGATGATCGTGGCCAACGCCACGGGCTGCTCGTCGATCTACGGCGCCAACCTGCCCACGACCCCGTGGACGGTCAACGCCCAGGGCCGCGGCCCGGCCTGGAACAACTCCCTCTTCGAGGACAACGCCGAGTTCGGCCTGGGCATGCGCCTGGGCCTCGACGCCCAGAACGACCAGGCTCGCCTGCTGCTCGAGAAGCTCGCGCCGGCGGTGGGCCCGGAGCTCGTCCGGGAGATCCTCGACGCCGACCAGGAGGCGGAGACCGGCATCGAGGCCCAGCGGGCCCGGATCGCGCGCCTCCGCGAGATCCTCGGTGGGCTCGACGGGGCGTCCGCGTCGGATGCCCGCCACCTCCTTGCGCTCGCCAACGACCTCGTCCGCAAGGGCATCTGGATCGTGGGCGGGGATGGCTGGGCCTACGACATCGGCTATGGCGGCCTCGACCACGTCCTGGGCTCCGGCCGGAACGTCAACGTTCTGGTCCTCGACACGGAGGTGTATTCGAACACCGGCGGCCAGGCCTCCAAGGCCACCCCGCGCGGCGCGGTCGCGAAGTTCGCGGCCGCCGGCAAGTCCCGCGGCAAGAAGGACCTCGGTGCCGTCGCCCGTGCCTACGGCGACGTGTACGTTGCCCAGATCGCGATGGGCGCCAACGACGCGCAGGCTGCCAAGGCGCTGCTCGAGGCGGACGCCTGGCCGGGGCCGTCCCTGGTCATCGCCTACAGCACCTGCATCGCCCACGGGATCGACATGGGCAAGTCGATGTCCCACCAGAAGGATGCCGTCAAGAGCGGCTACTGGCCGCTCTACCGGTTCCATCCCAGCGACGCCGCGTCCGGCCAGCCGTTCAAGCTCGACTCGGTGAAGCCGTCGATGCTGGTCCGTGAGTTCGTCGCGGGCGAGACGCGGTTCGCGATCCTCGCCCGCACCCAGCCCGACCGGGCGGCCGACCTCGCCCAGCTGGCGCAGGCGGACGTCGACGAGCGCTGGCGCTACTACGAACAGCTGGCGGCGATGCACCGGAGCGTGCCGCACGTCCACAACGACCCCGATGCCCGACCGGAGACCGACACCCGGCCCGGCGCGGGCATCGCCGACACGGGAGACGAGGCGTGACCGTCGATCTTCGCACCCGATACCTGGGCCTCGACCTTCGCTCGCCGATCGTCGCGTCCGCGTCGCCGCTCACCGGCGAGCTTGCCTCCGCCCGCCTGCTCGAGCAGGCGGGCGCCGCGGCGATCGTCCTGCCGTCTCTCTTCGAGGAGGAGATCGTCTTCGAGGAGATCGAGATCAACCGGTCGCTCGAAGCCGGGACGGACAGCTTTGCCGAGGCGCTCGACTACTTCCCCAACATCGGCTCGTTCGCGGGTGCGGGCGACCGCTACCTGGCCCGGCTCAGGCAGATCAAGGCCCAATCGGCCGTCCCGGTGATCGCCAGCCTCAACGCGACGTCCGCCGGAGGCTGGGTCCGGTATGCCAGGCTCATCGAGGACGCGGGGGCGGACGCGCTCGAGCTCAATCTGTATCGCGTCGCCGCGGACCCCGCGAAGTCGGCTGCCGATATCGAAGCCGAGGACCTCGGGCTGATCGCCGCGGTCCGGGCCTCCGTCCGGATCCCCCTGGCGGTCAAGCTCAGCCCGTTCTACACGTCGCTGGCCAATGTCGCCCGTCATGTCCTGGAGGCGGGGGCGAACGGGCTCGTCCTCTTCAACCGCTTCTACCAGCCGGACCTGGACCTCGACACGCTCGACGTGGTCGCCAAGCTCGACCTCAGCCAGTCCTGGGAGCTGCGCATGCCGCTGCGCTGGATCGCGATCCTGCGACCCGAGCTCGGCCCGGACGCATCGCTCGCGGCAACCTCGGGCGTCGGCTCCGCGACGGATGTCGTCAAGGCGCTCATGGTGGGCGCCGACGTGGCGATGATGACCTCGGCGATCCTGCGCAACGGCCCCGACAAGATCCGTACGGTCGAGGCGGGGCTCCGGGCCTGGATGACCGAGAACGAGTACGAATCGGTGAGCCAGCTCCGCGGGAGCGCGAGCGCCTCGTCCGTCGAGGATCCCTCGGCGTTCGAGCGGGCCAACTACATGCGGACGCTGCGCTCGTGGTCCGCATCGCGCGACCTGACCACCGCCTGACCGCGCGCCGTCCGGCGCGTCGGCGCGCAGGCGGGAGCCAGAGCACGAGCGAGGGGCCGCGGGGCTCGCGCCCCGCGGCCCCTCGTCGCTGTCTGCAGCGAATTCGCCTGTCCCGCGGCTGCCGGGCCCTGGTCAGCCGGCGGCGGCTCCGATCGCCGCGCCCGAGACGCGTGCTGCCGGCTCGGCTCCCTCCGTGACCGCGCCCCGGGCCGCCTGGCCGAAGGCCAGGCCGCCTGCAAAGACCGCGAGGTCTGCCTCGAGGGCTTCGGCGTGCTTGCGGCCGACGATCTCCCTCAGCGCCGAGACGACGGCGTCGGCCCCCACGATGCCCGTTCGGCCGACGAGCGCGCCGAGCGCGGCGACGCTCACCAGGCGGTCGTCGCCGGCCTCGCGAGCGAGGCGCGTGCAGGGCACGCGCAGCTCGTCGACGTCGTTCCGTCCGGACTCGGCCTCCACCAGGGTTGCGTTCACCACCAGGGTGCCGCCGGGCGCGACGAGTCGCGCGAACTTCGCAAGCGACGGCGGGTTCAGGACGACCGCGGCCCAGGCCGCGTCCACGACCGGCGAGCCGATCGGCTCGTCTCCGACGATCACCGTGCAGGCGGCGGTCCCGCCCCGCATCTCGGGCCCGTAGGTCGGGATCCAGAGGACCTCGCGGTCCTCGTCCATCGCGGCGCGGGCCAGGACCTGGCCGGCGAAGAGGAGGCCCTGGCCGCCGAACCCGGCGAAGATCACCGAGCGCTCCATCGGTCAGGCCTCCTTCGTCCGGTCCACGATGACCCCTGGGCGGTACTGCTTCGCGACCACGTCCCGCAGGCGCTTGATTGACTCCGTGGGCGTCATGCCCCAGCCGACCGGGCAGTTGCTGATCACCTCGACGATGGCGAACCCGCGTCCCTCGAGCTGGATCTCGCAGGCGCGGCGCAGGTACTGCTTGGTGCGGCCGATCGCCGGCGCGTCGACGACCGAGCCGCGCGCCGCGTAGGCCACGCCGGGCATCACCGCGAGCATCTCGGTCATCGGGATCGGGTAGCCGTGGAACGCGGCATCCCGTCCGTGGGGCGACGAGGTCGACCGCTGTCCGAGGAGCGTGGTCGGCGCCATCTGGCCGCCGGTCATCCCGTAGATCCCGTTGTTGACGAAGACGGCGGTCAGCAGCTCGCCGCGGCCGGCTGCATGGATGATCTCCGCCGTGCCAATCGCCGCGAGATCACCATCACCCTGGTACGTGAGCACGAACGCGTCCGGTCGCACGCGCCGGATGCCGGTCGCGACCGCCGGCGCCCTCCCGTGCGGCGCCTCCACGAAGTCGACGCCGATATAGTCGTACGCGAAGACCGCGCACCCGACCGGGGCGACCGCGATCGTCCGCGAGCCGAGCCCCATCTCGCCGAGGACCTCTGCGATGAGCCGGTGGACGACGCCGTGGCCGCAGCCGGGGCAGTAGTGGGTGCTCCGGTCGGCCAGGAGCTCCGGCCGCTCGAAGATGACCCGGGCGCCCTCGGGCGCTTCGATCGTCATGGTCGGACCTCCGCTGTCGACCCGGTACGGCCCGCAGCCGCAACCGCCTGGAGGCGGTGCAGCGCCTCGACCACTTCGCCGGGCGTCGGGACCATCCCGCCGGTCCGGCCCTCGAAGGCAACCGGGACCGTCCCCTCCACGGCGAGGCGGACGTCCTCGACCATCTGGCCGGCCGACAGCTCCACGACGAGGATGCCGCGGGTGCGCGCAGCCACCGCCGCCAGCGCCGCCGACGGGAACGGCCACAGCGTGATCGGGCGGAAGAGGCCGGCCCGCAGCCCCTCATCGCGCGCGTGCGTGATCGCCGTCCGTGCGACGCGCGCGCCGGTCCCATACGCCACGATCGCGAGCTCCGCATCGTCGAGGCTCTCGCTCGCCCAGCGGATTTCGCGGGCGGAGATCTCGGCGAACTTCGCCTGCAGGTGGCGGTTGTGGATCTCGAGGTCCTCCGGCTCGAGGTGCATCGACTTGACCACCCGGGGTGGCCGGCCCTCGGCGCCCCGCGCGGCCCACCCGGCGGCCAGCCGGGGCGGTTCGCGGAACTGCAGCTCCACCGGCTCCATGGCCTGACCTAGCGTTCCGTCGGCCAGGATGAAGACCGGGGTGCGGTACTTCTCGGCGAGCTCGAAAGCGTCCGCCATGAGCGCCATCGCCTCTCCGATCGAGGACGGCGCCAGGACCGGCACGCGGTAGTCGCCGTGGCCGTGCCCCTTCGTGGCCTGGAAGTAGTCCGCCTGGCTGGGTCCGATGCCGCCCAGGCCGGGTCCGCCGCGCATGACGTTGACCAGCACCATCGGGATCTCGGCCCCGGCCATGTAGCTCATCCCCTCGGCCATGAGGCTGATCCCCGGGGAGGACGAGGAGACCAGGACGCGCGCCCCGGTGGCCGCCGCGCCGAGCGCCATGTTGATGGCGCCCAGCTCGGATTCCGCCTGGACGAACGCGCGCCCTTCCTCGGGCATCCGGCGCGCCATCCACTCCAGGAGCTCCGCCTGGGGCGTGATCGGGTAGCCGAAGTAGGCGTCGCACCCGGCCCGGATGGCAGCCTCGGCCATCGCCTCGTTGCCTTTCATCAGCACGCGATGGCCGTGGTGCAAGGTCGCCGGCGGGATCGTCGCGCTGGTCATCGCCCCGTACCCCGGGGCGTCTTCGGTGCCGCGAAGATCGTCAGGACGCAATCCGGGCAGACCCGTGCGCAGAGCGCGCAACTGGTGCAGGCGGCGGGATCGATCAGCATGATGGGGTGGTAGCCGAGGACGTTGACGCGCGTCTCGTCCAGGGCGAGCGCCTGTTTCGCGCAGGCGCCGATGCAGAGGCTGCACCCTTTGCAGCGGTCGGTCGCGATGTGAAGCGGGCTCCAGGTCCCGGGCGCGGAGCCGGCCGGGGCCGGCAGCTCCGCGCCCGGTAATGCGAGGGAGTCCTGTGCGACGGCGATCATCCGGTCGGAACCTCCTGCCTGATGCTGTGGCTTCGAGCCTCTTCCGGCCCGAATTGGCAGGCTAGGGCCGAAGGGTTGCGATCGAGTATCGAAACGGCCCGATCGTGCTGGAAGGAGCGGGGGGCCGAAGGGCCCCTCCCAGCGCCGGGCGGCGGCCGTGCGCAGGGCGGGTTGCCGGAGCCCGCCCGGACGGGCGCGGAGCCGCCATCCGGCTTCCCGATGGCCGCCGTTCCGGGGACCTTCGGCACGTCCGCTGTGCGCCCCGGGCGGGCGATCCTATGCGCATGGCCGCATCCGTTGCGAAGCGACACGTGCGCCCCGCTGGGCAGACCGGAGGACGGGGCCGCCGGGCCGCGGCCCGCACGCTCCTGGTGGAGGGCGTGGTCCAGGGCGTCGGGTTTCGTCCCTTCGTGTGGCGCCTGGCGACCGAGCTGGGCCTTACCGGCCGGGTCCGGAACGCGGCGGGTCGCGTGGAGATCCAAGCAGCCGGCCCGTCCACGGCGCTCGACGCCTTTGCCCGGCGGCTGCGCACGGACGCACCTCCCCGCGCCCGGGTGGAGCGGGTCACCGCCGTTGCGATGGACCCGGCCGCCACCGCGGCCCTTCCGTCCACCTTCATGATCGACGCCAGCGTGAGCACGGACGCGGCCGACCGGCTCTTCCCGCCCGACATCGCGACGTGCGACGACTGCCTCGCCGAGCTCACGAACCCGGCGGACCGGCGCTATCGATATCCCTTCACGAACTGCACGAACTGCGGGCCCCGCGCGACGATCATCGACGAACTGCCGTACGACCGCGCACGGACGACGATGCACGCGTTCCCCCTGTGCGCCGAGTGCGCCGCGGAATACGCAGATCCGGCCGATCGCCGCTTCCACGCCGAACCGGTCGCCTGCCCGCGCTGCGGACCTCGCCTTGCCTATCGCGGGACGGGGGCGCCCGCGCCGGAGGCGCTCGAGGAAGCGGCCCTGGCGGCCGCCGCCGCGGACCTCCGTGCAGGCCGGATCGTCGCGGTCAAGGGGCTGGGCGGCTACCACCTCGCCTGCGACGCGACCGACCCGGCGGCGGTCGGACGACTGCGCGACCGCAAGCGCCGCTGGGCCAAGCCGTTCGCGGTGATGGTCCCGGATCTCGAGGCCGCCCGTGCCCTGTGCCACGTGACGGCCACCGAAGCGGCGATCCTCGCCGGACCCGCGCGGCCCATCGTGCTCCTCGTCGCCCGCCCCACCGGAGCGCCGGCCCTGGCACCGTCCGTGGCGGCCGGGAATCGCCGGCTCGGGATCTTCCTGCCCTACACGCCGCTCCACACGCTTCTGCTCGAGGCGGTCGGGCGGCCGCTCGTCCTGACCTCGGGAAACCTGGCGGACGAGCCGCTGGCAACCGACGACGCCGACGCGGCGGTGCGACTCGCCGGGCTGGCAGACGCGTTCCTCACCCACAACCGGGAGATCCGGGCCCGCTACGACGACTCGGTCACCCGGGTCGTCGCGGGGCGCGAGTCGCTGGTCCGCCGAGCGCGCGGATACGCCCCGGAAGCCCTGGCCCTCCCCGTCGCCGCCGTGCACCCGATCCTCGCGGTTGGCGCGGAGCTCAAGCACACCTTCACGCTCGCTCGCGGCGAGCGGGCGCACGTCGCCCCCCACAACGGGGACCTCGAGGACCTCGCGACGCACCGCGCCTTCACGGACGGGCTGGCCCACCTCTCGCGGCTGCTCGCGCTCGAACCGGAGATCGTGGCCCACGATCGCCACCCGGAGTACCTCTCCACGAAGTACGCCGTCGCCCGGTTCCCGGCCGAGCGTCGGATCGCGGTCCAGCACCACCACGCGCACGTCGCCTCCTGCGCGGCCGAGCACGGGATCACGGCGCCCTTCATCGGCGTCGCCTACGACGGGCTGGGGATGGGCGACGACGGCAGCCTCTGGGGGGGCGAGGTCTTCGTCGCCGACCTGGTCGCGTACCGCCGGGTGGCCCGTTTCGGGCAGGCGCCGCTGCCCGGTGGCGCGCTGGCCGTGCGCCGTCCCTACCGGATGGCGCTCGGATACATGCTGGGTGCGGAGGCGCTCCGGATCGACGAGAACGCGGGGGTGGCGGAGGCGTGCGGCCGCGATGGCGACCTCTCGCAGGCGTTCCTCGCGCGGCTCGACCCGCGCGAGGTCGCCGTCATCCGGACCCAGGTGGCACGGGGTCTGAACGCCCCGCAGGCCTCGTCGGCCGGCCGGCTCTTCGACGCGGCCGCAAGCCTCCTCGGGCTCCGCGATGTCGCCGAATATGAGGCGCAGGCGGCAATCGACCTCGAGATCGCGGCCGGTGACCGCCCGGCCGCCGCCCTGCCGTACGTGGTGGAGCGCCTCGGGGACATGCTCGTCTACGACCCGCGGCCGACGCTGGCGGCGCTGCTGGCGGGCCGGGCGGCGGGCCTCCCGGTGGGCATGCTCGCGGCCGGCTTCCACGAGACGATCACCGAGGTCACCCGCGAGCTCTGCGCAGACGTCGCCGCGGACACCGGGATCCGCACGGTATGCCTGTCGGGCGGCGTCTTCCAGAACCGGCGCCTGGCGAGCTCGCTGCTCGGGCGCCTGGCCCGGGATGGGTTCGCCGTCTTCATCAACCGCCGCGTCCCGGTGAACGACGGCGGAATCAGCTACGGTCAGGCCGCGATCGCCGCGGCCACGATGGCGGCCGGGCCGGCCGCGGACGCCGGCGTCCCCGCCGGCCGCGCGCGAGGAAGGAACTAGGAGCCATGTGTCTGGGGATTCCCGGCCGCGTCGTCGAGATCCGCGACGACGCGGGCCTGCCGATGGGGAAGGTCGACTTCGGCGGGGTTCGCAAGGACGCCTGCCTTGCCTACATCCCCGAGGTGCAGCTCGGCGACTACGTGATCGTCCACGTCGGGTTCGCGATCTCGCGCGTCGACGAGGAGGAGGCGCTCAAGACGCTCGAGATCCTCGCCTCGATGGGTGACCTGATGAGCGCGGAGCTCGCGACGATGGGTCCCGGGATGGACGCGCCTGCGGTCGTGTCCGACGACGGCCCGCCGATCGACGGGGTTCTCGACGGCCTGCTCACCCGAGCGCCCGGGAGCTCCGCGTGAAGTATCTCGACGAGTACCGCGACCCGGTCCTCGCCCGGAAGCTGATCGCCGAGATCCACCGGATCACCACCCGGCCGTGGACGCTCATGGAGGTCTGCGGCGGCCAGACGCACACGATCGTCAAGCAGGGGATCGACGAGGCGCTGCCCCAGGGAGTCCGGATGATCCACGGCCCGGGCTGTCCGGTCTGTGTCACCCCGCTCGAGCAGGTCGACAAGGCGCTCGCGATCGCCGCGCAACCGGACGTGATCTTCACGAGCTACGGCGACATGCTGCGCGTCCCGGGGTCGACCACCGACCTCCTCGCGCTCAAAGCGCGTGGTGCGGATGTCCGGATCGTCTACTCGCCGCTCGACGCCCTCAAGATCGCGCATGCGAGCCCCGACCGGCAGGTCGTCTTCTTCGCGGTCGGCTTCGAGACGACGGCGCCGGCGAACGCGATGGCCGTCGCGGAGGCGGCCCGCAGGGGGATCGACAACTTCAGCGTCCTCGTCTCCCACGTCCTGGTGCCGCCCGCGATGATCGCGCTGCTCGAATCGCCGGCCAACCAGGTGCAGTCGTTCCTCGCCGCCGGCCACGTCTGCGCCGTCATGGGCTGGACGGAGTACGAGCCGATCGCGGCCAGGTACCGGGTCCCGATCGTCGTGACCGGCTTCGAGCCGCTCGACCTTCTCGAAGGGATCCTCATGGCGATCCGACAGCTCGAGGAGGGCCGTCACGAGGTGGAAAACCAGTACGCGCGGGCGGTCCGACGGGAGGGCGTCCCGCTCGCCCAGAAGCAGATCCTCGAGGTCTTCGAGGTCGGCGATCGGAAGTGGCGGGGGGTCGGGGAGATCCCCGACTCCGGCTACCGGCTGCGCCCCGCATATGCCCGGTTCGACGCCGAGGAGCGCTTCTCCGTCGGCGACATCCATACCCAGGAGCACCCGGCCTGCATCGCGGGCGCCATTCTCACCGGCGAGAAGACACCCCTCGACTGCACGGCGTACGGGACCCTCTGCAGCCCCCAGAAGCCGCTCGGGGCCCCGATGGTCAGCTCCGAGGGAACCTGTGCAGCG
Source organism: Chloroflexota bacterium (assembly GCA_034435355.1). Lineage (GTDB taxonomy): Bacteria > Chloroflexota > Limnocylindria > Limnocylindrales > CSP1-4 > CTSoil-043. The sequence continues at coordinate 23,861 of DAOTXE010000067.1, forward strand.
TTCTTCTCGGCAGGCCGGGGGATCGGCAGCCTGCGGACCCTGGCGCCGGCGCGACCGTTCGTCCAGGTGACGCCGCTCATCCCGGCCCCCGGGCCGGCGGACACGGGCCGATGAACGGCCGGCGTGAACCGCAGGCCGCCACCGCTCGGGAGCCGCGGGCCCTGGGGACGGTGGCGATCGACGCGAACGGGATCGCCTGCCCCGCGCCGATCCCGGAGGACCAGCGGGTGATCCTCGGGCACGGGTCCGGCGGCCAGCTCTCGGCCGCGCTCATGCGGGACGTGATCGGCCCCGCGCTCGCGGCGGCCGCGCCCGGCGGCCCGCTCAACGACGCGGCCGTCGTCGACGTCGCCGGCGCGCGACTCGCATTCACGACGGACACGTTCGTGGTCAGCCCGCTCGCGTTTCCCGGCGGCGACATTGGCGAGCTCGCCGTCAACGGGACGCTCAACGACCTCGCCATGATGGGCGCCCGGCCGCTCGCCCTCTCGCTTGCCTACGTCATCGAGGAGGGATTGCCGTTCGAGGAGCTGCGGGCGATCACCGAGTCGGCTGCCCGAGCGGCTGCCCAGGCCGGGGCCCTGATCGTGACCGGCGACACGAAGGTCGTCGGACGAGGAGCCGCGGACCGCCTCTTCGTGAACACCGCAGGCATCGGGCTGATCCCGGACGGCGTGGCGCCCGCTGCGGACCGCGCGGCGGTCGGCGACGCCGTCATCCTGTCCGGGCCGATCGGGCTCCACGGGGTGGCGATCATGAGCGTCCGCGAGGGCCTGGAGTTCGAGGTCGAGGTCGCCTCGGACACGCAGTCGCTCAACAGGCTGGTCGCCGCGATCCTCGAGGCCGAGCCCGGCGTCCACGTCCTGCGCGACCCGACGCGGGGAGGCCTGGCCTCGGCGCTCAACGAGATCGCGTCGACGTCCGACGTCGGCATGGTGCTCGACGAGCCGGCCATCCGGATCCCGGGACCCGTTCGGGCGGCCTGCGAGATGCTCGGCCTGGACCCGTTCCACGTGGCGAACGAGGGCAAGCTCGTCGCGATCGTGCCCGCGGGCTCGGCGGCGTCGGTCGTGGCGGCCATGCGGGCGACGCGCGAGGGCGCCGACGCGGCGGTCATCGGGACGGTGGTCGCCGACCACCCGGGGATGGTGACCCTGCGGACGATCGTGGGGAGCGAGCGGATCGTCGACACGCTCGTCGGCGAGCAGCTGCCCCGGATCTGCTGAGGCCGGCCCGGAGATGTCGCGCGGCCCCCGTGCCGATCGGCAGGGGAGCCCTGTGCCGGACGGTCCTTCGAATGGGCCATCGGCACCTTATGCGCAGATGCGCATGGACTGATCATCCAGGCATGGAAGCGATCTGGAGCCTCCAGTCCCAGGTCATGAAGATCCTCGCGAGCCCCCGTCGGCTCGAGATCCTGCACCTCCTCGCCGAGGAGCCGAAGGAGGTCGGCCGTCTCGCGGACGAGATGGGGATCAGCCAGCCCAACGTGTCCCAGCACCTCGCCGTGATGCGGGCCGCCGGGATTGTCGAGGCGGAGCGCGACGGACGAGAGGTCCGCTATCGGCTCACCGATCCGGACGTCATCGTCGCGTGCAGCCTCATGCGCGGGGTGTTGATGCGCCGTCTCGCCCGCCTCGGCGAGCTCTCCGAACAGCCCCTCCCGGCAGACGACCGTGCGCTCGCCGCCACCTCGTCGACCGGCGCGGGGTGAGGGAATTCGCGTGGACGAACCGATCAACCTGGTGCTCTTCTCCGGCACAGCGGACAAGCTCCAGGCGGCAGCTGTGATGACGGCGGGTGCCGCCGCGCTCGGCCGGCGCGTCAACATCTTCCTCCAGTACTGGGCGCTCGACGCGTTCCGCAAGGACAGGATCGCCGCAGCCCTGGGCCTCAGCCCGGAGGCCGGGAAGGCCGGGGCGGCCCTCGTGGCGGCAGCCGCGGAGGCGGGCCAGGCGCCCTGGTACGAGACGCTCCGCCAGGCGAAGGAGCTCGGCGAGGTCGACATCCAGGCCTGCTCGCTGTCGATGGATGTCCTCAAGATCGAGGAGGGCGACCTCGACCCGCTCGTCGACGGGGTCGAGGGCGTAACCGCGTTCTATCTCAACGCCGGCGACGGCCACATCGTCTTCATCTAGGCGGAACACCGGCGCGGCCGCGTGGCGGCCAGCGTGCCGAAGAGCAGGAAGGGATCAGGGATGTCTCTCGAGATCGCGCAGCGGGTCGATGCAAAGGGCCTCGCGTGCCCGATGCCGATCGTCAAGACCGCCCAGGCGGTCAAGACGATGGCGAGCGGCCAGCTCCTGGAGGTGCTCGCGACGGACGCGGGCTCCACGAAGGACTTCGCCGCGTGGTGCAAGACCACCGGCAACGAGCTCGTCGAGAGCAGCGTCGAGGGCGGCGTCTATCGCTTCGTCCTCCGCCGGAAGTGAGGAACGCCACGATGACCGCAGTTGCAGAGCCGCCGATGGCTCCCACCGACGAGCCCGCTGTCGCTCCCGCCCCCGCCGTCGAGGACGATGGCGCCGCCAAAGCGAAGGACGTCCTGATCATCTGCTACAGCGGCGAGCTCGAGAAGACGTGGGCGACCATGATTCTCGCCTCGACGAGCGCCGCCATGGGCGTCAAGACGCGCGTCTTCGTGACGTTCTGGGGGCTCCAGTCCTTCGTCAAGGATTCGAGGCGGATCACTGGCCAGAACTGGATGCAGAAGATGCTGTCCTTCATGCAGCGGCCGGGCGTCAGCCACCGGAAGCTCTCGAAGATGAACTTCCTGGGCATGGGTCCCTGGATGATGGGCACGCTGGCCAAGCAGTACAAGGTCGCCAGCCCGAAGGAGCTCCTCGAGGTTGCCCAGGCGCTCGGCGTCGAGTTCATCCCCTGCCAGATGACCATGGACATGTTCGGGCTGACCCGCGACGACCTCATCGAGGGCATGGGCGAGCCGGTCGGCGCCGCGACCGTCATCGGCCTCATGACCGAGGGCAGCTCCCCGCTCTTCATCTGACCCCGCTCACCCGAGCCGTCCCGCTGCGCGCGGGGGTCCGCGGCGCCACGCCGCCCGGCCTTCGCGCGATCGGGCGGCATGCAACGGAAGAAACGGAGCACTGCATGGCTGCGACCATCACAAGAACCGTCGACGCCCGGGGCAGCTTCTGCCCCGGGCCGCTCATGGAGCTCATCCGGGCGATCAAGGAGTCCGATGTGGGCGACACGATCGCCGTCTGGTCGGCCGACAAGGGCAGCAAGATCGACATCCCGAAGTGGATCGAGAAGGCCGGCCACACGCTGGTGAGCCTCGAGTCGAAGGACGGCTACGACGAGATCGTCGTCACGAAGGCCCGGTAGGCTCGTGCAGCGCGTCGTCGTCCTCGGCGGCGGGGTCGGTGGAACCCTCGCCGCGAACCTGATCGCCCGCAAGCTCAAGCATCAGATCGCGCGCGGCGAGGCGAAGGTCACGGTCGTCGACGGGACGGGGGAGCACGCGTACCAGCCGGGCTACATGTACATCGCCATGGGCAGCGAGCGACCGGAGCGCCTCCACCGGCCCGAGCGCTCGCTGCTCGACGGGAACGTCGACCTGGCGGTCGAGACCGTCGTGCGGATCGATCCCGCGAGCTCGCTCGTGGAGATGGCCTCGGGTGCCCGGATGCATTTCGACCAGCTGGTCATCGCGACCGGCTGCCGGATCCTGCCCGAGACGATCGAGAGCTTCGAGACGGAGGCGTACCACTTCTACACGCCGGCGGCGTCGGCCCGGCTGCGGAAGGCGCTGGATGCCTTCACGGGTGGAAAGATCGTGATCGGCATCGCCGGGATCCCCTACAAGTGTCCGCCTGCACCGCTCGAGGTGGCCTTCCTCGTCGAAGCGGAGCTGCGGGCACGTGGCCTGCGCGAGAAGACGCAACTCACCTTCCTCTCGCCGATCAACCGCGCGTTCACCATCGAGAGCGTCAGCGAGATGGCGACCCCGATCTTCGCAGAGAAGGGGATCGACCTCCAGCTCCTCGCCGGCGTCGACTCGATCGACTCCGAGCGCAAGGTCGTGATCACCGACGCGATGGAGGAGTACCCGTACGACCTGCTGATCTGCGTGCCGCCCCACAAGGGCGCCCAGGCGGTCGTCGACTCCGGCCTCGCGCCCAAGTCGGGCTGGCTCCCGACCGACCGCCACACGCTCCAGGTGAAGCACCTCCTCCCGCCCAACACGCCGGACTCCGAGGTGCCGCGGTACCCGAACATCCACGCTCTCGGCGACGCGACCGACCTGCCGCTCTCGAAGGCGGGCTCGACGGCCCACTTCGAGGCTCCGATCGTTGCCGAGCGCGTCAGCGCCCTCGTCATGGGTCGCGAGCCCGGGGGCAAGGATGCGAGCTACACCGGCAAGGTGATGTGCTTCTTCGAGGTTGGCGACGGGAAGGGCACTCTCCTCCAGTTCGACTACGAGCACCCGCCGAAGCCGCCTCGCCCCAACCAGCTCTGGCACCTCGGCAAGATGGTCTTCAACAAGACCTACTGGCACACGGTCCCGCGCGGTCGCGTCTGAGCCACCCGGGTCGCCGGCCGAGCCGGGCGATCCTACAATCACGGGCATGACGGACCCGCGTGCCTTCGATGCCGGCCTGGCCGGCCGCGTCTTCCCGCGCGTCTTCGGGCGAACGCTCCCGGTCGTGGAGCGCGGCGAGGGATCGACGCTCTACGCGGCCGACGGACGCGCGTACCTGGATGCGGCGGGCGGCGCCATCGTGGTCAACGTCGGTCACGGGCGACGGAGCGTCGCCGACGCCATGGCGGCCCAGGCGGCCCGCGTCGCCTATGCCCACGGGACGGCCTTCACCAGCGAGGCGCTCGAGGCGTACGCGGCCGAGCTCGGGCCGATCCTGCCGCTCGATGCGCCGGCCGTCTACCCGGTCTCCGGCGGCTCCGAGGCGATCGAGACCGCCCTCAAGATGGCCAGGGCCTACCACATCGCGCGAGGCGAGACCGCCCGTCAGATCGTGATCGCCCGCTGGGGGAGCTATCACGGCAACTCGCTCGGCGCGCTCGACCTCTCCGGCAGGCAGCCGCTGCGCCGCCCCTACGAGGCGTGGCTGGGCCGCTTCCGGCACATCTCCGCCGCGTATCCGTACCGGGCCGGTGAGCCGCGTTCCAACGCGCTGGGCGACGTCGCCGAGCTGGCCGGCGAGCTGGAGCGCGTGATCGTCGCGGCCGGCCCGGGGACCGTGGCCGCGTTCGTCGCGGAGCCCATCGTGGGGGCGACCCTGGGCGCGGTGGTGCCGCCCGACGGCTACTGGACGGCGATCGCCGAGATCTGCCGGCGCCACGGCGTGCTCCTGGTCGCCGACGAGGTGATGACGGGTTTCGGCCGGACCGGCCGCTGGTTCGGGGTCGACCACTGGGGCGTCCGGCCGGACCTCGTGGCGGCCGCGAAGGGTGCCACGTCGGGCTACTGGCCGTTCGGTTTCGTGGCGGCGGCGGGCCCGATCTACGAGGCGATCGCGGCCGGCGGGTTCGTCCACGGCTTCACCTTCAGCCACTCGATCACCGGGGCGGCCGTGGCACGCGAGGTCCTGCGGATCCTCCGCGAAGAGAACCTCGTCGCGGCCTCCGCGTCGAAGGGCGAGGCGCTCGCCCGGCTGCTCTCCGAACGCCTCGCCGACCACCCGCACGTCGGCGAGATCCGGGGCCGCGGCCTCATGGTGGGGCTGGAGATCGTCGCGAACCGTGTCACGCGCGCGCCGTTTCCGCGTGCCGAGCGGCGGACGGAGGCGCTGGTCCGTGCGGCGCGCGAGCGGGGCGTGCTGGTCTACTCCGGCACGGGCAACGCGAACGGCGTGGACGGCGACCTGGTGCTCCTGGGACCGCCGTTCGTGGTCACCGACGACGAGATCGTGCGGATCGCCGATGGGGTCGCGGGCGCGGTCGAGGCGGCGACCTCCGGCGTCGCGATGGGCTGAGGTCGCGTCGGGCAGACGGGATCCGGCGCGCGGGCGACGGCGCGCCGCTCAGCGGCCCGGGCTGGTCCCCCGCCGCAGGAAGGCGATCCCGAGCAGGACGACAAACCCGGGCAGCAGCAGGTCGCCGAGGCCCGGAAACCCGGGGACGACGCCCCGGAGCGCTCCCCACCCGCCCCACACGACGAAGAACCCGCCGATCCACGCCTGCCAGCCCAGGCCCTCACGGCGGCGCGCGCGCACCCCGGCGACCGCGAGCAGGCCGAGCCCCGCCCCGAGCGTGCCCCAGCCCACGGCCCCCAGGCTCGCCACGTCCGCGACGAACCCGAGCCCGCCGTAGCCGGCCAGGATCGCCCCCAGGTTCAGCGCCCAGGCGCCGGAACGGTCGGTGGCGACTCGCGCCAGGAGAGCGCCGCCGGCGAGCCCGACCGTCAGAGCGCCCGCTGCCCGCACGCCGGGCACGAACTGCGCGAGCACGAGGTAGCTGCCGATCGCGACGAACCCGAGGCCGATCCAGAGCCCGAGCCGACCCGCCTCCGCCTGGCCGAACGTCCACCCGACCACCCGGACTGCCGCGCCACGCGGGTGCGACGCTTCCCGTCGCGACCCTCCCCGTCGCGACGGGTTGTCGCCGACGGGACGCGAGCCCGTCGGAAGCGGACCGTCAACCACATCGCCCTTCAGCGCGCGGAAACGTCCCTCGACCTCGTCATCCGGGGAGTGCGGCTCGGTCACGCTGGCAGACTAGCCCGGCCGCGAGCCGTCCGCAGCGTCAGCGCTGGACGGCAGGCGGGGGTCGGCGGACTCCACGTGAGAGAAGCCGACCCGGTCCGCGACCCGGCCCAGGGGACCGGGCGCCCACCAGTTCCAGCGCCCGAGCAGCCGCATCGCGGCCGGGACGAGCGTCACCCGCACGATGGTCGCGTCGATCGCGACGGCGATCGCCATCCCGACGCCGATCGACTTGATCGTCACCTCGTCGGCGAGGACGAACGCGGAGAAGACGCAGACCATGATCAGCGCCGCTCCGGTGATCACCCGGGCCGTGCGCACGACACCTTCCACGACCGACGCCGTATTGTCGCCCGTCCGGCGCCACGCCTCCTGGATCCGCGAGAGGAGCAGCACCTCGTAGTCCATGGACAGGCCGAAGATGACGCAGAACATGATGATCGGGATGCCGGCGATGGTGAAGCCCGGCGACTGGAACGCCAGCAGGTTGGACAGGTTGCCGTACTGGAAGATCCAGACGAGCGCGCCGAAGCTGGCGGTCGCCGAGAGGAGTGTCATGAGGACGGCCTTCAGCGGCAGCACGACGGACCCGAAGAGCAGGAACAGGATCACCGCCGTGGCCAGCATCGTCCAGCCGACCGCGAACGGCAGGCGGTCGGCCTGGCCGGACAGGAAGTCCGCGCCCAGCGCCGCGGTTCCGCCGACCGACGTGCCCGTGATGGGCGCGTCAACCGGCAGGGCCCGCACGACGGGCACGAGCGACGTCGCCTCGGGGCGCGACGCCACGTAGGGGCTGATCGCGCTCAGGCGGACGGTGTCCCCCGACACGTACTGGGCCAGCAGCGCGGCGATGCCCGCGGGGCGCCGCGCCGCAGGGAGCGCGAAGAGCGCCTGCACCTGGGCCGGCGGGAGCGCCTGGCCCGTCTTCGGATCGGTGATCGTGAAGAAGCTCTCGACGCGTGAGATTCCCGCGACGGACGCCAGGCGCGCCGCGTAGGCCTGAAGGGCCCCGATCCCGGCAGGGCTCGCCGGGTCGGTCGAGAGGTCGGCCAGGATCACCATCGGGGTCGTCTCGCCCGGTGCGAAGTCCGCCTCGAGCTTGACGAACGTGTCACGGCTCTCGAGGCCGACCGGGAGGACCTCCGCCCCGGGAACTCCCTGCTCCAGGTGGAGGAACGGCGTGCCGAGCGCGAGCAGGAGGGCGACGATCGGCAGCAGGACGCGCCACGGGTGGGCCATCACCTGGCGCGCCACGCGGCCCCAGCGACTCGGGTGGCCCGGGTCGGTGACCTCGTGGACGACCTCGACCTCGGTGATCGGGCCGCGCTCGCCGCGAAGCCGGTGGCGCAGGCCCGCCAGGCTCAGCCGGTTCACGCGGTGGCCCAGCATTCCCAGCACTGCCGGCAGGAAGGTGAGCGCGAAGAAGACCGAGCAGGCGACAACGATCGCGCTCCCGAGCCCGATCGAGCGGATCGTGGCGAACGGGAAGATCATCAGCCCCGAGAGCCCGATGGCGACCGCGATCCCGGAGAACATCACCGCCTTGCCGCTCGTCGCGACGGCCCGCGCCACTGCGTCGCCCACTTCGCGGCCGTGGGCCAGCTCCTCGCGGAAGCGGCTGGTGATGAACAGCGAGTAGTCGATCGCGAGCGCCAGGCCGAGCATCGAGGCGATGTTGAGCACGAAGATGCTCATCGTCGTGAGCTGGGCGACGAGGTAGACGAGACCCAGCGAGGTCGGGATCGCGAGGCCGGCGACGAGGAGCGGCATCCCCGCCGCGACCGCGGACGTGAACACGAGGAAGAGCACGATCGCGACGATCGGCAGGCTGACCAGCTCGGCCCGCTCGAGGTCCTTGCCCGCCGAGTTCGACGTGTCGATGGTGAAGGGGGCGTACCCGGAGACGCTCACGGCGTAGCCGGCCGGCGGGGCCAGCTCCGCGCGAAGGCGGGGATAGAGCGGGACGGACTGCTCGTCGGTGACGGACAGGTTGATCACCACGTACGCGGCGTCGCCCCTGAGGCTCACGAATCGACGGTCGCCGGTGCTCGCGTAGCCGACGATGTCGGTCACGTCCGGGTCGCGCCGGAGCGGCGCAACAGCGGTCGCGATCGCCGCCTGGAAGCCGGCCGAGGTCGCGTCCGCGCCGGGCTGGGCCCGCGTGAAGAGCGCCAGCAGGCTGCTCCTGCCGCCCCCGAAGTCGGCCGCCAACCGGCTGTCCACCTGCGACGACTGGGAGAGCGGGTCGAGCCAGCCTCCGGAGGTGAGCTGGCTCGAGGCGCGGGAGGCGAACGGCAGGGCCGCGAGCGCGACGAGGAGCGCGACGAGCGCCACGACGCGGCGGTGCCGGTAGACGAACGCGCCCCAGCGCAGGAACATGGACGGACCTCGGGGTGCAGCGGGAGATCTCTCTCGGGCCCGCGGAGAGGGCGGGGCCGTCGGTCAGGATAGCGCGACCCGCCAGCGCCCGGCACGGGCGCCCCCTGCGGCACGCGCCTCCGGACGCGCCCGCGCCGCTCCGGATCGGCCCGGCGACGGGCCGCGTCCGCCCGCCGATCGATGCATCCACCCATGCGGGACGCCTATCATCGACGCATGAGCCCCCATGTCGAGACCGTCCTCGGCCCGGTCGAACCCGCGGTCCTGGGGTTCACGCTTCCCCACGAGCACACACGCTGCGTCCTCTGGCAGATCCCGGATCGCTGGGACTACTGGGAGCTGACCGGCGAGGACGAGCTCATCCTGCCGGAGCTCGAACGGTTCCGGGAGTTGGGCGGCACCTGCCTCGTGGACCTCACGCTCGCCGCCATCGGCCGCGACCCGGTGCGCCTGCGCCGGCTGGCCGAGGCGTCGGGTCTCCATCTCGTAATGAGCTGCGGCTGGTACCGCGGCCCGTACTACCCGCCCGACGCGCTGATCGACAGGCGGCCGGTGGAGGCGCTCGCGGACGTCCTCGTCGGCGAGATCCTCGGCGGGGCCGAAGGCACGGACGTCCGCCCGGGAATCATCGGGGAGATCGGGACGGACAAGCCCTGGCTCTCGGCGCAGGAAGAGCGCGTCTTCCGCGCCGTCGGCCGCGCGTCGCGTGCGACGGGGCTGGGGATCATCACCCACGCGGTGATGAGCGACGTCGGGCTTGCCCAGCTCGACGTCCTCGAGGACGCCGGGGCGGACCCGGCGCGCATCGTCATCGGCCACGCCGACTCCTACCCGGAGCTGGCCTACTGGCTCGCGATCATGGAGCGTGGCGCGAGCATCGAGTTCGACTTCCTCGGCATGTCGTTCACCCCCCAGGAGCGCCAGGCCGAACCGCGCCTGATCCCGCTGCTCCTGGATCTGCTGGCCCGCGGCCGCGCCGACCGCGTCTTCCTCTCGCAGGACGTCTGCCACAACGAGCAGCTGCGCCACTACGGGGGGAACGGGTACACGTATCTCCAGAAGACGTTCCTGCCCCGCCTGCGCGCGGCCGGAGTGGGGGAGGCCGAGATCCGCCAGATGACCGTGGAGAACCCTCGCCGGCTCCTCACGATCGGCTGATCAACCCTCGAGCGTGGCCTCGACGGAGACCGCCACGTTTCCCTGAATCATCACCGAGATCGGGCAGCCGTCACGCGCCGACTCGGCGAGCGACCGGAAGGTCGCCGCGTCGATGCCCGGGACCACGCCGTGGACCGACAGCGCCGACGAGACCACCTTCCAGCCGGCCTCCTGCTTGTCGAACGTGACGGTCGCACTCACCGTGAGCGAGGTCGGCGGGGTGCCGTTGCGGCTGAGCCGTCCCGCGAGCGACATCGAGAAGCAGGAGGCGTGGGCCGCCGCCACGAGCTCTTCGGGGCTGGTCTGTCCATCCGCCTTCTCCGTCCGCGTGGCCCAGCTGACGGGCAGGCGGGTGAACGACCCGCTCGTGACGTCGTTGATCATGCCGCTTCCGTCGGCGAGGGAGCCGGTCCAGATCGCTTCCGCGCGTCGAACTGCCGCCATGAGATCCTCCGGGCTGTGTCGCTGGCCGTCTGGCGGACCTGATCCTCCCACAGGTCGTGGGGAACCGTCGCCGCCCGGACGCCCGGTCCTCGCGTGTCGGATGAGGGCGCCGAACCAGCGAGGACAGGACGTCGTCCGGCGGCGTACCCTTGTACCTTGCACCGGTACATCCCGACGCGATCGACCCTGCCGCGGCCCGCTCGTGCCTCACTGGCACTTGCCCTCGTGGTCGCGGTTCTCGCCTCGTTCCTGCCGGCAGCCGGGCGGCCTGCGCTCGCCGCCGCCCAGCCCCCTGCCCCGGCTCCGGTCGGTGCGTCCGACCTGACGCTGTCCGGGGCTGAGGCGAAGCTCGTCGCGTTGATCAACGCCGATCGGGCTGCGGTCGGGCTCCTGGCGCTCCGCGTCGATCCGCGACTCACCGCGATCGCTCGCGAACGCTCCGACGCAATGGCCGCGGCCGGGAGGCTCAGCCACGTCCAGCCGGACGGAAGGACCGCGCTCGACCTCATCACGGGGCAGGGGATCACCTGGTACGGGATGGGCGAGACGATCGGCTGGAACGACTATCCGAGGCTGGCAGACTCGGTGGCGGTGGTGAACCGGGGCTGGCTCGCGTCGGCCGAGCATGCGGCGATCATCCAATCGGCGGACGACAACTACCTCGGCGTCGCGCTGGCCGTGACCGCCGCGGGCGACCGCTACTGGACGGCGATCTTCCTGCGCGGCCCGGACCGGACGGCGCCCTGGGCGAAGATGCTGGCTCCGGCTCCCGGCTCGTATGCCACGCTGGCCTCGGGCCGCCGGGTCCGCCTGGTGACCTGGGGCTGGAGCGGCGACGACGTCCTGCTCGCGGCGCTCACCTCGGGGCTGCGGTCGTTCGAGATCCAGCGCCGGGTCGACAGCGGGGCCTGGATCTCGATCTGGACAGCGACCGGCCGGCGAGCCTGGTCCACCTACGTCCCGGCCGGCCACAGGATCTCGATCCGCGTCCGGGCCCGCGACAACGCCGGCAACGTCGGGCCCTGGTCCTCCGCCGTCGGACTGTCCGCCTGATCGTCAGCCCACCTGGGCGACCGCCCGCGCGAGCGCCCGGCTCCGCCCGTCCCGCGGGAACGTGACGCGCCGCGCACTGCCCAGGTCCCGGTAGGCGTCCAGGGCCGATGCGAGCGCCGGCACGAAGCCGTCCGAGGCGAGCGGATCGAAGCCCGGCTCCCACCACGCGCCGAGCACGCGGACGGTCTTCGCGGGTCGATCGAAACGCGGCTCGATCCGGCCGACGAGCCGGTCCCCGAACAGGACCGGGAGCACGTAGTAGCCCCAGCGCCGCCTGGCCCTCGGGACGTAGACCTCCCAGACGTAGTCGAACCCGAACAGGCCGCGCAGCAGGTCGCGATCCCAGCAGAACGGGTCGAGCGGGCCGAGGAAGCTGACCCCGGGCGCCACGCCGCCCGGGGGCGCGCCCGCGTGCACCTCGGAGACCGCGCGCTCAAGGAACGGCAGGTCGGACGCGACGACCAGGCGCGGGCCTCGCAGGCCCTCGACCGCGACCGGGACGAGCTCCCCGTCGGCGATCAGCTCCGCGCGGATCTCCGAGCGTGATGGGTAGCTGTCCCGGCGTGGGTCGGGCGCGGCCGGCCCGGTCCCGGCCCATAGCTCGGCCTGCCCGGCGGCTCCCAGGAGCCCGTGAGCCCGATAGCGGGACAGCAGCCGGTGTCGGGCCTGGTCGCGGACGGCAGGGCGCCGGGCCAGGACATCGGCGGGGAAGAGGCGCTCGGCCAGGTCGTAGACCCGCCGGTTGCCCTCGCGCCGGGCGATCCCGAGGATCCCCGCCTCGGCGAGCGCCTCCAGGATCGCCCGGACCTGGTTCGTCGGACGCCAGTACCAGTCGATCGACGCACGCGGCTCGACGTCGGTCGAGGAGAGCGGCCCGCCACGCCGGATCCGGTCCAGGAGCTCCTCGACCAGCGGCGCGTGGTCGTCGAATGCGCCGCCGTCGTGCCTCGCGCGGGCGCGATCCCAGGCCAGGCGGTAGAGCGGCAGCTCTGCGGTGGGCAGGATGCTGAGGCCCTTGTTGTACGCCTCGAACAGGAGCCGCCGATCGTACAGGAGGACGTCGGTCATCTCGCGCCGGTAGCCCGCGATGCGCGCCGCCAGGACGAGATCGTGGTTGCGGCCGGCGATCTCGAGGGGATCGAACTGCAGCGACCCGAGGCGCTCGACTAAGCCGAGCACGCTCGTTTCTCCAGGCGGCAGCGCCCGTGGCGGTGCGAGCAGGTGGCGCAGGACGAGGAAGCGGCGCGCGACCCCGGCCGGGACGGCCTGCGGGCGTGGAGATGGATTCCGCGCCGGGTCGCTGGTCCTGGTTGGCGTCACCGGCGGATGGTAGCCGGTCGCGACCGGGAGCCGAGCCGCGCTCGTCGACTGGCTGCACGGCCACGGAGGCCCAATCCGTTTCTTTCGCATCTCCGATATGGTTGGTGCAAGACCAAGGATCGCGGAGGCACACCCGGCTGATGTCAGCAGAGCCTGCAGATCGCAGCGCGCGCATCGAGCGTGTCGTGGCGTCATACGAGCTGCTCATGCGCCGCGTGGCGGCGTGGCACGCGCCAGACCTCCTCGAGGTGGCGGTGACCATGTCGCAGGCCAAGGTGCTCTACCTGGCCGCGGCCTCGGGGGGCATGCACATGACGCAGCTGGCCACGCGTCTCGGCGTGTCGATCTCGACGACGAGCGGGCTCGTGGACCGCCTGGTCGACCACGGGCTCCTGGCCCGCCATGACGACCCCGCCGATCGCCGCCAGGTGGTCGTCACGATCACGCCGACCGGTCGCGCCGACCTCGAGCGCTTCCGCGAGCTCAACGCGGCCCAGCTCCGGCGCCTTCTCGCGCGCCTCCCCGACCCGGAGCTCGACGTCGTCGAGCGCGCCTCCGTTTTCCTCGCCGCGGCGGCCGACGACCCGGCCCCGGTTCCCAGTGCCGCCCATCCCACCGCAGACCCCACACTTCCCGGAGGCCGTTCATGAGCCGACTCACCGAGCTCGCCGTGAGCAAGCGGAGTGTCGCGCTCCTGCTGGCCGTCGCGCTCTTCATTGGGGGGATCTCCGCCTGGGGGAACCTCAAGCAGGAGCTCCTCCCGGACATCGCGCTGCCCATCATCACGGTCGTCGCGTCGGACCCCGGCGCCGGCGCGTCCGACGTCGCCGACCAGGTCTCCAAGCCGATCGAGCGTGCCATCTCGGGCGTCGCGGGCCTCCAGATGGTCCAGTCGACCTCTGCGAACTCGATCGCGCTCGTCGTCGCCGAGTTTTCCTATGGGACCGACGTCAAGGCGACCCAGGCGGCGATCGCCCAGAACGTCGCGGCGCTGAAGCTGCCCCAGGCGGTGACGCCGCAGGTCACCGCACTCGACATCAACGCCTCACCGGTCATCATCGCGTCGATCTCCGGGAGTGGCCCGAACGGCCTGGCGACCGCGGCCCAGGTGGCCGCTGCTGAAGTCGTGCCCGCCCTCCAGGGTCTCGACGGCGTCGCGTCCGTCGACCTCGCCGGCGGCCTTGCAAGCCGCCTGGTCGTGACGCTGGACCCGACGAAGATGGCGGCCGCAGGAATCTCGATCGACCAGGTCGAAGGCGTGCTCTCCGCGAACAACCTGACCCTTCCCGCCGGCCAGCTCTCGGACGGGAGCAGCCGGATCCCGGTGTCGACGTCCGGGTCGCTCACGACGGTCGGCCAGATCAGCGGGCTCGTCGTCGGCCAGCTGCGGGTCAGCCCGGCAGCCGCCGGTGCCTCGCCCGCCCCAGGTGCGGCCGGGGTGCCCGCGACAGCGCCCGCGTCTGCCGCGCCGACAATGATCCACATCTCGGACATCGGGACGGTCGCGCTCGCCCAGGTGCCGACGACGGGCTATGCCCGCACGAACGGCCAACCATCGCTGACGATCACGGTGAGCAAGAACGCGAACGCCAACACTGTGGACGTCGCGGACGCGGTCACGGCAAAGCTGGCTGACGTCGGCGCGAGCCACCCGGACCTCAAGATTCTCACCGTCACCGACCTCTCGAGCTTCATCAAGCAGTCGCGCGACGGCCTGCTCCACGAAGGGGGTCTCGGCGCGCTGTTCGCGGTGATCACGATCTTCCTGTTCCTGTTCAGCCTTCGCTCGACGCTCGTGGCCGCGGTCAGCATCCCGCTGTCCGTGCTGACTGCGCTCGTGGTGATGCAGGTGACCGGGATCACGCTGAACATCATGACCCTGGGCGGCCTCGCGGTCGCCGTCGGCCGGGTCGTCGACGACGCGATCGTCGTGCTCGAGAACATCTACCGCCACCGGGCGATGGGCGAGGACCGCCTGACGGCCGTCCTCCAGGGCCCGCGAGAGGTGGCCGGCGCGATCACGAGCTCGACGCTCACGACCGTGGCAGTGTTCCTCCCGATCGGGTTCGTGGGCGGGATCGTGAGCCAGTTCTTCCTGCCCTTCGCGCTGACGGTCACGTTCGCCCTGCTCGCGTCGCTTGTCTGCGCGCTGACGATCGTGCCGATCCTGGCCTACCTGTTCATCGACCGCGTCAGGCTCGCGGTGGACGAGACGGGCGAGCCGAAGAACTCGCTGTGGGTCCGCGCATACACGCCGACGATCCGCTTCGTGCTCCGCGATCGGCGCACGAAGCTGGGTGTCCTCGCGCTTGCGACGATCCTGTTCGCGGGGTCCGTGTCGCTCGCGACGCACCTTCCGACCGAGTTCATCTCGACCGGCTCGGACAAGGTGCTCCAGGTCAGCATCGTGCCGCCCGCGGGCGCCGCCACGGAGGCGGTCCTCGCGAAGGCCACCCAGGCCGAGACCATCCTGCGGGCCGACCCGAAGGTGCAGCTCGTCCAGACGACCGTCCCCGGCGAGGGCGACACGGGAACGTCGACGCTCTCGGCGGCGTTCTCCGGTGAGCCCGCCAACAGCGCCCGGATGGTCGTGCGGCTGGCAAGCGACGTCAACCTCGACACGTACACCACGAAGGTCGCGACGGAGCTCGCCGCTCTCAAGGTGGACGGGTTCGACGTCGTCGTGAACCAGTCCGGTGGCTTCAGCTCGAACAATCTCTCGATCATCGTCAGCGCCGCCGACCCCGCCGCCGTCGCGACCGCGACCGATGCGGTCGTCACGGCGCTGCAGGCCAGCCCGGATCTGGCCAACGTGAAGTCCGACCTCGTCAAGGCCACGCCCCAGATCGACATCACGGTCGACCCGAACAGGGCCTTCGCGGCGGGCCTCACCGCGGCGCAGGTCGCGGCGCAGGTGCGCTCGGCACTCGTCGGCTCGCTCGTCACGCGGGTCTCGCTGGCCGATGGCGGCCCCGTCGACCTCTACGTCCAGCTCGACCCCGCGCGGGTCACGTCCGTCGACGCCCTCAAGGCGCTGCCGGTCGGGACCGTGAACAAGGTTGCGCTCGGCTCAGTGGCCGAGGTGGCCCAGGTGGCGACGCAGGGGAGCATCACCCGGATCAACCAGGCGCCGTCCGCATCGATCACGGCCGACATCACCAGCAAGGACACGGGAGGCGCGTCGCGAGCGGCCCAGAATGTCGTGGACTCGCTCACGGCATCCGGCGCGATCCCGGCCGGCGTCAACGTCACCTTCTCGGGGGTGACCCAGCAGCAGGGGCAGGCCTTCGGTGGGCTCTTCAACTCCATGGCGATCGCGATGCTGCTGGTCTACGTGATGATGGTCCTGGCCTTCAACAGCCTGGTCACCCCGTTCGTGATCATGTTCAGCCTGCCGCTGGCGGCGATCGGCGTGTTTCCCGCGCTCCTGCTGTCGGGCCGCGCGATCGGCATCAGCGCCCTCATCGGGATCCTGATGCTGATCGGAATCGTCGTGACCAACGCGATCGTGCTGCTCGACCTCGTGGAGCGGCTCCGGCGACAGGGGATGCCGACCACCGAGGCGCTCGTCGAGGGCGGCAAGACGCGTGTCCGGCCGATCCTGATGACGGCGATCGCGACGATCCTGGCCCTCATCCCGCTCGCAGCGGGTCTCAACCAGGGCTCGATCATCGCCGCGGAGCTCGGGACGGTCGTCATCGGCGGCCTCTTCTCGTCCACGTTCCTGACCCTGATCGTCGTGCCGGTGGTCTACTCGCTCGTGGACGGTGGAAAGACCACGCTAGGACGGCGGCGCGCGCCGGCGGAACCCCGGTCCGCCTGAGCCGCCCGGCGAGGGCCCGGGCCGCGCAGCCCGCGCCCGGGGCGCCTACTGGCCGATCGTGCCCACGTCGCTCAGGGCCTTCACGCCGGTCCCGGCGGCGGAGGCGATGAAGTCGTAGGTGCCGCCTTGGGCGATCGGGAACTGGGCCACCTGGACAAGCCTGCCGTTGAGCAGCGCGGGCTCGACGGACGGTGCCAGGCTGAGCGTGCCGGTCGGGGAGCTCGCGTCCCAGTACTGAAGCGCCGGGGCGGTGCCGTCCGGCGTGGTGAAGATGACCTGCATCACGCTGGGGGAGATCGCATTCGCGTAGAGCAGGCCGACGCTGAAGACCGTCTTGAACGGCGGGAGTGTGGGGGCGGGGGTCGCCGCGGGCGGGAAGACGCCGATGATCCCGCTCGGGCACCAGCTCGGTGCCGGCGTCGTCGCGCATGCTCCGAGCAGGACGCTCAGGTCAAGCTTCGGCTTGAGCACCTGGAGCCCGCCGAAGTTCCAGATGCCGGACGGCAGCGGGACCGGGCTTGCGTCGCTCGGCGGAATCGAGGCAATCGGGTTCGGGGAAGGAAGCAGCAGTGGGCTGGGCGAGGGCGCTGCGCCGGACGGCGTGGGCGCCGAGGCGCTGGGTAGCGGCGTCGCCCCCGGAGCCAGGCTCGGAGGCGGTCCCGCCGGCGTCGGCGACGGGTACGCGTCGGGTGGCAGGACCGGGTAGCTCGTCGGCGTCTTGCCGCCGGGGAACGCCCACGCCGTGTCGATGGCGCCGCCGCCGAACGAGGTGGCGAACGCTTCGACCACATCGGCCGGCCACCAGCCGCCCTTGTAGCCGGTCCACGTCGGCCCCAGCGGGTCGAGGACGTAGTAGGCGGCCGGCCCGTCCGCGGAGGCCGGCCGGAACGCGTCGAGGTAGATGGCATGGCCGCCGGTGAAATCCGCCTGGAGTCGCAAGTCAATCGGCACGGCGCCATAGGCACCCTGGATCACCGCACCGGCGCCCGCGTACAGCAGCGCGCGAAGCTGGAGCGCCGAGATCGGCGCCTGGCTGAACGTGACACCGTAGCGCCCGATCGCCACCTCGAGGTCCGAGAGCGAGGTCCCGCCCACCTGGTCCGGCTGGAGCGCCCGCAGCTGCGATCCCGTCGCGACGATCCCGTAGCCCAGGCGCGCAAGCATGGCCCCGGCGGCCATGGTGCAGTTGTACGCCTGGAGCGGGCCACCGTCGAACTGGGTGATCGGCACGACCCGCGGGAGGCCGGTCGCCGCCAGCCAGGCCGGCTGGACCGCAGGCGAGCCGGACGTGGGCGCCGAGCCCGGCTCGGCGAAGGCCACCAGCTGGAGTGTCTGGTCGTCCGGCAGCGCGGTGAGTCGGACCGGCGCCTGGTCCGGGATCGCGGTGATCCCGAAGAGCGCGGCCGGCTGGTCCCCGGTGTCGGACGTCAGCTGATACGAGACCGGACCGGGAATCGCGCTGGACTGGGGCGTCGCCGTCGCCGCGGCCACGCCAAGCGCCCCGCCGGCGCCGATGACGGCCGCGAGGATGAAGCGGAGCAGGGTGCCGCCGGGCAGGTTCATCGGCTCATCCCGGCGCCTGGCAGCCGTAGACGCTGATCTGGGCTTTCCCGCTGAAGCTGCGCGTTGTCCCTCCGTACACGTCGACGCTCGTCGCGGAGTAGGTCAAGGAGTACAACGTGGCCTGCCAGTCCGTGCCGACGGGGAACGAGGCCAGGAACAGGTTGCCCTTCTGGAAGACCGCCTGAACACGCCCCGAGTAGGTCTTTCCGGAGCGAAGATTCGTGGCCTGCCAGGTCACCATCACCTGCAGGCGGCTGCTGTCCCTGTCGCCCGCGGCCGCGTTGTCGGGATCCGTCGCGTAGACGGGGATCGTCACGCTGGTCGGGCTGCACGCGGGCGCGTTGTAGACCGGGCTGGTCGCGGATCCGAAATCGAAGGTTGCCGGTGTGTCGCACCGGATGACCGCGAGCGACTGGGTCGGCGACGTCGTCTGGGCGCCCTTGCCGTCGGTCGCGACCACGTACCAGCTGATCGAGCCATTCCCCTTCGTTCCGTCGTCGTTCGCGTTGATCGACGAGCTCCACAGGTTGCCGGCGTAGCCGGTCATCGGACGCTGGACGGCCGTGCCCGCCTGGTCCGTGAAGAACAGGGTCGCCGATTTGACCCCGTCGACGTCCGTGATCGTGGCCCGGATCTCGGTGCCGATCGGGCTGCCGCAGCCGGCCTGGAGCGGGTCTGCGTAGAGCGTTGCGTTGCCCGCCGATGGTCCGCTCACGAACGTCGGACCGGTGTTGACGCATACGCCGACGGGGATCGCGAGCGCGCCGCTCGCCGGGCTCTTCGTACGGGCGCCGCTCGCGTCGAGCACGACCACGTAGGCGTCGAGGTTGCCCGCGTTCCAGGTCCCGCTCCCCTTCGTACCCACCGACTTCGTCCACGTGCCGGCCTGGGCCGACCCGCCGGCGAGGGTCATGGGCGCCGCGACGTAGGCGGAGGCTCCGGGCTTCTTCCAGTAGAGCGTCGCCGAGACAACCCCGCCGGCGTCCGTCGCCTTCAGGGTGAACGTGACCGTCATCGGGGCGGTGGGGCAGTACGCCCCCTGGTCGTAGCTCAGGGTCTTCGTCGAAGCGGTGAAGGCGGCGATGGCCGGCGGCACATTCGGTGTCGGCTTCGGGGTGGCCGTGGCGGACGGCTGCGCCGACGCCGCGGGCGAGGGCGACGGGATGGCCACCGGGGATGGCTCCGTCGAGGGCGACGCCTGGGGTGATGGGCTCGCCTCCGGCGCGGGCACGACGGCGGCCGACGCTCCGGGTCTCTGCGCCGTTGGGGCCTCGCACGACGCGACGGGCAGGCCACTGGCGTCGGCCTGGAGCTGGAGGGGCCCGGCCTTCGTCCAGGCGCGTTCGAAGGCGGGACCCGGGTAGTAGATCTGCAGCCAGCCGCCGTCGGCGCTCCGGCCGGTCACCAGCACCTTCTCTCCCTGCGGGATCGTCCCGATCACGGGTCCGATGTTGGGGCAGGCGACCAGCTGGAGACCGGGTCCCGCGGTCGGAGTCGCAGCGGTCCCGCCGCCGACGTTGATCGTGCCGGTCGCCAGGAGCGTGCCCGTGCCGACGATGCCGACGAGCAGGCCCGCCGCGATCGCGATGACGCCGTTGCCCGTGACGAGCGCGCCGATCCCGGCAAGCGGCCCGCCGCCGCCCGCTGCGCCGCCCCCGCCGAGTCCCGCCACCCCGGGTCCACCTCCGTGTCAGCCGCTGCCATCCGCCGCGGAGGCCGCGAGTCTACCCGGAGGTCGGCGATCTCGGGAAGGGGTATTTCGGGCAGACCCGTGGTCAGAAGCAGCAACGCCGCGAACCGTGCCGGCTGTTTGACGGCGGAACGCGGATATCCGACAATACAGGTCGGAATTCGGCGGCGACGGATCGCGGCTCCCTCGCGATCCGGCGCGTCCCCGCTGCCGAACTCCCGAGCCTCCGCACCCGGGCATCCGCCGGAGGATCGACACCCGAAGGCCGAGGAGTCAGCATGACCGTCGCGCGAGGGGAGATCGTCTCCCAGGACTACAAGTACGGCTTCCACGACGATGTCGCGTACCTGGCAGAGACGAAAGTCGGCCTGACCCGGCGCACGGTCGAGGAGATCAGCGCGTTCAAGGCGGAGCCCGCCTGGATGCGCGAGTTCCGGCTGCGCTCCTACGACCACTTCATGGCCCGCGCGATGCCCACCTGGGTCCCGGAGAACGTCCAGGCCATCGACTTCAGCAAGATCGTCTACTACCGCAAGCCGTCGGAGCGGGAGGAGAAGTCCTGGGACGACGTCCCGGAGCAGATCAAGCTGACGTTCGAGAAGCTGGGCATCCCCGAGGCCGAACGCAAGTTCCTGGCCGGCGTTGGCGCCCAGTACGACTCGGAGGTCGTCTACCACTCGGTGCGCGAGGAGCTCAGCAAGATCGGCGTGGTCTTCATGGGCATGGACCAGGGCCTGCGCGAGTACCCCGAGATCGTGAAGAAGTACTTCGGCACCGTCGTCCCGCCGGAGGACAACAAGTTCGCGGCGCTCAACAGCGCGGTCTGGTCCGGCGGCAGCTTCGTCTACATCCCGAAGGGGGTCGAGGTCCCGCTCCCGCTCCAGGCGTACTTCCGGATCAACGGCGAGAACACGGGCCAGTTCGAGCGGACCCTGATCATTGCCGACGAGGGCTCCAAGGTCCACTACATCGAGGGCTGCACTGCGCCGATCTACACGACGGATGCGCTGCACGCCGCCGTCGTGGAGGTGATCGCCCTTCCCGGCGCGCAGATCCGGTATACGACGATCCAGAACTGGAGCCGCGACGTCTACAACCTGGTGACCAAGCGGGCCCACGCCCATGCCCACTCGACCGTGGAGTGGGTCGATGCGAACACAGGGTCACGGAGCACGGTCAAATTCCCCGCGATCTACCTGCGGGGCGAGGGCGCCACCGCCGAAGTGATCAGCGTCGCGTTCGCCGGCCACGGCCAGCACCAGGACACCGGGGCGAAGGCCGTCCACCTGGCCCCGAACACGCGCAGCCGGATCGTCAGCAAGTCGGTGAGCAAGGATGGCGGGCGCTCGACCTACCGGGGGACGCTCAAGGTCGCCCCGGGCGCGACCGGCGTCGTGGCCAGCGTCCGCTGCGACGCGCTGCTCCTCGACGAGCTGAGCCGGTCGGACACCTACCCGTACATCGATGTCCAGGAAGACGACACGACGATGACCCACGAGGCCACGGTCGGCAAGGTCAGCGCGGACCAGATCTTCTACCTGATGAGCCGCGGCCTGACCGAGAACGAGGCGACGAACCTGGTCGTGCAGGGGTTCCTCGAGGTCTTCACGAAAGAGCTCCCGATGGAGTATGCGATCGAGTTCAACCGCCTCGTGAAGATGGAGATGGAGGGTTCGCTCGGATGACGGTTCCCGCCGCGGCACCGGCCGCGGCACCTGCCGCTGCGGCCACCGCGTCGCCTTCTCGCGCCCGCCGCGGTCCGGCCGAGCTTCCGTTCACGTTCGCCGACGCGGCCCTGGCGGCCGCGTTTGCCGAGGGACGCGCCGAACCGGGCTGGCTCCTCGAGGATCGGGCCGCGGCTGCTGCGGACTTTGCACGGCTGCCGGTGGAGTCGAACCAGCTCTACACGCTGTACGTCGACTTCCGATCCGCCGACCTCGCCGGCGTCCGCCCGTTCCTACCCGGGGCCAGAGTGCCCGGATCCGTCGTGGACGCGTCGGTGCCAGAGGGAGCGGCGGGGATCATCGAGCTCCACGACGACGCGCTGGCGCGACTGGCGCTGGACCCCGGCCTGGCGGCGCGCGGGGTCGTCCTCGAGACGCTCGCCGCGGCGGTGGCGCGCGACGCGGCCGGGATCCGGGACGCGATCCTCTCGACGCCGCTTCCCCGCGACGAGAAGCTGGCGGCCCTGGCGCGGGGATTCTGGAGCCAGGGCATCCATCTCCATGTCCCGGACGGCGTCCAGGTCGACCGCCCCTTCCTGCTGCGCTGGGCAGCGGGCACGCCCGGGCGCGCCCTCCTGGGCCGGACGATCATCCGGCTGGGCACCGACGCGTCGGCCTCGGTGATCGAGGACCAGATCGCCCCGCCAGCCGGCGTCGAGGAAGGACCCGACGTGCCGGCCGGCCAGGGCCTGGTGGGTGCGACAAGCGAGATCCACCTCGGCGCCGGTGCTGCGCTCTCGTTCGCCTCCATCCAGGACCTGCCGCTGACCACGACGCTGCTCCACCAGCGCGCCGCGACGCTCGGTCGCGAGGCAACCCTCAAGCTCGCCCTGGCGCAGCTCGGCGCCCGGATCGTGCGGTCGCGCATCGACAACCGGCTCATCGGCCGCGGGAGCTCCGTCGAGCAGGTCGAGATCGTCTTCGGCGGGAAGGACCAGCTCTTCGATCTCACCTCGTATACCAATCATGTCGGCGAGGACACCACCGGGAACCTGCTCAGCAAGGCCGTCCTCCAGCAGGCGAGCCGCGCCTACATCAAGGGCCTCATCAGGATCGAGCGGACTGCGCGCGGCACCGACAGCTTCCTCGGCGAGTTCGGGATGATCCTGGACCGGAAGAGCCGCTCGGTGACAATTCCGTCGCTGGAGATCGACCAGCCCGACTGCAAGCGGGCGGCGCACGCCAGCAGCGTCGGCCCGATCGACCCGGCCCAGCTCTTCTACCTCGAGAGCCGGGGGATCACCCCGGACGAGGCCCGCAAGTTCATCACGCTCGGCTTCCTCGAGCCGGTGGTGGCGCGCGTCCCGCTGGAAGCCGAGCGAGAGCGTCTCTGGGGGCTCCTCGAGGCGAAGTGGGCGGAGCGTCGGGCGGACGCGGAGCCGGCTGCGTGAGGGCGGGCCGCCAGGCGCGGTGCGCGTCGTGACGCGCCAGGTCGACGTCGGGCCGGCGGAGGCGGTGGCCCCCGGGACGATGCTGATGACGTGGGTCGACGGCTCGGAGCCCGTCCTCGTCGTCAACCTCGGTGGCGTGCTCCACGCCGTGCAGGGGATCTGCAGCCACCAGTATTTCGAGCTTGACCGGGGATTCCTCACCGGCGGCTCGCTGACGTGCGCGCTCCACCTCTCGCGGTTCGACCTGGCCTCGGGCGAGGCGCTGGATCCGCCCGCCGAGGAGCCGCTTGCGGTCTACCCGGTCGGCGTCATCGACGGCCGGTTGATGGTGGAGCTCCCGGGCTAGCGCGTCCGGGGCGCCGCGGGCATGCCCTGCCGATGGGCGCTCGACCGCCGACGTTGGCTCGACCGCCGACGTTGGCGCGACGACGCCTACCGCTGGAGGAGCGTGCCGATCCCGCGCGACTCCGCGGCGCGGAGGATCGCGTCGGCGAACACGAGGTCGGCAAGCCCCACGCCGAGGTGGGTGACGAGCACGCGGCCGCGGGCTGGGCGCGGCGCACCGGCCAGGATCGCCTCGCCGAGCGTCGCGTGCGGGTCGGGGTAGCTCTCGAAGAGCCCAGCTTCGCGGTTTGCGAGCAGCTGGCCGCGATCGTCGGTGAGGAACAGCGCCGCGTCGGCCGCGACCGAGGACGCGATCGACATGGCGTAGTCCACGGCCACGACGAGGGCCGCCGGCGCGAACCAGCCGGCGTCCATGACCTGGCCCCCCGGCCCAAAGGACACGCAGGTGACCACGACATCCGCAGCCTCGACGGACGGCCGCGGGTCCGCGACGGCCCGGGCGGCGCCGATGCCCGGGACGCTCGACGCTGCGACCGCGAGCGCCTCGGCGCGCTCCGGCCGCCGGTCGTGCACAGCGAGATCGACGCCGGGGAGCAGATGTCCGAGGATCGCGACGTGAGCCTGCCCCTGGACGCCTGCGCCGATGATGGCGGCCCGTGGGGCCCGACCCGCGACGGGCGGAGACCAGGACCCGATCGCCACGCCGGAGACCGCTGCCGTGCGGCTCGCAGTGATCGGGTCGCCGTCCATGATCGCGATCGGGACACCCGTCCGAGGGTCGTTGACGACGACGAGGCCATGGAGTGCGGGCAGGCCGACCCCCGCGTTCGCCGGAAAGCCGGCGATCCACTTCATGCCCACGAGGTCCGCCGACCCATCCGGAGCCTGGCCGCGCAGGTGCGCCGGCATCGCGTGCACGAAGCTGTCCGCGGGGCGTGGGTGCACGCCGATCTTCGCCGGCAGCTCGGCGCCGGTTGCCAGCCCGACCAGCGTCCGCTCGGCCAGCCGGAGCTGCTCGTCGAGCGTCGGCATGCACGCGGCCACCTCCGCTGCGGCCAGGTATCGGAGTGGCGGCGTGGTCACGGCCCGACGTCCCTTTCGCTCAGGCGCCCGGCCGCTCGTGGGGGGGCATCTGCGACGATAGCATGGCATCCGGCCGCGCCCGCGGCGGTCCGCGCCCGCGGCGGTCCGCGCCCGCGACGACAGACACAGAGGGAAGGCGATCGACGCGATGGGGGAGTCCGGGCTGTCAGGCCGCCTGCGTGCCGAGGGGCTGGCCGCGGGAGCGTGGAGCAACGCTCCCGGTGGTCTCTACGCAGTCCACCGCCATGCGTACGACAAGGTCATCGTGTGCTCCCGGGGCTCGATCACGTTCGGTCTACCCGGGCGCGGGGCGACGCTCCTGCTCGGTGTCGGGGACCGGCTCGACCTGCCGGCCGGCACCGACCACGCAGCCACGGTCGGCCCATCCGGCGTGACCTGCCTGGAGGCGCACCTGCCGGCAGGGCAGCTCGTCCGGGATCCGGTGGTCCGTCCGGCGGGGTCGTGGTAGGCCGAACGAACGCCGAGGGGGCCGGCCCACCGGGACGGCCCCCTCGTGCTGCCGAGGATCAGAACACGCGGTAGGAGATCTCCGCCGGGGCGAGGAGCATCTCCTTGATCTCGTCGTCCACCTTGAGAAGCGAGATGTGAGCGCCGGCCATCTCGAGCGACGTGCAGTACTCGCCGACGTAGCTGCGGAAGACCTTGATGCCCTTCGCAGCCAGCTTCTTGTGGGCGATGCCGTACAGGAGATAGAGCTCGCTGATCGGCGTCCCGCCGAGGCCGTTGACCATGAGGGCGACCTCGTCGCCGGACGTGAACGGCAGGTCGGGGACGATCGCGTCGAGGAGGAGGTCCACGATCTCGTTCGCCGAGACCAGCTTCGTCCGCTGGCGGCCCGGCTCGCCATGGATCCCGATGCCGACCTCCATCTCGTCGTCGGCGATCTCGAAGAGCGGGGTCCCGCGCGTTGGCGGCGTGCACGAGCTGAGCGCGATGCCCATCGTCCGGACGTTGGCGATGACCTTCTTGCCGAGCGTGACGAGCGCGTCGAGCTCGGCGCCCTTCTCGGCGGCCGCGCCGACGGCCTTGATGACGAAGAAGTTGCCGGCCACGCCGCGCCGGCCGACCGTCCAGGTCGAGTCCTTGACGGCGACGTCGTCGTTGACGAGGAGGGTGTCGATCTTCATGCCCTCGGCTTCGCACAGCTCGCGGCCCATCTCCCAGGCCGTGCGGTCGCCGGTGTAGTTGTTGACGATCTGGAGGACGCCCTTCTTGGAGTTCAGGAGCTTGGCCGTCTCCACCACGAACTCGACCGGCGGGCCCGCGAACACGTCGCCCGGGCAGGCTCCGTCGAGCATCCCCTTGCCGACGATCATCGTGTGGGCGGGCTCGTGGCCGGAGCCCGACCCCTGGATGATCGTGACCTTGTCGTCGCTGGGCATGTCCGCCCGGTAGATCAGGTTATATTTCGGCTCGTACTTGAGCGCGCCGCCGCTCGCCAGCTCGATCCCCTCGAGGAACTCGGGGACAAAGCGCTTCGGGTCGTTCAGGAACTTCTTCACGCCAACTCCCTCACCTTCCGTGCTTCTCGCGCCAAGCGGCGCTGATCGCCTGGAGGATCACGCCGATCGCCGTCGCGCCGGCGTCCACGGAGCCGATGCTCCGTTCGCCCGTGTACGCGGCCCGGCCGCGCAGCGCGAGCATGCCCTTGGTCTCCTCTGCCGCCTTGACTGCCACGTCGGCGGCGCGCTGGATCGCCGCAGCCCCGTGGTCGTCCTGGAATGCCGGGTCGCCGATCGCCGACTCCAGGCTGTCCGTCGCCGGGACGAGGGCGTCGAGGAGGGTCTTCTCCCCGAGCGACGCGCCGCCGCGGGCCATGATCCCGGTGATCGCGGCACGCAGCATCGCGATGACGTCCTCGGGGGTGAGCTCGGTCCGGTCGCCCGCGGCCACGCCCGCCCGCAGGAAGGCCGTGCCCCAGATCGGCCCGCTCACGCCGCCGACCTTGGCGGTCAGCGTCAGGCCGACCTTCTTGAGGATGGCCCCGGCGCTCGCGTGATCGAACGTTGCATAGTCGCTGAGAACGACCTCCCAGCCGTTCCGGAGAGAGTATCCGAAGTCGCCGTCCCCCACGATCGAGTCGAGCTGGGCGAAGTAATCTGCGTTGTCGACGATCGTCGAGGCCATCGTCATGAGGACGAGGTCAAGGTCGTCGAGCGACGCCTGTGCCATGCGAGCCTCCTTCAGGGTTGGGTGCCGGTAGCCCGGGCGGTCACGAGGCCAGGCAGGCTTCCAGGTCGGCGAGCGCCAGGAACTGCCCGGGCCGGGCGGCCGAGCGGTTCGCGATCACGGTCGCGGGTTCCCCACCCGGATCGCCGAGGGATGACACGACGAGGATCGCTTCGCTGAAGTCCTCCTTCTCGGTGTAGCCGTTGACCGTGACGAGACAGCGAAGGCCGGCGGCGTGCGCCGCCTCGAGGCCGTTGCGGGAATCCTCGACCACGAGGACCTCGCCGGGATCGACGCCGAGCGTCTCGAGGGCAAGGCGGTAGATGTCGGGAGCCGGCTTCTTGCGGGGGACGCAGTCGCCGGCGAGGAAGACGTCGAAGCGGGCGGCCCGCTCCGGCCCGACCGCGTACTCGAGGATGGCGTGGACCGACGCCTCCGCCGAGGTCGATGCAACACCGAGCTTCCAGCCGGCATCCTGGGCTGTCTCGATGATGCGGCGGATCCCCGGGCGGGGCGGGAGCTTGCCTCCGGCGACCATCTCCGTGTAGATCGCCGTCTTGCGCTTGTGCCACTTCGCGATCTCGACGGCCTGGGCGTCGGGGTCCGTGGGCAGGCCGGCGGCCGCCACGAACTCCGGCGTCAGGAGGCTCGCCATCCGCTCCTTGCCGCCGCCGATCTTCAGCCGCCGGCCATACTCCTCGACCGACCACTCGACCGGCAGGTTGAACTCGCGAAACGTCTGGTTGAAGGCCGGCAGGTGCCCGTAGCGCTCGGTGTCCGCCAGGACGCCGTCGCAGTCGAAGACGAGCGCGCTCACCACGCCTTGCCCTCGCTGCCGAACAGGCGGATGTGGTACTTGGCCATCTCCATGACAGCCGTCCGCTGGGCCGCGAAGATCTTCGGCGGGTCGTAGTCGCCCGGGTGCTCGGTCATGAATTCGTAGCCCGACTTCATGTAGGCGATCTTGAGCGCGGTGCTGATGTTGACCTTGGCGCAGCCGCGCGCGATCAGGTCGCTGAACTGCTCGGGGCTCATGCCGGTCCCGCCGTGAAGGGCGACGGGCTTGCCGGTCGCCTCGACGATGTCCGTGACACGCTGGGAGTCGAGGTGGGGCGCGGTCTTGTAGGTGCCGTGGGCGTTGCCGATGGCGGGGGCGAAGACGTCGACGCCGGTCTCCCGGACGAAGTCGACGACCGTCTCGAGGCTCTGGACGTGCTGGGCCTCGTCGCCGGTCATCTCCTCGGTGCGCTTGAAGCCCTCGATCTCACCCTCGACGTCGGCGCCATAGCGTCGCGCCTCGGCGACCACCTCGATGCACTGGCGCTTGTTCTCCTCGACCGAGAGCTTCGAGGCGTCGAACAGGACCGAGTTCCAGCCCCGCTCGAGACAGGCGCTGATCACGTCCCGCTCCGGGCAGTGGTCCAGGTGGAGCGCGACGGGAACGCGGACGTTCTTCGTGTACGCCTGCCACATGGCGTACATGGCGTCCAGGCCGGTCATCTTCACGTGTTTGACCGAGGTCTGAAGGATGACCGGCGCCCGCAGCTCCTCGGCGGCGGCGAGGACGGCTTCCATGGAAAGGTCGTTGATCACGTTGATCGCCGCGACGCCGTATCGCTCGGCGAAGGCACGGTCGAGGATCTGCCTGGTCGGCACAACTGGCACGCCGATCCCTCCCCTCGGGACGCGATTCAGATCGGGTGATCCGGGCGTACGCAGGTTGCGGCCCGGATGCGACCTCGTTGCGAGTCTAGATCGCGATCGGCCCCGCAACCGTCAAGGTCGCGTCAATGAATCCTTCCCCCGAATGCGCGGGGCGGGCGCCGGCCCCATCACGCGCGGGCGGCCGCGCCCGCTTCTCTGGCAGGTTCCGCTGCCGTCTCCTGACCGGCCGGGAAGTCCGGGACCTCGCCGA
>DAOTXE010000068.1:0-6420 GCA_034435355.1 Chloroflexota bacterium
CTGCCGGGGAGCGGTTCGGCAGGCCAGTCGCTCTACGGCCTCCCCGCGGGCCAGACCCCGCTCAGCATCGGCTCGGGCGTCATCTTCAACTCGAACGGCTGGATCCTCACGAACCATCACGTCGTCTCCGATCCGGGCACGCTCACCGTCCAGCTTGCCGACGGCCGCTCGTTCCCCGCCACCGTGTACGGGACCGATACGCTCACCGACCTCGCGATCGTGAAGATCGACGCGACGGGGCTGCCGACAGCCACGCTGGGTGACTCGTCGGCGCTCAAGCTGGGCGAGACCGCGATCGCCGTCGGCGACCCGCTCGGCCAGTACCCGGGCACGGTCACCGTCGGCGTCGTCTCCGGCGTCGACCGTACGATCACCGACACGAGCGGCACCCTCAATGACCTGATCCAGACGGACGCGGCGATCAACCCCGGCAACAGCGGCGGCCCGCTCGTCGACACCAGCGGCGCCGTCATCGGGATCGACACGGCGGTGGCCGGGTCGGCCCAGGGGATCGGCTTCGCGATCCCGATCAACGTGGCGATCCCGCTGACCCAGCAGGCGCTCGCCGGGCAGAAGCTCGTCCGGCCGTGGGTCGGGATCCAGTACCAGTCGCTCGACGCCGGGCTCGCCGAACGAAACGGCCTCTCCGTGACCGAGGGGGCATGGATCACCTCGAGCGGGAGCGGCGCGGCCGTCCAGCCGGGCAGCCCGGCCGCGACCGCGGGTCTCAAGGAGAACGACGTGATCACCGCGGTCGACGGGACGAAGGTGGACACGAACCATCCGCTCGTCGAGCTCCTCGCCGCCCACACGCCCGGTTCCACGGTCAGCCTGACCGTCCGGCGCGGCACGACCGACCTCACCATCGCAGTCACGCTCGCGACGCGGCCGGCGTCCACGAGCTAGCACCCCCCGCGCGCGTCCCGAAGCCGGCCCGGTCACCCGGGCCGGCTTCTTCGTGCCCCCGTGATGCCGGGCCGGCAATCCGCCCGTGGCCCAGCCGCGAAGAAGGGGTCAGACCCGGCCGCCCAGAGGCCGGACGGACAGGAGACACCACACATGGATGGACGCATCCGCCGGCTGGCGATCGTCGCCGGAACCGCAGCGATGCTGCTCGTCGTGGCCGGCAACGTTGCCGCCGCGAGCCCGGCCAAGCTGACCGCGGTCGTCGCGGCCGACGACACGGGCACCCCGGCTGCGGGCATGGCCTGGATCCGGGTCCTGCATGGCTCGCCCGACGCGCCGAACGTCGACGTCTACGTCGATGGCGCGAAGGCGGTCACGGACCTCGCCTTCGGGTCGATCACCGCATACACGCCGGTCGCCGCCGGCAACCACGCCGTCAAGGTCTGCGCGACCGGCAGCACCACCGTCTGCCCGATCGACGTTCCGGCCCTCGCCGTCGCCGATGGCGCGAAGTACACGATCGCCGCGACCAACGACCTGGCCAAGATCACGGCCCAGGTCATCACGGATGCGCCGTCGGCCAGCATGACCGACAGCGCCCAGGTCCGCGTCGTCCACTTCTCGGCCGACACCCCGGCCGTTGACGTCCTCACCGCCGACGGCGCGTCCAAGCTCGTCACGAACCTCGCCTACCCGAAGGCGTCGAGCTACCTCTCCCTTCCTGCCAACACCTACTCCGTGAAGGTCTGCGCCGCGCCGGGCGACACGGTCTGCCCGCTCGGGCCGCTCTCGCTCACCGTAGCGAACGGCAAGGCCTACTCGGTCTTCGCAGTCGGTTCGCTGACCGCCCTCCTGGCTACCCCCGCCCCGTCAGCGACGGCAGCGCCCGCCATGACCCCGCCGCCCACCAGCACGCTCGGAAGCACCGGCACCGCAGGCTCCGGCCTCCCAGTCGCGCTCCTCGCGCTCGTGTTCGCCTCCGTCCTCGGGATCGGCCTCGCCCGTCCCCTCGCGGCACGCCGGACGCGCCGCTAGCATCCACCCCGCCTTCCCCGCTCTCGAGGCCGGCCCGTCCCCCCCACGGGCCGGCCTCTTCCCTCATCGGCGGATGGCTCGGGTCGGCGCATACCTTTCCGTTCACGAAAAGGTTATACTCCCTCCCATGACGCGAACCTCGGTCCGGGAACGGCTGGCTCCCGCACCCTCCGCATCGGACCCGGCCCTGGCGGTCCCGCTCAGGATCCAGGACGCCGCCGAGCTCGTCGGCCTCACGCCCCGCTCGATCCGGTACTACGAGGAGATGGGGCTCCTCAGCCCGTCGGCCCGCTCGGCGGGCGACTACCGGCTTTTCGACCAGCTCGACATCGACCGGCTCCGCTTCATCAAGGGCCTCCGCGACGACGCGGGTTTCTCGATCGCCGAGATCGGCCGGCTTCTCGAGGACGAGGCAGCTCGCCGGCTGGCCCGCGAGGAGCTCGACGCGACCGACGACCCGGTGGAGCGGCGCCGCATCCTCGACGGGCGCCTCACCAGCATCGATGACCAGCTCGCCGGACTGCGCGCGAAGGTCGCCCGGCTCGAATCGATGGTCGTCGAACTCGAGGCACGCCGCCGCCACGTCCTCGACCACCGTGCCGAACTCGACGAGGCGGCGCCCGTCGCGGACGCACCAACGGGCCGGCTGCGGGCGGCCGCGGCTGCACGCGCGAGCTCGCCTCGTTGACCGCCCCCGCCGCCCCCGGCGCCCTGCGCTGGCGGGGCGCCCTCCGCCACCGCAACTTCCGCCTGTTCTGGTTCGGCCAGCTCATCTCGCTTGTCGGGACCTGGATGCAGTCGATCGGCCTGGCGTGGCTCGTCCTCCTCCTCACCCACGACCCGCTCTGGCTTGGATTCGTCGCCGCGGCGCAGTTCCTGCCGGTCCTGGTCCTGGGGCTCTTCGGGGGGATCATCGCGGACGTCCTCCCCAAGCGGCGGACGCTGGTGGGGACGCAGGCTGCCTCCATGCTCCTCGCGTTCGTCCTCGCGGCACTCACGTTTGCGAACGTCGCCCAGGTCTGGCAGATCCTCCTGCTCGCTGCCCTGCTCGGGCTCGTCAACGCCGTGGACATGCCGACGCGCCAGGCGTTCGTCATCGAGATGGTCGGTGTCGAGGATGTGACCAACGCGGTCGGCCTGAACTCCGCGATCTTCAACGCCGCCCGGATCGTCGGCCCTGCCGTCGGGGGCATCCTCATCGGCCTGGTCGGCGTGACCGCCTGCTTCTTCCTCAACGGCGCCAGCTTCCTCGCCGTGATCGCCGGCCTGCTCCTGATCCGCGAGGCCGACCTCCATTCGACCTCCCGGCTGGCGCGACCCAGGAGCGTCCGGGCCGTGGCCGACAACCTGGCAGAGGGCCTGCGCTACGTGCGGGCGACCCCGGTCGTCCTGCTGGCGGTCTGCCTGGTCGGGTTCGTCTCCACGTTCGCCATGAACTTCAACGTGATCGCCCCGGCCCTTGCCCAGGATGTTCTCGGGGTCGGCGCGACCGGCCTCGGGTTCCTCCTGTCCTCGATGGGGCTCGGTTCGCTCGTCGCAGCTCTCCTCGTCGCGTCGCTGCGGCGTCCGCGACCCTGGATCATCGTGGCCGGTGCGCTCGTCCTCGGCGTGCTCGAAGTGGTCCTCGGGGGAGTGCAGTCCTACCCCGTCGCGCTCGTGGCGATGTTCGGCGCAGGCGCCGGCGCGATCGCGATGATGGTCTCGGCCAATACGGCGATCCAGCTCGCCGTGCCGGACCGGCTGCGTGGCAGGGTGATCTCGGTGTACACGACGGTCTTCGCCGGGTCGACTCCGATCGGGGCGCCGGTCATCGGCTGGCTGGCGTCCGCGTTCAGCACCCAGGTCGCGCTGTTCGTCGGCGGTGGGACCGCGGTCGTCGCGGCCATGCTCGCCGGCGCCTGGATCCTGCGGGGCGGGCTCGCCCCGGTCCCGGGATCCCGGGACCTGCTCCCCCCGGATGCGGCCATCGCCGCCGGGCCGCCGCGCGGCGCTGCCTGAATCCGAGCAGGGACGCGGCCCGGCGATGGAGCGCAAGTGGCTCATCCTCTCGAGCGTCTCGCTCGGGTCGCTCATGTCGACCCTCGACGGAAGCATCGTCAACATCGCCCTGCCGTCGATCCAGGCGGAGTTCCGGATCGACCTGACCACGGTGGAGTGGGTCGTGGTCGCGTACCTCCTGGTCATCGGCAGCCTGCTGCTGCCGTTCGGCCGGCTGGGCGAGGTGCTCACCTTCAAGCGCATCTACCTCGGCGGGTTCACGGTCTTCACGCTCGCCAGCATCCTCTGCGGCGCAGCGCCGAACGAAGCCGCGCTGATCGGCTTCCGCGTGGTCCAGGGCGTGGGCGCGGCGATGATCATGTCGATGGGCCCGGCGATCGTCGCCCGCACGTTCCCCCCGCATGAGCGCGGCCGCGCCCTCGGCCTGAACGGCATCGCCACCTCGATCGGCCTGAGCCTCGGGCCGGCGCTGGGCGGGATTCTCACCCAGGCGGCATCCTGGCGGGCGATCTTCCTGATCAACGCGCCGATCGGCCTGCTGGCCGTCATCTGG
This sequence comes from Chloroflexota bacterium, assembly GCA_034435355.1. GTDB lineage: Bacteria > Chloroflexota > Limnocylindria > Limnocylindrales > CSP1-4 > CTSoil-043. Next base: position 4,493 of record DAOTXE010000068.1, read on the forward strand.
GCGGCCCGGGTCCTCCCCGCCGAGACGGGTGGCGAGGGCCAGTCCTTCGACGTGCGGGGGGCCGCCCTCTCCGGGGTGGCGCTCTTCGCGCTCCTGCTCGCCCTGAGCGAGGGCCAGACATGGGGCTGGACGAGCCCCGCGACGATCGGCCTGCTGTTCGCCTTCGTGATGCTCGGCATCGCGTTCATCGGAGCCGAGCGCCGAGCGCTGCCGCCGATGATCGACCTGGCCCTGTTCCGGATCCGGCCCTTCGCGGCCGGCCTCGCCAGCGTGGTGGTGGCGTTCGCGGGCCTCTTCACGGCAACGTTCCTGCTGCCGTTTCTCCTCGAGCAGGGATCCGGCTACTCGCCGATCGAGGCGGGCCTCTTGCTCACCCCGGTGCCGATCACGATGGCCCTGGTCGCGCCCTTCAGCGGGGCTGCCTCGGACCGCTTCGGTCCGCGCGCCCTGGCCAGCGGGGGCCTGGCGATCGAGGCCCTGGGCCTCCTCAGCCTCACCCAGCTGCCGGTGGGCTTCAGCTTGCCGGACATTGTCTGGCGGCTGGTTCTCCTGGGCCTCGGCCAGGGCCTCTTCATGAGCCCGAACAGCAGCGCCGTGCTCGGCTCGGTGCCGCGCCGACGGGTGGGGACGGCGTCCGGAACGCTCGCCCAGATGCGCGTCACCGGACAGGCGCTGGGCATCGCGTTGAGCGCCGCGATCGTCGCGACGCGCCTGCCGATCCACCTGTCTGAGCTCGGGGGTCCGCCGACGGCAGCCCTTCAGAGCGTCGCGCTCGCGGGGGCCATCCACGACGCGTTCGTCGTGGCCGCCCTCGTCTGCTGCGTGGGGATCGTCACCAGCCTCGTACGCGGTTCGAGCCGGCCCGGCGCCGCGGACGCACCCCTGACGGCGCCGGTGTTCGCAACGGTCAAGGAGGACCGGCCATGAGCTTCGCCCGACTTCACGGCATCGATCCGGGCCGCATCGGCGTCTTCGCCGGGCCGCTCAACGCCCAGCCCGCCACCGTCCAGCGCGCGTTCGCCCGCGAGATGGAGCGACTCGGGTACGGGACCCTGTGGTACGGCGAGGCGCTCGCCCAGGAAGCCTTCGCCCGGGGTGCGAGCTACCTTGCCGCGACCGAGCGGCTCGTGGTGGCCAGCGGGATCGCCAACATCTGGGCCCGCGACGCGGCGGCGATGGCCAACGGCGGCCGGACGCTCGCCGAGGCCTGGCCCGGGCGCTTCATCCTGGGCATCGGGGTCAGCCACGCGCCGCTCGTCCGGGTCCGAGGCCACGATTACGGGCGGCCCTACACGGCCATGCGCGAGTACCTCGACGCGATGGACGCGGCGCCCTGGCGCGGTCCCGCGGCCGACATGCCGCCGGTCGTGCTGGCCGCGCTCGGACCGCGGATGGCCGGCCTGGCCGGGGAGCGGACGGCCGGCGCATACCCGTACTTCTCGACGGCGGCGCACGTCCGCGAGGTCCGGGGCATCCTCGGGCCCGAGCCGTTCCTTGCCGCCGACCTGCCCGTGCTCGTTGCGGACGGCCTGGCCGCTGCCCGTGCGATCGGCGATCGCCACCTCGGCGTCTACCTGGGATCGGCCAACTACCGGGCCAACCTCCTCCGGCTCGGGTGGTCCGAGGTCGACCTCGAGCTGCCCGGGTCCGACGCGCTGTTCGAGGCGATCGTGGCCTGGGGCGACCTCGAGGCGATCGCCGGTCGCGTTCGGGAGCGCTTCGATGCCGGGGCCGACCAGGTCGTGCTCAACCTCGTCGGCGCGGGCGCCTTGGTACCGGCGCTCGACGAGCTCCTCAGGTTCGCCCCGCTCGCGCAGGGCGTCTAGAAGACGCGCCGCGGGCCGCTGCCGCCGTCCCGAGCCCTGCCGCGCCTCGACCACGAGCGGGTCTCCAGGGGCGAACCCACCGGGGGGCCGGCGACGTCAGGC
>DAOTXE010000069.1:0-20772 GCA_034435355.1 Chloroflexota bacterium
GTAGACCTGCTCCTCAGCGAGGTGCACCTTCAGGAGCGCGTAGAGGTGGAAGATCACGCGGCGCAGCGCGATCGCGTCGCCGACCGAGATCCGTTCATCGCCCACGTGCTTGCGGACCCGGGCCAGCTCGGCGGTCGACCGGCGAATCTCGACATGCTCGCGCCGGAGCGGCGCCATCGAATGGACGTTCTGGAACATCCGCTCCAGCTCCGGGTAGAGCGTGGTCTCGGTGGCCTCCATGTGCGGGATGAGGGCCTCGGTCAGGAAGACGTGCACCTCGTCCAGGCGGGCCCGGAGCTCGGCCGGGGTCGCGCTGCCGACCATGTCCCCCACGCCGGGCATCCGGTCGATCTGGCTCAGCATGTGCTCCCCGTGCGCGTGGGCGACGTGCTCCAGACTGCCGGTCATCGCGCACCTCCCTGAAGGTCGGGCTGGTCGGGTGCCCGACCCAGCGCATAGAAGAAGAGTGCCACCGGCCGGTAGATCACGTGCGCCAGCTTCATGAAGGGGGCCAGCAGGACCAGCTCCATCGCTACCGCGACGTGGAACAGGAAGACCCAGTAGCCCCAGGCCGGTGCCTGCGGCAGATAGAGGGCGAGCTCGAGCGTGAACCCGGTGACGCCGGTGATCCAGAGCAGCGTGAGCAGGGTCCAGTCGGCCGGTGCCGAGTGGGCCACCGACCGGCTCGCCTTCCGATAGCGCTCCACGATGAGCATGCTCGCGCCGTAGACCAGCATCATGCCGGCGACGGTCCCCAGCAGGCGGACCGGGTACCAGATCGGCACGGGCGTACCGGTCGCCTTGATGCCCAGGAGCGCCAGGCCGTAGTCGAGGATCGTGGCCGCGAGGAGACCCAGGAAGCCCCACATCGTGAGCGCGTGGAGGAGCCAGCGGCGGCGGTGGAGGGGGATGGCCGCCTTGTCGGCATCGCACTCGTCGCGATAGCGCTGCTGGCCGAGCGACTGGACCCCGATCGACTCCCAGAGGGCTGCAACGGATCGACGCACGGCCGCGCGGCTGCCGAACACGGTCCGCCAGCCCACCCCTTCGGACCGCCCGACCTGGCGTGCCATGGCCACCAGCCCGGCGACGCCGGCCAGCGCGACCAGCACCATCACGACGATGCCGATGGTGTGGATGAGGTCCTCGGGCACGAACGCGAAGAGATCGAGCGATCCGCCCGACGGGATCGCGTGGCCGGCCGCCATGAAGATCGCGAAGAAGGCGGCCAGGAAGACCGCGATCGCGGTCCCGAGGACCGGCCGTGTGTACATCGTCCTGGCCAGGCCGGTCCGGTCGTAGCTGCCGATCGCGTAGCGCCGGGCCGCGGCCATGAACTCGCTCGGCTCCGCCTGCCGGGGGCAGGTCTCCGAGCACTCCCCGCAGGCGTAGCAGGTCCAGAGCTCCTTGCTGGAGAGCAGGCTCTCCCGCAAGCCAACCTGGGCGTACCGGATGATCTTGCGGGGAAAGGCCGTGTCGTCCTTCGACAGGGGGCAGACGGCCGTGCAGTTCCCGCAGTTGAAACAGGCTCCGATGTCGAACGCCCCGTACTGCTTGAGCGCGGGGAGCAGGGTGTGGTCGACGGTCACGCTCACGCGCGGGCCTCTTTCGTCGTCAGCGCGTAGCGCATGTAGGAGCCGTCCTGGGTGTCCTCGACGACGCTCCCGTATTTCCGCATGGCAGTCAGCATCCAGAGCGTCTCCCGAGGGGAGAGCCCGGCGGTCGCGGCCACCTCCGGCACGGTGCGGGGTCCATCGGCGAGCGCCTTCTTGATGGCGGACCGGGCGGCGTTGTGCTCCCGCACGGAGTCCAGCAGGGCCTGGGGGGTGCCGCCGCGAAGCTCCTTGAGCTGGAGCATCTTGGACTTCGCCTTTTCTGTCGTGGTCATGACGCGGCTCCGATCGCGACGGGTTCGGCAGTGATGGCGTCGACCATCGCCCGGTACTGCCCGATCTCCCAGCCCTGCACGTCGAGCGCTGCGACCGGACAGGATGGGACGCAGGCCCCGCAGCCCTTGCAGGCAACCGGGTTCACGTACGCCCGCTTCTCGATGATGTCCTCGTCGACCTCGACGTCATGGAGGGCGATTGCGCCGGCGTACTGGCAGGCCTCCAGGCACAGGCCGCACCCATCGCAGCGCGACGGGTCCACGCGCGCCACGAAGGGCTCCATCTCGACGTGATCCTTGGCCAGCAGCGTGGTGACCTTGGCCACGGCGGCGGACGCCGCGGAGGTGCTCTCCGTGATGTCCATCGGCGCCTGGGCCGTGCCCGCGAGGAGCAGGCCGGGGATCGCGCTCTCGACCGGCCGGAGCTTCGGGTGCACCTCCAGCAGGAAGCCGTCGTTGCCGACGGGCGCCTTCGTCATGTCGATCAGGTCGGACACATCGCTGGGCATGACGCCCACGCTCAGGACCACCAGGTCGACCGGCACCTCAAGGTCCGTCCCGAAGGTGAGCGTGTCGCGAACCTTCACCCGCAGCGGGTAGGTGTCCGAGGCGTCCGTGAGCTCCACCGTCGGCCGCGTCTCGTTGTCGAAGCGGAGGAACAGGACGCCGCCCTTGGAAGCGTCCACGTAATACGCCTCCTGGTCCTTCTGGTAGGTCCGGATGTCGCGATACAGGTCCACCACCGCCGTCTGCGGATACCGGGAGCGGACCTGGTTGGCCGCCTGGAGCGTGGCCGTGCAGCAGACGCGGGAGCAGTACTCGTTGAGCTTGCCGCTCGGTCCGGGCTGGTCGATGCCCTCGATCTGGCGGCTGCCGACACAGTGGATGAACGCGATCGCGCGCGGCACCCGGCCCTCGATCTTCAGCTCGCCGCCGGTCGGGCCCTCCGGGTCCAGCATCCGGTGGAACTGGGGCAGCGTCACGACGCGGGGCGACTGGCCGTACCCGTACTCGCCCTGGTAGGGCTCGTAGAGGTTGAAGCCGGTCGCGACCACGATCGCGCCCACCTCGATGTCCATCTCCGTGGGCCGATCATCCAGGTCGATGCCCCGGCCTCCGACAGCCTTGACACAGGCGTCACAGCGGGTGCACGCGGCCCAGTCGATCGCCGGCAGGTTCGGGACGCTGTCAGGGTAGGGCCGGTGGATCGCCCGCCGCCGGCTCAGGCCGTCGTCGAACTCGTTGGGGACCTCCACCGGACAGGCCGCGATCGCCGCGTCGATGTCGACGAGGTCCGCGTTCGCGCCGCGCGGAGTCACGCGCAGGGATGCGGTGAAGTCGCCGACGTAGCCGGTGACACCGACCATCTCGGTGCCGGTCAGGACGGTGATGTCCGGACGGGCCATGACCTCGGAGATGAGGCGCCCGACGAGCGGCCGGGCCAGGTCCTCGGTCGGGAATACCGTGTGCAGCTGCGTCGCATGCCCGCCCAGGAAGGGTGACTTCTCGACCAGCGTCACCGCGAGGCCCTGCTTGGCGAGGTCCAGCGCAGCACGAAGCCCGGCGACGCCGCCACCGAGGACGAGGGCCCGGTGGACCGCGGCGACGCTGACCTTCTCGAGCGGCTCCAGCAGGCGCGCCTTGGCGACGGCTGCCCGGACCAGGCTGCTCGCCTTCAGCGTCGCGGCGAGCGGGCTGTGGGGGTGCGCCCAGCTGGCCTGCTCGCGGACGTTCGCCGGCTGGAAGAGGTAGGGGTTCATTCCGGCCCGGACGACCGCCCGGCGGAAGGTGGTCTCGTGGAGCTTCGGCGTGCACGCGGCGACGACGACCCGGTCCAGGCCGAGCTCCTTGATGTCGTCGATGATCGCCTTCTGCCCCTCGTCGGAGCACATGAACATGATGTGTCGCGCGACGGCGACGCCGTCCAGGCCGGCCGCCTCCGTGGCGACCCGGTCCACGTCCACGACGTCGGAGATGTTGCCGCCGCAATGGCAGACGTAGACGCCGATCCGCTCGGCCTGCCCGGACGAGTCGAGCGGCATGAAGGGCTCCTCAGGCACCGTGCACCTCCGTGAGCCCGGCGGCCACGACGGCCTCGGCGGCGCTCAGCTCGCGAACCTCCACGCGGAGGTTGGTCTGGTCGGCCAGCGCCACGGCGGGTGGCCCGAGATAGAGCGCGACCTTCGTGGCCGCGGCGCTCGCCTCGACGACCGTGTCCACGATGTCCTTGGGGCCCAGGGCGGTCCCGGCCGCGACCACGCCCGGCAGGCTGGTCAGGGTGGCATCGAGCTTCGGCTCGGGCGTCGCGATGAACTTGTCGAGATCGAGGTCAACGTTGATGAAGCGCCGCGGATCGTCGCCCGGCTGCATTCCGACCGAGAGGACAACCAGGTCGTGCGGCGCCTCGACCACCCGGCCGTCCTCCTCGATCATCTCGACCCGCAGCGTGAGGTTGCCCTCCGCCTGCTCGTCGATCCGGGCGACCTTGGCCTTGACGAAGTTGATGCCCATCGACCGGGCCGTCTGGTAGAACTGCTCGTAGCCCTTGCCGAAGGTCCGGATGTCCATGTAGTAGATCGTGATGTCCGCCATGGGCAGGGCGCCCGACAGGAGCATCGCCTGCTTGATCGCGTACATGCAGCAGACGCGCGAGCAGTAGGGCACGCCGAGCGTCTCGTCGCGCGATCCGGCGCACTGGATGTAGGCGACGCTGTCGGGGATCTTGCCGTCCGAGGGTCGCAGGACGCGCCCGTAGGGGCCGTTCGGGGCCAGCAGGCGCTCCATGTCGAGGGCGCTGATGACGTTCGTGGCGGAGCCGCCGCGATACTCCTTCTTCGCGTCGAGGGGTGTCGTCTTGTAGCCGGTGGCGAGGACGACGGAGCGCGCGTTGACCGTCAGCGTCCGCGGCACCTGGGCGAAGTCGATCGCGTCCGTCGGGCAGGCCTTCTCGCACTTGCCGCAGTAGACGCAGGCATCGATGTCGATCAGGGCCGTCTGGGGAATGGCGGTGCCGAACGGGATGTAGGCGGCCCGCCGGGCCCCCATCCCACCCTCGAACTCGTGGGGCACCTCCACCGGGCAGGCGTACTCGCAGAGCCGGCAGCCGATGCAGAGGTCCTCATCGACGTAGCGCGGCTTCCGGGTGATCGTCGCCACGAAGCCGTCTCCGGCCGGGACGACCGACTCCACGTCCACGTAGGTCCACGTCGTGATGTTGTCGTGGTGCGAGACGGCCGACATCCGGGGCGTCGTGATGCAGCTCGCACAGTCCATGGTGGGGAAGACCTTGCTGAGCGCGATCATCTTCCCGCCGGTGCTCGCCTCACGTTCGGCGACCAGCACGTTGAAGCCGCGATCGGCGAGGTCCAGCGCGGACTGCAGGCCGGCGATGCCGGACCCGATGACCAGGACGTCGGTCTCCACAGGGGTTTCCATCACGCCACCACCGCCGCGGCCTGCCGGTCGACCGGGCCGATCTCGGCGAGAAGGGCCTCCATGTCGTTGATCTCCTTGACGAATGCCTTCATGCAGACGCTGCAGATGGCGGTCAGCTTGAGGCGCCGGATGTCGAGGCCGCGCTCCTTCATCCGGGTATACGTCGAGCCGACCCGGGCGGCCAGCTGCTCGTACGAGCCGACATACGGGCTGTCGGTGCCGCAGGAGGCGATGAGGATCGCGTCGATACCCTTCTCGAAACAGTAGAGGTAGAACGACTCCGGGAACATCACCGGGTCCGGCGTCGGGAGCACGTACGTGTTGGGCGAGTACTCCATGTGCGCCTGCCCGGTCGCATCGATTCCGGGGTACGAGCACAGGAGCGTCGCGATCACCAGGACCTTGGTGGCCCGCCCGTCCGACGGATTCTCTGACATGTCCGCTTCAACTCCTGCCCGATACCTGGCCCCGCGGCGACGATCGACGTCCACGTCCCGCCCGCGGGCGGGACGTGGACCGCGTTCGGCTACTTGCGGCGGCGCACGAAGACGCGCTCGTAACCCTCGCCGGTGAGCACGCCGAGGAACTCGTGGCCGACCTTCGTTGACCACGCCCCGATGTCGCTCTTGGTGACGGGATCGCTCGACCAGATCTCGAGGACGGATCCCACCGACACGGAGCCGATGCCCTTCTTCGCTTCGAGGAGGGGGCCCGGACAGGCCGATCCGCGGGCGTCGACGACCTTGGCGGCGGTGATGGATTCGAGCTCGGACGGGGTGATCGTGGCAGGCATGGTTCGTCCTCCTAGTAGACGAGGCTGTTGGTGGCCGAGGTGATCTCGGCGACAAATCGACCGGCGGCGACGACTTCGGCGCCATCGACGAGGTCAGCAGCGGTGATGCCGCGGCTCTTGATGCAGGGCCCGCAGACGAGCATCGTCCCGCCCAGCTCCCGGAAGTCGGCCATGAGCTTCGCGAGCGGCGGGAAGCCCGGCGCCTCGACCGCGGCCGCCCCGCCCGCGCGGACCAGCTCCACGCCGTCGGCCTGGAAGCCGAGGACCACCTCGACGTCGGAGGCGAGCGCCGCGCAGCCCATCACGAACGGTATCGTGGCGTGCTCCGGGTGGTTCGGACCGTGCAGGACCATGAAGACCAGCTTCTCTCTGTCCGCCATGCGGTGCTCCTTGTCGGCGCTCCCTGCGAGCGCTCAGATGAAGAGGATCTGGCTGCCCTCGGCGGCCATGAGGAACGAGGCGATCCCGCCCGCGCTGTCGACGATCGGGTCCAGCTCCTCGGGGTCGAGACCAAGCGTGTCGAGCGATCCCGAGCAGGCGCGGATGGTCATCTCGCCGAGCTCCTTTGCCTGGCGGAACGTCTCCAGCCAGGGGAGGGCGCCGACGTTCTCCACGGGCTCGTTCGGGCGCGGGCGCGCTGCGTCGTAGGCAAGGCCGTGGGCGGTCGCGATGCGGTCCTTGCGGAACGCGTCCAGGGCCCAGAACATCAGGATCACGTTGACCGGCTCGTCCATGGCCGCGGCCCCGGCCGCCAGCGTGGCGGCCGCCATCAACTTGTCGTCGGTGCCCGAGAAGAGCACGAGGGAGAGAGAACCGCTCACGAGTGGTGCACCTCGGTGGATGGAAGGGCCTGGATTGCCGGCTCGTAGGCAGCTGCGGCGAGGTCGCCCAGCCGCGAGAGCCGCCGCACGAGGACGGCGCGCATGAGCTCGCACGCGGCGAGGATCTGGGGATCGGCCAGGCGGTAGCGGACGGTCCGACCGTCCCGGATCGCCTCCACGAGCCCGACCGACCGCATGGCCGCAAGGTGCTGGGACGATGCCGCCTGGCTCAGGCACATCTCCCGGGCGATCTCGTTGACCTCGAACGGCCCCACACCGAGCAGGTGCAGGATCCCGAGGCGGTGAACGCTCGCGAGCGATCGCAGCATCGAGGCCTGAAGCTCGTCGATGTCGTGCGTCGCGTTCTGGCGCTCCATCGCGTTGGAGACCTCCACGTGCCGAAGGGTTGCAGCAGCCCGTCGCTGCCGCATATTCGTTCTGGATGAATATATGCCAGCCGCGTATATAGACGATGAGCCAATGGTCACGGCGGGACGTGCCACGCGGACCGTTGACGCGGGCGCTCACCGTCGCGCCCGGCTCGATGTATCCATCCGGCGCGGAGTCTCGTCATCGGAGTAGAGACGGGCGCGGGGCCCGTTCACACCAGAGGACATCCAGATGAAGCTCGAGATCAACGAGGCTCCCCTCGATCGCGTCATTCGTGTCGTGGTCGGGGTTGCCCTGGCCGCGGTCGCGCTCGGCGGGGCCGTCAGCGCGCCCCTTCTCTACGTCGTGTGGCTCGTCGCCGCGATCCTGCTCGTGACGGGTATCGTTGGCTTCTGCCCGCTCTACGCGCTCCTGCGGGTCAGCACGAAGTCGAAGGCGCGCTGAGCCACGCCACGAGGGTCGAGGTGCCGGTGGACGGGACTGCCAACGGGAACGAGTTCGCCTCCGCGCTCGCGGCCGAGCTCCCGCGGCTCGTGCACCTCGCGACCCGTCTCGTCCGGGACGCGGATCAGGCCGAGGACTGCGCGCAGGAGACGATCGTGGGCGCCTGGCGGCGCCGGGACCAGCTTCGCGATCCCGCTGCGCTTGGAGCCTGGCTCCGGCGCAGCCTCGTCAACCGGGTCATCGACCGGTCCCGCACGCACCACGATGAGCTCGATATCGATGCCGTCGAGGCCGACTGGCAGGACGACCGGTACTCGGTGGCACCGGACCGGGTGCTCGAGCGCGCCGAGCTCCGCGACGATCTCGAGGACGCGCTGGCCCGGCTCCCGGTCATCTACCGCGTTACGGTCGTGCTCCACGACGTGCTCGGCTGGACGGCCGCGGAGATCGCCCGTGCGATGTCGACCGGCCTCCCTGCGACCAAGCAGCGCCTGCGGCGGGGCCGGATGCTGCTCGTGAGCGCCCTCGCCGAGGACGACGAGCGACGCCGGGCGAGCCTCGCCCAGCCCCTGCGCTGCTGGCGCGCACGGCGGCACGTCTCTGCCTACCTCGACGGCGAGCTCGACGAGACCACGCGGTCGGCCGTCGAGAAGCACCTCGAGGCCTGCCCCACCTGCCCGCCGCTGTACGCGAGCCTGGTCGGCGTGCGGGCCACGCTCGGCGGCCTGCGCGACCCCGACACGGTCGTGGAGGACGCCATCGCGACGCGGATCCACGAGCACCTGGACGACCAGGTCGGCCGGCGGGCGCGATGAGCGGACCCGATCCGGCGCCCGCCCGAAGCCGGCGAGCCCTCTGGGATCAGCGGCACGCCGCCGGGGACCCGATCGAGGCTGCCGCTCCGGACCCTACGCTGCTCGACGCGATCGGATCGCGGCGGCCCGGGCGTGCCCTCGACCTCGGGGCCGGCGACGGGCGAAACGCCACCTGGCTCGCCCGCCAGGGCTGGCAGGTGACGGCGGTCGACTTCTCCCGGGTGGCGATCGAGCGGGGGCGAGCGCGGGCAGCTGCCGAAGGCGTCGAGGTGGAATGGCGGCTCGACGACCTGCTGGAGTGGACGCCGCCGGCCGGCGCATACGACCTGGTGACGCTGTTCTTCATCCACCTCCCCCGCGAGGAGCGGCGTGCGGTCTATGCACGGGCGGCCGATGCCGTCGCGCTCGGCGGCACGCTCCTCGTCGTGGCCCACGACCGGACGAACCCGGCGCGCGGCGTCGGCGGCCCGCAGGACCCGGACGTGCTCGTCTCACCTGGTGAGGTCGCGACCGATCTCGCCGGCTTCCGGATCGACCGGGCCGAGACGGTGCGACGGGCAACGCCAGATGGCCACGGCCCGATCGACGCAATCGTGCAGGCAGTCAGGGTCGCTCCGGCCCGCGTCTGACGCGTGAAGCGACGGGCGCGGGCACTGGTGCCGGCGGCCTGAATCGAGCCGGATCGCGATCCCTGCCACACTTGCGGGCGTGATCGACCTGACACCCTCCCCGATCGCGTTCTTTATCGGTCCGCTCGCCGTTCACTGGTATGGCGTCGCCTACGCCGTCGGGCTCGCGGCCGCCTATCTCGTGATCAGCCACGAGGCCCGCTGGCGCGGCCTCGACGTCGATCTGCTTCCGAACGCGATGATCATCGTCGCGATCGCGGCACTCGCCGGGGGCCGCCTGTATCACGTGATCGACCAGTGGCAGCTCTACAAGGACGACCTGCTCCGGATCGTGCTGCCACCCTACTCGGGCCTCGGCGTATACGGCGGGATCATCGCCGGGACGATCGTGGCGTTCCTGTACGCCCGCAGGAAGGGCCAGCCCTTCCTGCGCTGGGCCGACGCGGTCGCACCTGGGCTGTTCGTGATGCAGGCCATCGCGCGCTGGGGCAACTTCTTCAACCAGGAGCTTTACGGCTCCCCGACGAACCTGCCCTGGGGGATCGCCATCGAGTGCCAGTACCGCACCCAGGGCTATACCTGTCCGCCGGGCTCCGACCCGACCGCGACCCTCGGGCAGCACTTCCAGCCGATGTTCCTCTACGAGTCGCTGTCGGGCCTCGTCGGGGCGCTGGTCCTGATCTGGCTGGCGCGGCGGTTCGCTGCCCGGCTCCGGCCCGGCGACCTGCTGATCGTGTTCTTCATCTGGTACGGCATCGTCCGCTTCGCCGTGGAGACGCTCAAGGCCGACAACTGGACCTTCTTCGGAATCCCGACCGCCCAGATCGTGGCGACGATCACCGTCCTCGGGGCGGCGGCCGTCTTCCTCGTCCGCCATGCTCGTCCGGAACGGATCGGGCCACCGGACGCGGTGGAGGGCAGCCCGGCGGGGCCCCCGGGGTGACCCCGCCGAACGGTCGCGCGCCCCGCGGAGCGGAGACGCACCGTCTCTAGTGCAGCTTCTCCACGAGGTTGCGGAGCGTGCCGTCGAGGTAGGCCCCGACGGCCGAGCCGATGTCCTCGATGTCCGTCACGATCGGCTCGATGCCCGCCTGCTCCATGCTGGCGAACGCACCGGCGCCCATCCCGCGCGCCAGCAGGACCTGGCAGTCCGCGATGGCCGCGACCATCCGCGTGTGCCGGTCCTGGGATGTCGGGTCGAACCCGTGACCGCGCGGATCCGGCTCGTGGGGTCCCTCTTCGTGCTCGCCCGCGAACTGCGCGTGGCCGAGCTTGTCGCGGGTCTCACGCGACAGGACCTGGCCTCCGTCGACGCTGACGACGACGTAGAGCGGAGCGCGTCCGAAGTGGGCGCTGATGGTCTCGCCGTCCTCGGACACGGCTGCAATCTTGATCATGATCTCCCTGCATCTCGGTACGACTGGCTGCGTCGGGCAGCGGTCCTCGCCGCGCCCTCGGCATTATCGCGCGGCCCGGCGGACGCGGCCCAGGGGTCAGATCGCGCAGGCGCCACCGCGGGCCCGCAGGCGGAAACGCCAGGCGAGCGTGCCGGCCAGGAGCCCGAGCGACGCGGCTCCGATCACCGGCTGGAGGGGCGCGAAGACCGTCAGGGCTCCGCTCGTGCCGAGCAGGACCAGCGCGATCTTGTTGCAGACCGGGCAGCCGATGGCCAGGAAGGTGCCCAGGCCGGCCACCGTCCCCAGCGTGGTGCCTTCCGCGCGAGCGGTGTCACCGGCGGCCTCCATCACGAACGGCTGGGCGGGACCGGGGCTCGCCGCCGGCATCGCCGGGGCCGAGTAGGTCGCGCCGAGGAAACCGATCAGCGGCGCCGAGAGGAGCCAGACCGCGATCGCGAACGGCTCCGGCGGAATCTGCCGGCCGAAGACGGGGTTCGGGATGATCGCGGCGACGAGACCGAACGCGATCAGCGAGGCGAGGGCCCAGGCCAGGGCCCAGGCGAGGAAGCGCCGGTCGAGCCGGAGCGAGGCCAGGCAGGCGGTCACGTGCGGTTGAGCTGGACGAGATGCCGGCCCGTCGCGGTCCAGGCGTTCATCCCGCCGGCGAGGTTGTCGATGTTCGTGTAGCCGAGGTCGATCAGCGTCTGGTCCGCAAGCGCGCTCTCGTTGCCGCTCCGGCAGTAGACCACGATCTTGGCGCTCTTGTCCTTCGGCAGCTCCGAGGCGCGGGCGGCAACCTGGTCGTAGGGAATGTAGAGGTCGGTCCCGGCGATCTCGCCGATGTACGGCGTTTTCACGTTGAGGAGCGTGAAGTCCTTCGCCCCGAGCATCGCGGCCAGCTTGTCCGGCGTGATGTCGGTCCAATGCCCGCCGTTGGCCTGCACGACGGTCCCATCGGAACCGCCGGCAGGCGAGGCGGTGCCCGCATTCCCGAAGAGGATGGCCCACCCGGCAACGACGGCGACGAGCGCGACGACGAGACCCGACCCGAGGAGCATCCACGGGCGCCTGCTCCGCGGGGCGGGATTGCCTCGGCCCGACGCGGCGGGTCGGCGGGCGGGGGTCGCGGCGCGCGCCGCGGGCCCTCCATCCTGGCGGGCCCGGTGTTTGGTGGACATCGCGATCGCCTCCTCGAAAGAACCTGCGCCGGCCGTGGCCCGTCAGCCCGCCGTTGCCGCCGCTGCCTGGGCCCGGTCGAGCGTCGCCGCCGGATCCGCGCCCGGTCCCAGGACGATCACCTCCGCCGCCTGTTCCCCGCCGTCCCCGTCCCGGACGAGATAGGCGTGGTGGATCTCGGTGATGCCACTCGAGAGGGTGGCGCCCACGCTGCAGTACTTCGTGGCCGAGATCTCGATCGCGCGGCGAACGGCCTCGACGTCGACCGCCGGGCCGTCGATGACGTGGAGGACGTCGATCCGGGTGAACGCGTTCGGGTGACCATCGGTCTGGACGCCCTCGGCGCGCACCTCGTAGCGCGTCACCTCCTGGCGCTTCTTGCGGAGGATCGAGATGACGTCCATGGCGGTGCAGCCCGCGAGCGCCACCGGGATCAGCTCGGCGGGACGGGGGCCCGTGTCGCTCTTGCCGTCATCGAGCACGAGCATGTGCCCGCTCCCGGTCCGGGCGACGAAGCGAAGGTCGGGCCCGTCGAGCGCGACAGATGCGGTCTTGACAGCCATTGGGATCTCCGTGCTGGATGTTCCGTGGGGAGCCGCGCCGTCAGGCTCGATGCTCGAGGGCGCGGATCGACCGCTCGAGGCGAGACTTTGCCTCCTCGGCGACCGCGCGGACGCCGGGCGCGTCGGCGATCCCGAGGACCGCGACCGGATCGAGCGCCTCGACGATCGTGTCCGGACCGTCCTCGCGCAGGACGACATTACAGGGCAGAAGGGCGCCAGCCGATGGCTCTGCCTCGAGCGCGCGATGCGCCAGCGGCGGATTGCAGGCCCCGAGGATGAGATAGGGCGGGCCGTCGACATTCAGCTTTGACTTCATCGTCGCCTGGACGTCGATCTCGGTGAGGATGCCGAAGCCTTCGGCCTTGAGGGCAGCTTCGACGGCCGGGCGCGTCGCCGTGACGCTCCCCGGCAGTCGGGTTCCGAACGTGTAGCTCGTCAAGAATGCCACCTGGGAACCTCGATTGGTGTGCGTCGGACGTGTGACTCAAATCATCCTAGCACTCACTTGCGTGCTTGCGCAAATCAATGAGCAACGCCCGTTCGCGAGCCGGCCACTATGATCGCGCTCGATGGTGACGACCGTGCGGTCCCGTGACGTTCCAGCCCGGAGCGTCGAGCGACCACAGGAACGGGTGATCGCGTGACCCTCGGGGCCGACTTCGGGGTCTTCGCGATCAGCATCGTGGCCGGCCTGATCGGTGCCCTCGCCGGGGTCGGCGGCGGGATCCTCATCGTCCCTGCGCTGACGCTCCTCTTCGGGATCGACATCCGGCTCGCCATCGGGGCGAGCATCGTGAGCGTGATCGCGACGAGCTCCGGCGCCGCGGCCGCCTACGTCCGGGACCGCATCACCGACATGCGGATCGGGATGTTCCTCGAGCTCGCCACGACGAGCGGTGCGGTGTGCGGTGCGCTGCTCGCCGCGGTCGTCGCACCGGGGGTCCTCTACGTTCTTCTCGGGATCGTCCTGCTGTTCTCCGCGATCCAGCAGGCCCTCCGGCTGGGCGAGGAGCTGCCCCCGGCGACGGCCTCGTCGCCGCTCGCGACGCGGCTCCGGCTTGCCGGGACATACCCGGATCCGCGGCTGGGTCAGGACGTCCCGTACGTCGCGATGCGCATCCCGCTCGGCTTCGTGCTGATGGCCGGGGCGGGCCTCGTCTCCGGGCTCCTCGGCATCGGGTCCGGGGCCCTCAAGGTGCTCGCGATGGACGGGGCGATGCGTCTGCCCATGAAGGTAAGCTCCGCGACGAGCAACTTCATGATCGGGGTGACGGCGGCCGCGTCGGCGGGCATCTACCTGGGTCGAGGCGACGTCGACGTCACGATCGCGGGACCCGTCGCCCTGGGCGTCCTCGCCGGCGCGATGGTCGGGGCCCGGATCCTGCCGCGCCTCTCGAACCGGAACGTCCGGCTCGTCTTCCTGCCCGTGCTCGTCGTGATCGGGCTGCAGACACTCGCCCGCGGCCTGGGGATCAGCCTGTGACCCCCGGCCGGTTCCGCGCCCTGGTGAGCGCCGTTCTCATCGTCGGCGTGGTCGCGAGCGCCGCGCTCATCGCGGTCGGCTTCGCGGGCTCGCTCGTCGTGGGCTGGCACGGCTCGCTGCTGGGTCGAGGCACGAGCGTCGCGTCCGCGAGCGACTTCGGCGCGATCCTGGATGGGCTGGCTGCGCTGCGCCCGGTCGCGATCGCCCAGGCCGGGCTCATCGTGCTCATCGCGACGCCGGTCGTCCGGGTTGCGACGTCGGTCGCCGCCTTCGCCCTCGAGGGTGACCGGCTGTACACGGCGATCACGCTCGGGGTGCTCGCGATCCTCCTCGGCAGCCTCTTCCTGATCCGGTAGGCATCGGCCCGAGGCCCCGGCGCGGCCCGGGAGGGGATGCGCGGGGACCGCCACGAGCCCTGTGGCGCGGAGTACGCTCCCAGCCAACATGCAGGTCAGGCCCTTCGGCCGTCCGGTATGAAGGCCGGGACCCGACCGTGCGAGGAGGAGTCTCGAGCATGGCGGGTTCCATCGCGCCGGCAGCCGCGATCGAGATCAGGGCAGAAGAGCGCAAGCTCAAGCGCGGCCTGACCCTGTTGCCGCTCGTCGGGATCATCTACTTCACGGTCTCCGGCGGGACGTTCGGCATCGAAGCCGTGTTCGGGAATGATGGATCCGGTCCCGGCCTCGGGATCCTCCTCCTGTTCATCATCCCGCTGATCTTCTCCGTCCCCCTCATGTTCATGGTCAACGAGTTGAACTCGATGATGCCGCACGAGGGTGGCTACTACCACTGGCTCCATCAGGCCTTCGGCCCCTTCGCCGGCTTCCTCGGCGGCTGGATGAACCTCGTTGTCTCGTGGCTCGACGCATCGATCTACCCGGTGCTGGGCGTGACCTACCTCGCCTTCCTCTTCCCCGCACTGAACGACGGGATGACGGTCTTCGGCATCAACGTGCCCGGCACCACGCTCTCGATCCTCGTCGGAATGCTCCTGATCTGGGGCATCTCCGCGCTTCAGATCCGCGGCGCCCGGCTCACGGGACTCACCACGAACTGGATCGGCCTGATGATCCTCGTGCCGATCGGGCTCATGACGATCCTCGGGTTCGCGAACGTGGTCGCCCACGGCGCACCCTCGCTGCCGTTCCTGGCGGGTGGCCAAGAGGTCAACGGAAGCTCGCTGTCCGCCGCCTTCGGGCTCGGCCTGTTCGTGGTCATGTGGAACTTCATGGGGTTCGAGCTCGCGACCGTCGCCGGCGACGAGATCGTGAACCCGCGCCGGACGTATCCGCGGGCGATGGTGATCGTTCTCATTCTCGCCGTCGCCACGTACCTTCTCCCCGTGGTCGCCGGCCTGTATGGCGGGGCGGGCGCCGACGGCCGCTACCTCCTCTGGGGTACGTCGCCCGGCAGCGGCCAGACGATCGGCTCGGTCATGAACAGTAACGGCGTCGACACCACAACGCTCCAGTCATGGGGCGTCGACCCGACGTCGACCAGTGGCTGGTACCTCCCCGACATCGCGAAGGCGGTCGGGGACACCACGGCCGGCACGTCCGGCAGCGATCTGGGCACCCTGCTGGGGAACGCGATGACGCTCGCGGCGGCGCTGAGCATGATCGGGCTGTTTATCGGGAACAGCCTGGGCGCATCCCGCATCCCGTTCGCCCTCGCCGAGGACGGAATGATGCCGAAGTGGCTCGTGCGCGTGCACGGACGCCACGGCACGCCGTGGGTGGCGATCGTGGTGGCGGGCGTGGCGTACACGATCTTCGCGACGAACGCGTTCGCGTTCCTCGTCGTCGCGGACGTCCTGCTCAACTCGCTCGTCATCATCGCGTGCTTCTTCGCGATCTGGCGTCTTCGGGTGACACGCCCGGAGCTGACACGCCCGGAGATGGAGCGCAAGCGGATCCCCGGAGGCTGGCCAATGTTGATCCTCATGACGGCGGGGCCGATTTTGGTCCTTGGGATCGCCGTGATCAGCCAGATCCAGTCCGTGGGAACGGATGCGGTCACCCTGTCGATCGGAGCCATCGTGGTCGGCGCGCTCCTCTATTTGCCGATTCGCAGGTTCATCAAGCCCGGCATCCCGGACGTCGACCCCTACCACGAAGAATCGACAGTGGTGGCAACCGCAATCTGAAGTTGAGGTCCAGGCTCCGGCCGAGGTCAGTGCAGCTGCGGGGCAGGGCCGGGCCGCCTCGTGAATCTGACGCCCCCGCAGCAACGCCCAAGGAGCCGTTCCGCGGGCACCAAGGAGTGACATGAAGGTCCTTCTCGTCGGGGTCGGTGGCGTTGGCGAGGCGATCGCGGTGATCGCCCAGGATCGCCCGTGGCTCGAGACCATGGTCCTTTCGGACATCAACGTCGAGCGCGCCAGGGAGGTGCAGGCACGCCTGCGCCACCCCGATCGGTTCCCGGTGGAGCGCGTCGACGCGACCGACCGGGCCATGATCACCGAGCTGGCCCGCAAGCACGGTGTCGACCTCGTGATGAACGCGGTCGAGCCGCTCTTCAATGAGCAGATCTTCGACGCCGCCTTCGAGGCCGGCTGCTCGTACATGGACATGGCGATGACGCTGTCGGCGCCCCACCCCGACGATCCGCTGCGAGTCTGCGGGGTGAAGCTCGGCGACTACCAGTTCGAGCGCGACGAGGCGTGGAAGGCGAAGGGGCTCCTCGCCTTCGTCGGCATGGGCGTCGAGCCCGGCATGGCCGACGTCTTCGCGCGCTACGCGGAGAAGCACCTCTTCGACCGGATCGACGAGATCGGCGTCCGCGATGGCGCGAACCTCGAGGTCCGGGGCTACGAGTTCGCGCCCAACTTCTCGATCTGGACGACGATCGAGGAGTGCCTGAACCCGCCCGTGATCTGG
Source organism: Chloroflexota bacterium (assembly GCA_034435355.1). Taxonomy (GTDB): domain Bacteria; phylum Chloroflexota; class Limnocylindria; order Limnocylindrales; family CSP1-4; genus CTSoil-043. The sequence continues at coordinate 16,714 of DAOTXE010000069.1, forward strand.
GAGAAGGACCGCGGCTGGTTCACGACGCCGCCGTTCTCCGAGCCCGAGGTGTTCGACTTCCCCGAAGGGATCGGGCCCCAGGAGTGCGTCAACGTCGAGCACGAGGAAGTGCTGCTCGTGCCGCGCTGGGTCACGTGCGGGCGCGTCACCTTCAAGTACGGGCTGGGCGAGGACTTCATCCGGGTCCTCAAGACGATCAAGATGCTCGGCCTCGACAACAAGAACAAGATCCGGGTCGGGCGGGTGGAGGTCGCCCCGCGCGACGTCGTCGCCGCCTGCCTTCCGGATCCGGCCCACCTCGGCGACCGGATGTTCGGCAAGACCTGCGCCGGCACCTGGGTCAAGGGCGAGAAGGACGGGCGACGGCGCGAGGTTTACCTCTACCAGGTCGCCGACAACGAGACGTGCATGGCGAAGTACGGGGTGCAGGCGGTCGTGTGGCAGACGGCGGTGAACCCGGTCATCGCCATGGAGCTGCTCGCCGCGGGCACCTGGAAGGGCACCGGCGTCCTGGGGCCCGAGGCCTTCGACCCGGACCCGTTCCTCGAGCTGATGCCCGCCTACGACTTCCCGTACGGGATCCGGGAGACGTCACCCTCGGGGAGCTGACCCGGCGAAAGGGCCGACCGGACGCTCCCCGGTCAGACGAGCGACGCGCACCAGCGCGCCGCATGTGGTGCCGCGACGCACGAGGAGAGGGCATGGGAAGCGGGTTCGACGAGGCACAGGCGTACGCGCGCCGCTGGCTCGACATCATCGCCCAGCCGACGCTCACGGAGTCCGAGGCGAAGGAGATCATCACCGAGAGCCAGCGCAACTTCGCCGAGCACTTCAACCGCGGCTGGCTGGAGTACCGCAAGTCCGTCACGGAGGCGGGAGACTGGGCCGCGACCGAGTGGACGGGTTCGGGCGCCGTCTTCCATGACGTGCTCGGGCGGGAGTACATCGACTGCCTGGGTGGGTACGGGCTGCTGACGCACGGCTGGGCAAACCCCGAGATCGTGGAGGCGGTCAAGAACCAGCTCACGCTCCGCACGCCCATGCCGAGCCAGGAGCTGATCGACCCGCTGCGCGGCGTGCTCGCCCGGCTGATGGCGCTCATCACGCCCGGCGACATCAAGTACAGCTTCTTCTGCGCGAGCGGCACCGAGGCCGTCGAGGGGGCCATCAAGCTCGCCAAGATGTACACGCAGAAGAGCGGGTTCATCGTCGCGGTCAAGGCGTTCCACGGCAAGACGATGGGCTCGCTCAGCATGATCGGCAAGGCGGACTACCGGCGGCCGCCCGGGACGCTCTACGGCGGACCGGTCTACCACGTGCCATACGGGGACGCCGACGCGGTCGAACGGCAGCTGGACATCTGCGCGACGGTCGGGGTCGACATCGCCGCCGTGCTCATGGAGCCGATCCAGGGCGAGGCCGGGGCGATCGTGCCGCCGGACGACTTCTGGCCGCGGCTGCGCGAGATGACGAAGCGCTACGGCGTCCTGCTCATCGCCGACGAGGTCCAGACGGGGTTCGGCCGGACGGGAAAGCTCTGGGGCGTCGATCACTGGGGTGTCGAGCCGGACATCATCGCGGTCGCCAAGGCCATGGGCGGCGGCGTCATGCCGATCAGCGCCTTCTGCTCGACCGAAGAGATCTGGCAGACGATGATGGACCCCAACCCCTTCATTCACACCACCACGACCGGGGGCGGGGCCCTCGCCTGCAGCGCCGCGATTGCCCAGATCCACTACACGCTGCGCGAACGCCTGTGGGAGCAGGCCGCCGAGAAGGGCACCTACCTGATCGGAAAGCTGCAGGAGCTCGCGGCGCAGTACCCCGCGATCTACGACAGCATCACCGGTCGCGGTCTCCTCATCGGCCAGCACTTCCGGGACTCGGAGGTCGGGTACCGGGTGGCGGCCGGCCTCTTCAAGCGCGGCGTGCTGGTCGCGGGAACGCTCACCAGCGCCCACACGGTCCGGATCGAGCCGCCGCTCCTCATCACCTACCCACAGATGGACGCGGTGCTCGACCGCCTGGCAGACACGCTCGCCGAGGTGGCGCGCAGCATGTGACGGGCCGCGCGCTGTGCGCGACACTGGCCGCCTGCGGTGGCACCCATCGAGCAGGGAGGTTTCGCGTGTTCGTGCCGCTCTCGGTCCTCGAGTTCCGCGACAGGGCCGCGACCTACTTCGGCGACAAGATCGGCGTCATCGACGGCGAGGAGCAGTTCACCTATCGCGCCTACGCCGAGCGCACGCACCGCCTGGCGAATGCGCTGGCCGGCCTCGGCATCGGGGCCGGCGACCGCGTCTCGTTCATCACCTACAACACGCACCATCTCCTCGAGGCGTACTACGGCGTCCTCGAGGCCGGCGCGGTCCTCAACCCGATCAACATCCGGCTCACCCCGCACGAGATCTCCTACATCCTCGACCACGCCGGCTCGAAGGTCGTCGCGTTCCACCGCGACTTTCTGCCCCTGGTCGAGGCGATCGTCCCGCGGCTCTCGACGCGACCGCGCTTCGTGATCCTGGAGGGCGAGCCCGGCGGCTTCGCCAGCGACGAGTACGAGGCGCTCCTCTCGGGCGGCTCGCCCGAGCCGCGCCACCCCCAGATCGACGAGAACGCAACCGCGGAGCTCTTCTACACGAGCGGCACGACCGGCCTCCCGAAGGGCGTCGCGCTCACCCACCGCGAGCTGTACCTCCACTCGGTGTACGCGGAGATCGCCCTCGGGTTCGGCGAGGAGGACGTGGTCCTCCACGTCGTCCCGCTCTTCCACGTCAACGGCTGGGGCGTCCCCCACTTCCTCACCCTGGTCGGCGGGCGCCACGTGATGCTCCGTCGCTTCGATCCGGTTGCGCTCATGGAGCTCGTCCAGCGTCACCGTGTCACGCGCCTCCTCGCCGTCCCGGCGATCTTCAACGCGCTCGTCCACCACCGCGAGCGCGCGAGCTACGACCTCTCGAGCCTGCGCCAGGTGATCATCGGCGGCTCGCCCGCCTCGCCGGCGCTCGTGCGTGCGCTCGAGGAGCAGCTCGGCGTCCAGGCGTTCGTGGGCTACGGGCTCACCGAGACGGCGCCCATCCTCACCCTCGCCCAGCCGCGCCGGGTGCTCACCGACGCCGAGCCGCCCGAGCGGCGCCAGGAGCGCCAGGCCCTGACGGGCTGGCCGATCCCCGGCGTCCAGATCCGGGTTGTGGACAGCGAGGGCCACGACGTGCGGCCCGACGGCGAACGGATCGGGGAGATCGTCGTGCGCGGCAACACCGTCATGGACGGCTACTACCGCGATCCGGACGCGACATCAGCCGCCATCCGCGACGGCTGGCTCCGGACGGGCGACATGGCCACGATCGACGAGGCGGGCTACGTCCTCATCAAGGACCGCTCCAAGGACGTGATCATCCGGGGCGGCGAGAACATCTCGTCGGTCGAGGTGGAGAACGTCATCTCGGCCCACCCGGCGGTCCTCGAGTGCGCGGTCGTCGCCGCGCCGGACGGGACGTTCGGTGAGGCGCCGATCGCCCTGGTGGTCCTCAAGCCAGGGTCCGAGGTCAGCGCGGCGCAGCTCAAGCTGTTCTGCCGGCAGCGCCTCGCGCGCTTCAAGGTGCCGCGCGAGATCCACTTTCGGGACGCGCTTCCCAAGGGCGGGACCGGCAAGATCCTCAAGGCGGAGCTGCGCGAGCCGTTCTGGAAGGGCCTGGAGGCGCGCGTCCACTGACGAGGAGCGCCCTCGGCGGGCCGCCCGTGGTGCAGCCGGCCAATGGCGCTCTGGAGAGAAACGGCTACGGCAGGAGCTGGCGGAGCGCGAACAGGACATTCGTCGGCCGCTCGGCGAGCCGTCGCATGTACCACGGGTACCAGAAGGCCCCGTACGCGATGAGCGTGAACGCGGGAATGCCGGCCGCCTGGAGCCGGGCCAGCTCGCGAGCCCGGATCCCGTACAGCATGTGTACCTCCAGGGAGGCGCGCGCGACGCCCGCGGGCTCGGCGAAGGCCGCGATCCGCTCCACGAGGCCGCTGTCGTGCGTGCCGAGGGCGCATCGCGCGCGCCCGTCGCGGGCG
>DAOTXE010000070.1:0-58655 GCA_034435355.1 Chloroflexota bacterium
CATCCCACGCTCGCGTCGCGCCGACAGTGCCTGAAGGTACTTTGGGCGCTTTGGGCGCAGTGGGTGCCGTCTCAGCGGACGACTTCGGGCGCTTTGGGCGCAATGCGCCCACCGCTTTGGAGGACGAGCCGGACCGCCTGCTCCGCCCCGCGATTGATGCCTACCTTGCCGCAGGCTCCGACAGTCCGACATTTGGGTCGGCATTCGCCGCGTGGGCTGCCGGTGCAGGGCTCCGGTACGAGTGCCGGGCGGGCGTCCGTGTCGCGCTCGACGAGGGTGGCCGTGTCGTGGCCGCTGCCGTTCCGCCCGGGAAGAGGACGATCCGCGAGGCCGCCTGGGCGATCGTCAAGAACATCCGCGGCAGGACGGTCACGGGTCACGGTGCTGCCGTTCGGTGGGCCCGAGCACTGCTCGGTCTGGATCCGGACATGCCGGACGCGCCTGCCCAGCGACGGGCGGGCCCGCACGTCCACGGCTGGGCGCGTGTGGATGACGTGTGGACATGCACCCAGGACTACTACGCGACGGGCGACGCGTCCGAGACGGGTTGCGGTGAGACGTGGACCGGCTAGAGCGCACGCGCCTTGCGCCAAAAGCGCTCAAAGCACCTCTGCACGCTTTGAGCGCAACGCGCACGGGCTCGACATTGGCGCGGGCCGGGCTCTGGCGGCTGGGTAAGACAGCCAGATCGGCGAATCCCGAGCTGAGTGGCGAGCCCACGACGACGTCCACGCGCCCTCGTGAGGTCGTGTAGGCGCTACATGACCGACCTCAAGGCATCCGAGCCACGCAGGCGGACGACCACCCCGTCGCCGATGGTGGCTGCCCTTGCTGAGGCCGTCCTTCAGCAGCGTGCGAAGCACGTTCGCTTTTGTCGGGCGGGTCACGGTATGTTCGGCGTGGGTGGCGCTGGGGCCGCATGACTCACGAGTCGGCGTACCTCACCGTCGCGGAAGTGGCCGAACGGTGCCGCGTCAGTACCGACTTGGTCTATCAGATGGTGGCACGCCGCGAACTCCCGTCGATCCGGTTTGGTCGGACTGTCCGTATCCCGGAGGCAGAACTTGAATGCACCCTACGCACACGGATCATCACGGTCGATGCGGGGCCACAGCGAGGGCAGCCTGTACCGACGAGCGAGCGACGGGAGGTGGGTCGCAGCCGTCAGCCTCCCGGACGGCACGCGGCGCATCGGCTACGCGAAGACGCAGGCGTTGGCGAAGGCGAAGTTGGCGAAGATGGTGCAAGCCCGGGCAGAGGGCCTCGACCCGGCCCCGTCGCTGACGGTCGCGGCCTTCCTCGGCCGCTGGCTGGCTGACGTTCACCCCCGCATCGCGGACTCAACCTACCGGCGGTACGAGTCGCTCGTTCGCCTTCACATCATCCCCGCGCTGGGGAACACGAAGCTCCGCGACCTATCAGTGCCGATGGTGGAGCGGTATCTCGCCGGTGTCGCCGCCACCTCCCGGGGGCACACGGCCGGTCATCACCGAGCTGTGCTGCGAACGGCGCTCGCAACGGCCATGCGCTGGTCCCTGCTCGGCCGTAACCCGGCCGCACTTGCCCTCCCCCCGACGCCCGCCATCGCTCCCCGCACCGGACTCGCGCTGAGCGTCGCACAGGCGAGGACCCTGATGGCGGGCACCAAGGATGACCGGCTGCAAGCCGCGTGGACCCTGCTGCTCTACACGGGGATGCGCGAGGCGGAGTTGCTCGGCCTCGCATGGGAAGACGTGGACTTCGCCGCCGGTACCGTGAGGGTGCACCAGCAACTCGTCCGGGCCGCCGGTGAGTGGCGCTTGGCGCCTCCGAAGACTCGGGCCGGAACTCGGACTGTCGCGCTGGCGCCTGACGCCATGGCCGCGCTCCGCGACCACCAGCGGCGCATGGCCGCTGAGCGCATGCCGGACTGGCCGTTCTACGGTTTGGCGTTCGTAACCGAACGAGGCAAGCCGATCTACGGTTGGCGCCTACTGCAGATGCTCGGAGCCCATGCGCGACGGCTCGGCCTGCCGCCGGTCCACGTACATGACCTGCGGCACTCGGCGGCGACCCTGATGCTGGAGGCTGGCCTCACGCTCGAAGACGTCAAGCAGACCCTCGGACATAGCACCATCGCCATCACCAGCGACGTGTACACGCATCCGTCCATGGAGCGCCAGCGAGAGGTCGCTCGGCGCATGCAGGGGGCCGTCGGCGGAGCCTGATCGTCGCGTTCTGCTACACGTTCTGCTACATCGGCAGTAGCAGGAGGGCGATCAGGGTCTAGAACGACGCCGATTCGTGCGGGAAAGATGGAGGCGACGGTGGGATTCGGACCCACGCATAGAGGTTTTGCAGACCTCCCCCTTAACCACTTGGGTACGTCGCCCCGGAAGCGCCGGCGGGGGCACCGGCGATGCTGGCTGGCCCTCGAGGATTCGAACCTCGGTTCACGGATCCAAAGTCCGCTGTCCTACCGCTAGACGAAGGGCCAGCGGAACGGGGGCCGCCCACGTTCGGGAAAGAAGTTGGAGCGGAAGACGGGACTCGAACCCGCGACCCTCACCTTGGCAAGGTGATGCTCTACCAACTGAGCCACTTCCGCTCGATGACCGCGTCCGGGGTGGTGGTGCCGAGAGGCAGAGTTGAACTGCCGACACCGCGATTTTCAGTCGCGTGCTCTACCAGCTGAGCTATCTCGGCCCGCGGGCCCCCGCCGGACGTCCCCGCCCGTCGGCGTCCGAGAAGGTACCACGGGTGGCCCCTCGTCGGCAAGGAGTCCCGCCGGGTCCGGCAGGCGTCAGTCGAGCCCCGCGAGCTCGGCGGTGACCGATGGCTCCAGTGGTCGCTCCCCGCTCAGTGCCCGCAGCCGGTTGATCCGGTCGACGATCGGCGGGTGGGTCGAGAAGAGCCCTTTGGAGCGCGTCTCGAACTTCTTGATGGGGTTCGTGAAGTAGAGGTGCTGGGTGGCGCGATTCGCAACCTCGAGCACCTCGGGGTCCTCCGAGATCGCCGCGAGCGCGCGCTCGAGGCCCTGCGGGTTCCGGGTCAGCTCGACCGATGAGGCGTCCGCCATGTACTCGCGCTGGCGGCTCACGGCCAGCTGGACCAGCCTCGCGAAGATCGGGGCGAGGATGGCGAGCACGAGCGCGAGCACGAAGATGATCGCCTGCAGGCCACCGCCGCCCTCGCGGTCGTTCGACGAACGGCGTCCCCCGAAGCCACCCCAGAACGTGAAGCGCAGGAAGAAGTCCGCCACGAGCGCCACGGTCCCGACCATGACGCCGACCAGGAGCGAGTAGCGGATGTCGTAGTTGCGCACGTGGGAGAGCTCGTGGCCGATCACGCCCTGCAGCTCCTCGCGGTCCATCTTCTGGAGGAGCCCCGTCGTGACGGCGATCGACGCATGGCGGGGATCGCGGCCGGTCGCGAAGGCATTGGGAGCCGTGTCGTCGATGAGGTAGACGGCCGGCATCGGGATCCCCGCCGCCAGCGACATCTCGGTGACGACGTTGATCAGCTGGGGCTGGTCCGCGGCCGTGACCGCGCGGGCCTTCGAGACGCCGAGCACCACCTTGTCGCCCGTGTAGTAGCTCGCCAGCGACGAGAGGATGGCGACGACCCCGAAGATGCCCAGCCAGCCGAGGCCTGCCTCGGCCGTGCCCGTCGTCCCGTAACCGATCGCAAAGCCGAGGATGCCCAGCAGGACGACCAGGATCAGCACGAGCAGGAACGAGTTGCGCCGGTTCGCGGCGATCTGGCTGTAGAACGTGCCGGCCATCGAAGCGCCCCTTCGTCTGCGCGTCAGCGGAGGCTGACGACGGGCACCTCCTGCGCCTCCGGCTCGGCCGCGAAGAACTCACGCTTCGTGAAGCCCAGCGGGCCTGCCACCAGCACGGCCGGGAACGTCTGGATGCTCGTGTTGAACTCGTTGACGGTCGCGTTGTAGTGCTGCCGGGAGAAGCTGATCTGGTTCTCGGTGGTGGTCAACTGCTCCTGAAGGCTCAGGACGTTCTCGTTCGCCTTGAGCGTCGGGTAGTTCTCGACGACCGCGAACAGCGAGCGCAGCGCGCCGGTCAACGTGTTCTCGGCCTGGGCCTGCTGGGCGGTGATCTGCCCGCTCGCGCCGGCGGCGACGGCATTGGCGCGAGCCTCCGTGACCCGCGTGAGCACGTCCTGCTCGAAGTCCATGTAGCCCTTGACCGCGGCGACGAGGTTCGGCACCAGGTCATGGCGCCGCTTGAGCTGGACCTCGATCTGGCCGACCGCCTCGTCGACCCGGTTGCGCCGGGCCACGAGCCCGTTGTAGATCATGACCCCGGCCACGGCGAGGACGACGACGATGACCAGCAGGATGATGACGGCTTCCATCGAGCCCTCCGCGCTACCCGGCGTCAAGCGGCGGCCGGCTGATCCAAGTGTACGGGAGGAGCAGCGCACGTCACGTGGCGCGCCGGCAATGGTGGGCGGTGGGGGGTTCGAACCTCCGACTTCCTCGGTGTAAGCGAGGCGCTCTGACCAACTGAGCTAACCGCCCGAAGGCACCGGTCACCTGCCCGAGACGCGCGAGAGGCGGCCCCGGCAGGAGCCGCCTCGATCAGGCGCGAGAAGGTGGTGCCCAGGCCGGGACTTGAACCCGGATGAGTTGCCTCATACGCCCCTCAAACGTACGCGTATACCAATTCCGCCACCTGGGCCCCGAGCGCGGCGCACTGTTCGCTTCCCGATCGAGTGGTACCGAGGAAGGGATTTGAACCCATACGCCCTTGCGGACACTAGCTCCTGAAGCTAGCGCGTCTACCGATTCCGCCACCTCGGCACGCTGCCGATCGAACGGCGAGGGTCACCGCCCGAAGGAAGACCATGCTATCACGTCCCAGAATCGCCCACTCGGGTCGGCGACCGGAGCGGGCTTCGGGCCCACCAGGCGATCGGAGACGACGAACACGCTATCGCGGAAGAACAGCGGCAGGATCGGCTCGAGCTTGCCGAGAAGCGCCTGCAGGCGGCTATAGGCCGCCAGCCTCGCCGTGTCCGAGCCCGGCGCCCGGGCTGCCGCCAGCGCGGCGTCCAGGGCGGGATCCTGGAAGCCCGAGACGTTCGAGCCCCCGGACTGCACCTGGGAGCTCGCGAGGAGGGGGTATGGGTCGGGGTCGAGCCCCACGTTGACATCCGCGACTGCCGCCACGAAGGCCGCCCCGCGCAGGCGCTTGACGAGGTCACCGGCAGCGAGCGGGACCACGGTGGTCGGGATGCCCAGCGACGTCCACGCTGCGGCGACACGGGCGGCGACGCTCGCGGTCACGGAGTTCACGGTGGCATCTGCCGACAGGAGCTCGATGGTCAGCGGCTTCCTGGCCTTCGGCAGCAGCCACCCCGCGGCGGTCTTCGTCCAGCCGGCCGCCCGCAGGCCGGTGACCGCAGCCTTCCGGTCGTACGCCACGATTGGCGCGGCCTTCGCGTCGAAGGCCCATGACGAAGGCGGGATCGGCGTGGCCGCCTGCTGCCCGGATCCGGCGAGAAGGTCGGTCACGAGGCCGGCCCGGTCGACGGCGGCGAGCAGCGCCGACCGGACCCGGACGTCTCCGAACGGCCCGGCCCCGGGCCGGAGGTTGAGGTAGATGCCCGTGAGCGTCGTGTCCGGGTATGCGATCCGGCGCGTCGCAGGTGCCGCCGCGAGGGCGGCCGCGGCGGCCGGCGGAAGCCCCGAGACGGCGTCCACCTCGCCGGCCCGGTAGGCCGCCGCTGCCTCGTCGGGCCCCGGATAGAAGCGCAGCTGCAGGCCCGCGAGGAGCGGGTTGCCGGGAACGGCGGCGCCCGGGCCGAGCGTGGCAAGGGGGCCCGAGCCGGCATCTAGGGGACCGAGGACCGGAGCGAGGTCGGCGATGGTGGACGTGAGGTCGGTCAGCGCGAACGGCCCGTTCCCGATCGGATGCATCGAGAATGGGGCGTTGGCGAGGTCTGCGACCGACACGCCGGAGAGAAGGTGGGCCGGCAGGAGCGGCTGGGTCGCCGCCTGGAGGAATCCGCCGAGGGGGACGGCGAGGTCGAACTGCACCGTGTTCGCGTCGAGCGCCGTGACGGTGACGCCCTCCCATCCCGCTGCGAGGGGGCCCGTGTAGGCGGGGTCCTGGATCACGTGCACGGTGTACGCGACGTCCTCGCTCGTCACCGACACCCCGTCCTGCCACCGGGCGTCCGAACGGATCCGGAATGTCCAGCGCGCACCCTTGGCGTCCACCGTCCAGCTGGACGCGAGGTCCGCGATGGGGCGTCCGTCGGGACCGGGACGGACCAGCCCGCGGAAGAGGAGGGCCACGAGGTCCCGGTCCGCCTGGGTTCGCGCGGTGACGGGGTTCACCGAGCTGGGGAGGCTGACGACGGCCTCGCGCTCGATGGCGAGAGGCGCCGGCGTGGGGGTCGGGAGCTGGCCGACGACGGGCGCCAGCGCCGGCGTGGCGATCGCCGCGCCGAGCACGCCGAGCAGAAGCACCAGGAAGAGGGCGAACGCGCCGTCGCGACGGCTCACGCGGCAGCCGCCGGGGTGCCCGGCCTAGGCGCCCTTGACCGGTGCGAACGCGTAACTTGCCAGCGAGAAGACGGCGAACAGGATCGCCAGGATGATCGTGAACTGCCACAGCCGCCGTTCGACGCCACGCCGGCTCCGGTAGACCGCGCTGTCACCCCCGAAGGCCGAGGACAGCCCGGTCCCGCGCGCCTGCAACAGCACGGATGCGATGAGCCCGATGCTGACGATGATCTGGCCGACGGCCAGGTACGTGTTCACTCTGGGGAGATCCTCCAACGGTCGAGCGTGGGCGATGGTAACACAGGCACTCCTGGGACCCGGACTCGCCCGTCGCCGGCCCGAGGGCCATCGGTCAACCTGCCTGCTTCGCGACTCCCTGGGCGGCGACCGCGGCCATCGCCGCCGCGACCCGCGACGCATCGCCGAGGTAGCGCGACGAGCGCGGCCGGAGATCCTCGTCGAGGTCGTAGACGAGGGGGACGCCGGTCGGAATGTTCAGGCCCACGATCTCCTCATCAGCGATGCCGTCCAGGTACTTGACGAGGGCGCGGAGGCTGTTGCCGTGGGCGGCCACGAGCACGCGCTTGCCGGCCCGGAGGTCCGGCGCGATCGCCGACTCCCAGTAGGGCAGGAACCGCGCGACGGTGTCCTTGAGGGATTCCGCCCGCGGCAGGTCGGCGTCCGCCAGGTCCGCGTAACGCGGGTCGCGGCCGGGGAACCGCTCGTCGTCGTCGGACAGGGCGGGCGGCGGGACGTCGTAGCTCCGGCGCCACAGCTTCACCTGCGCCTCGCCGAACTTGACGGCCATCTCCGCCTTGTTGAGGCCCTGGAGCGCCCCGTAATGCCGCTCGTTGAGGCGCCAGCTGTTCTGCACCGGGCACCACATCTGGTCGAGCTCGTCGAGGGCGATCCAGAGCGTTCGGATGGCCCGCTTGAGCACCGACGTGTGCGCGACGTCGAAGCGGAACGAATCCGCGAGGAGGAGCCGGCCGGCTTCGTGCGCCTCGTCGACCCCGGTCTCGGACAGGTCGACATCGGTCCACCCGGTGAACCGGTTCTCCTTGTTCCAGGTGCTCTCGCCATGGCGAAGCAGAACGAGCGTCGGCATCGGAAGGCTCCTCTCGGTGGAGGTCAGAAGGCAGCGCGTCGCGCCGCGGCGGTCAGGGCCGCCCGGGCGACCATGCCGGACATCTCATCGGGCTTGAGCGAGGCGCCTCCGACCAGCGCACCGTCGATCCCGGGCTCGGCGAGGAAGTCGCCGATGTTCGCGCTCGTGCAGGATCCGCCATAGAGGATCGGGACGGCGTCGGCTCGCGGGCCCCAGCCGCTGGAGCGCAACGTGGCCCGGATCGCCTCCGCCATGGCCGAGGCATCCGCACCGGACGCATTCCGGCCGGTTCCGATGGCCCAGACGGGTTCGTAGGCGATCACCAGGCCTGCCGCGAGCAGCGTATCCGGATCATGGCCCGCAAGGGCGCCGGCCAGCTGTCCGGCAACGACCGCCGTGGCGCGCCCGGCCTCCCGTTCGGCGAGCTGCTCGCCGACGCACAGGATCGGCCGCAGGCCGGCGTCGACCGCCCGGCCCAGCTTGCGTCCGATCATGGCATCCGACTCGGCGGCGTCGCGGCGACGCTCCGAGTGTCCGAGGATCACCCAGGTCGCGAGCCCGGCGAGCATCGGCGCACTCACCTCGCCCGTGTAGGCCCCGGCCAGCTCGTGGTGGATGTTCTGCGCGCCGACGGCGATCCCCTCCCCGGCCACGGCATCCCGCACCGCTGCGAGACACACGAAGGGCGGGCAGATGACCCGCACGACGCCCGGCTCGGCGGTTCGCGCCGCGATGGTGCGGGCCAGCTCGCCGGCGTCCGCAGGTGTGGTGTTCATCTTCCAGTTGGCAGCCACGATCACATCTCGCATGCAGCCATCATGCCACCGACCCGGGCGGCCGCGGCGGGGCCGGGCGTCGCGCGTCGGCGTGCCATTTGGCCCCGACCGGGGGATCCGAGGGACCGCCCACGGGCTGGAGCGCGAGCACCTCGATCCTGTCCAGCGCGCGCTGGACGCGGCCGCGCGGCACCCCCAGCTCCGCGGCGAGCTCGCCGAGCGCGGCCTCCGGGATCGTACGGCGCAATGCCGCGACCGCGCGAACAGCTGCGGACTGGTCGGCGAGCCTCCCGTCGGCGTCCAGCGTCGCGATCGCCGCGAGCTGGCGCGCGGCGGCGGCCGCGATGCGGTCGAGGTTCGCCGACTCCGCGTTGAGCAGGCGGTTGAGGTCTCCGCGGACGGAGCGGGACACCTGGCGGGACTCCAGCTCGAGGAGCGACGGACCGGCCCCGATCCAGCGCAGGAACGTGCCGATCGCCTCCCCGCCCTTCCACGTCACGACCCCGCGCCCGCGCCGCACCCGGACACCGGCCCGGAGCCCGACCGCCGCCAGGCGCCCGGCGAGGACGGGCGCCTCGTCCATCGGGACGACGAACTCGAGGTGGTAGCGACCCGCCGTGATGGACAGGGAGCCGCGGACGAGGAAGCGGCCCCGCAGGTATGCCGCCCGACAATGGTTGGCAGCTCGGTCCCAGTCGAACGTGCGCTCGGTCGCGTCCCGGATGCCGTGGGCGCCGTCCTCGCGCAGCAGCCGGACCATCAGCCGCGCGAGCGCGGGCCGGTCGCCGCGCACGACGGCCGTCCCGAGTCCGACGGCCTCCGCGGCGCGGTCGCACGCTCGGGACGGCTCGACGGATGCGAGCTCCGCACGCAGCGAAGCCACCAGGGCACGATCGGCGCCGGGCATGGGCGATCAGGCGGACCGTGCCACCCCGAGGCGCCGTCCCCGGATCCCCTCGCGCTGGAGGATCGCGAGCAGCGCCGTGCCGAGCAGCCCGGGGTCGTGGTGATGCGAGTTCGTCGGGTCGATGAGGTCGTCGAGCGCAAGCCGGGGCCGGCGGGCCGCCCCGACCGGCGGCCAGCGAAGCTTCACGGGCACGCCGAGCTCGATGTCGGGCGCGCTCCCGGCGAGGTTGTTGTTGGCGAGCACGACATCGACGGCGACCGGCCCCAGGTGGGCGACGAGCGCCTCGACATGGTCGGCGAGGTCGTAGCCTTCGGTCTCGCCCGCCTGGGTCGCCACGTTGCAGATATAGACACGCAGGGCGGGGGTTGCGGCCAGCGCCGCCCGGATCTCCGGGACGAGGAGGGGTGGCAGCACCGACGTGTAGAGGCTCCCCGGACCGACGACGACCAGGTCCGCCTCGGCGATCGCGGCGAGTGCGTCGCGGGAGGCGCGGACGTCGGGCGGCTCCAGCCAGACCGACTCGATCGCCCGGGTCCGGGCGATCCGCGACTGGCCGTCCACCCGCTGGCCGTCGCGGAGTCGCGCGTGCAGGGTCAGGGGCGTCCCGGACGCGGGAACGACGCTGCCGCGGACCGCGAGGACCCGGTTCATGTGGCGGATCGCCTCCTCGAAATCGCCGTCGTCGATCGCGTTCATGGCGGCGATCAGGAGGTTCCCGACCGCATGGCCGGCGAGGTTTCCCTCGTCCTGGGTGAAGCGGTACTGGAGGAGCCTGGCCATGGCGGGCTCCGTCTCGGCGAGCGCCGCAAGGCAGTTCCGGATGTCCCCGACGGCCGCGATCCCGAGCTGCGCGCGGAGGCGCCCGGACGACCCGCCGTCATCAGCGACCGACACGATCGCCGTGATGTTGGCGGAGTGCTCCTTGAGACCGCGCAGGAGCGTGGAGAGCCCGGTCCCGCCCCCGATCGCCACGATCCGCGGCCCGCGCGCCAGGAGGCGCCGGCGATAGACGAGGTCCACCAGCGGCTCCTCGGCGCTCTCCGTGAACGGACCGAGAAGGGCGCGCACGACGCGATACGAGCCATACGCGAACAGGAAGATGCCAAGGCCGAGGAGCACGGCAGCGCGGACCCAGTAGGGCATGAACTGGAGGGTCACCACGGAGATCACCGCCTGGGCGGGACCCTGGACGTCGACCTCGCGGTAGAGGGCCCGGATCGCCAGGGCGCCCGCGAGCGCGAGCCCGGTCAGGCCCAGGAACGCGACCCCCAGCCAGCGCTTGACCCCGATCCCCGGCCGAAGCCAGCGGCGAAGGTTCATCCGCCCGTCATCCTCGTTCGAGCTCCCGATGGAAGATGCTGACCGAGCCGTACCCCTGGGCGACGAGCCAGCCGCCGATCTCCTCGGCCAGCACGATCGAGCGATGGAACCCGCCCGTGCAACCGATTCCGATCGTCAGCCTTGTCTTGCCCTCTCCGAGATACGCGGGCAGGGTGAGCTCGAGGAGATCCTCGACGGCGGCGAGGAACCTGCGCGCCAGTGGCTGGTCGAGGACGTACGTGCGCACGCTGTCGGCGAGGCCGGACACCTGTCGCAGCTCCGGCACGTAGTACGGATTCTGGAGGAACCGAACGTCGAAGAGGAGATCACACTCGAGCGGCACGCCGAACTTGTAGCCGAAGCTGATCAGCTGGACCGAGAGCTGGTCCGGGTCCACCACCTGCCAGAGTTGGCTGAAGATCCGCTCCTTGAGCTCGCGGAGGGACAGATCTGAGGTGTCGAGAACCACGTCGGACTCGGCCCGGACCGGGGCCAGCAGCCGGCGCTCCTCCGCGATCGAGGTCGCGATCCCGCCGGGCCCCGCGAGCGGGTGCCGGTGGCGCGACTCCGAGTAGCGGCGGATCAGGGCCTCGTCGCGCGCTTCGAGGAAGAAGACCTGGGGCCGGATGCCGCGGCCCTCGAGGGCCCCGCGCATGGCGGCGAACGCCACGCTCGCGTCCCCCGCCCGCACGTCGAGGACGATGGCCACCCGGTCGAAGCGCGCGGGCTCGCTCGCGATGAGATCCGCGAGCTCCGGGAGCAGCTCGCCCGGCAGGTTGTCGACACAGGCGTAGCCGAGGTCCTCGAACAGCTTCGTGGCCGCCGTCTTGCCCGCACCGGAGAGCCCGGAGAGGACCACCACGTGCTGCCCTGATTCCGCGCCCTCGCCGCCCCGGTCGGCCCGATCGGGGCGGCGTCCGCGGAACGGCGAAACCGGCGGAATGCTCCCCATGCTCACGCGGAGTCTACCCCGCCCTCAGCGGCCGCCGGCCCGGATCAGGACGATCGAGAGCTCGTACAGCACGTACATAGTGACGCCCAGCACGGTCGGGCTGATCGGGTCGCCCCCGGGGGTGACGACCGCGCTGATGATCGCGATCGCCAGGATCACGACCCGGCGCGAGCTCCGCAGGCGGGCGCTCGTGATGATCCCGACCTTGGCAAGCAGGACGAGGACGATCGGGTACTCCATCACCAGCCCGAACGCCAGGCAGAGCGTCGTCACGAAGCCGAAGTACTCGCTCGCGGTGATCAGGGGCTGCAGGTCGGGCGAGGAGAAGCTCAGGAGGAACGTTGCGGCGAACGGCAGGATCACGTAGGCCACGGCAACGCCGATCGCGAAGAACGCGATCGCGAGCGGCACCCAGGGGCGCGCCAGGCGCCGCTCCTCGCGGGTGAGGCCGGGCGAGACGAAGGCCCACAGCTGCCAGACGAGCACCGGCATTGCGACGACGACGCCCACGACGATGGCAAGCTTGAGGTTGATGAAGAACGCGTCCCCCAGGCCCGTGTAGACGAGCGGCTTCGTCGTGTTCAGCGGGGCCTTCAGGATCGAGATCAGCTGCGGCGCGAAGGCGAAGCCGATGACGCTGCCGATGGCGACCGCCAGCAGCGAGATCGCGAGGCGGCGGCGCAGCTCGGAGAGGTGATCGACGAGCGGCATGACCGTCTGCTCGCGGCCGGCCGTGGACGCCGCCGGCGACGTCGCGGAGGCGGATGGCACCAGGCCCCCGACGCCGTTGCGAACGAGGTCGGCGTCGGGCATCCTGATGGAGCCGGTGGCGGCTAGACCCTCGCCTCGGTCGGCGCGTCGGCGGCCGCGGCGGGGTCGGGTGCGGCGGGCAGTCCCGGCGCGTCCGGGATGGCGACGGCCGGGGGCACGCGGGCGGCCGTCTCGAGGGGCGCCGACGGGCCGGAGGGGACAGCACTCGCGACCGCCTGCACAGCGGGCGCGACGGAAGCCGGCATCGCGGGAGCGGCGGGGGCCGGCGGGGGTGCGGCCGGGGCCGCGGACTCGGAGGTGCCGTCGAGCTTCACGGCCTCCTGGACGTCGGAGGCTGCCTTCCGGAACTCGCGGATGCTCCTGCCGAGTGCGGCCCCGACGTCCGGCAGCTTACCCGGACCGATGACGAGGAGGGCGATCACGAGGATGATGACGAGCTCGACGGGCCCGATGGTCGGCATCGCGGCGAACCTCTGGCTAGGGGTCGTGACGGCCGGGCGCTCGGTCGTGCGCCGGTCGCCGTGAATTCAGCGTAGCACAGGAAGCCGGGCCGCCCAGCCGCGAGCAGCCTCGGCGAGACGCTCCCCGACGTCCCGCAAGCTCCCGTCGGACGGCTGCCCCAGCGCCGCCCCGGCGATGCCGCGAGAGACGTTCACGAGAAGGCCGCCGCCCGGCCCGGCCCCGGCCGGGTCGTGCGTGGCACACCCGTGGGTCAGGACGTCCGCAGCCTCTCCACCCTGCGCGCCGACCCCCGGCACGAGGAACGCGAGACCCGGAACAAGCGCGCGAAGCCCGGCAAGCTCGGCGGGCGCCGTCGCACCGACGACGAGGCCCGCCCGGTCTCCGAGACCGGCAGCATCGACGAGCCGGGCAACCCGCCGATGGAGCTGCTCCGCCGGGAAGTCACGCCCGACGTCGGGCGCCACCACGAGGTCCTGCAGCTCTCCCGCGGCCGGGTTCGAGGTCCGACAGAGGACGTACGTGAAGCCCCCGTCCCGCGCGAGGAACGGGGCCAGCGCTCCGAGCCCCAGGTACGGGCTGGCCGTCACCGCGTCAACGCCGAGCGCGTCGAAGAGTGCGACCGCCTGGCGGGCGACCGTGGTCTCGACGTCGCCGCGCTTCGCGTCGGCGATCACGGGCACACCTGCCGGGATCGCGGCCCGCACGCGCTCGAGCGCGGCCAGTCCCGGGCTCCCGAAGGCCTCGAAGAAGGCCAGGTTCGGCTTCATCGCGGCCGCGAACGGCGCCGTCGCCTCCACGATGCGGAGGGCGAACTGCTCCACGCCGGCAAGGCCGCCCGGGAACCCGGCAGGCAGCGCCTCGGGGGTCGGGTCGATCCCCACGCAGAGCACGCTGCCCACGGCGGTGCTCCGGGCTGCGAGGCGGGCGAGGTAGGGGCTGCTCACGACGGTGACGGGCTCGGGTTTAGGGAGGACTGGGGGGACGGGGCGGGCGAGGGCGATGGGGCGGGCGAGGGCGACGGTCCCCACCACGCCGGGCGGCTGTTTCCGTCGAGACCACTGAAGGTGGTCAGCGGATCGATCTTCACCACCGCGAGGTCGCCGTTCGCCGAACGCTGGAGCGTGGCGAGCTGGAGGTCGACGGTCGTGTCCGAGAGTCGCAGGAACGCGAGCTGCGTCCCATCCGGCGACCAGGTGGGCCCCCACGACCGGCCATCGGTGGTCACCCGGGCGATCTCCGTCCCCTTCGCGTCCAGTATCACGACGTCCGTGCCGAGCGATGTCGTGCGCACGGCGGCGACGTAGCGCCCGCTCGGGGACCACTCGGGCCCCGTGTAGCCTGCCTTCGTGAATGGCGTCGCGGTCTTGGTCGTGGTGTCGTAGCGCCAGATCGCGGGCGCGCCGGCAGAACCGTTCCGAGCGTTCAGGACGTACAGGATGTACCTGCCGTCGGCGCGCCACGCCGGGTCCTGCTGGCCGAGCGGCGGGTTCTCCGGCAGCCCGGCGTTGGTCAACTGCTTCGTCCGCAGGTCGACGAACTGGAGCACCACGTCACTCTTCGTCGGGTCAGGTCCGTCCGAGACCACCGCAACGCGCGTGCCGTCGGGCGATACGGCGGGGTCCAGGATGAACCAGAACCACGTGTAGGCGCCGCCTGGTCCGCTCTTGTAGAGGCCCGACAGGACCGCCTCGCGGCCGGTCCCGTCGGGGTGAATCCGGGACAGGACCGGGTACTGGAGATCGTAGTTCTTCACGGCGCCTTCGGCCGGGAAGTGTCCCTTCGTCTCGCGCGTCTCGATGAAGTAGACCCAGCTGCCGTCGGGCGACCACGTCGGCTCCGAATCGCGGCCCGTGTTCGTGAGCTGGTGGACGGAGTTCCCGGTCTGGATCCACAGGTTGCCCGCCTTGACGTAGACGAGCGAGCCCCCGATCTGGATCCCCGGATTGACCTGCGGCGGGGCGCTGGCCGAGGGCGTGCGGCCCGCGGGGGCGTACGTGTTGCCGCCGCTCACGCCGGGACTGCCGAGGAACGGCACCTGGCCGGTCAGCGCGAACACGGTCGCAACCGCCACGACCCCCAGGCCGATCAGCGAGAGAAGCGGGGCCATGAAGGGGGCCAGGTTGCCGATCCCGTACGGGTCGTGGGCGGACCGGCGGGACGTGCGGGATGGGGCGGGACGTCGCGTCACCGGTCAGGCGC
The DNA here is from genome assembly GCA_034435355.1 of Chloroflexota bacterium. GTDB lineage: Bacteria > Chloroflexota > Limnocylindria > Limnocylindrales > CSP1-4 > CTSoil-043. The sequence continues at coordinate 15,007 of DAOTXE010000070.1, forward strand.
TCCTGCTCGAGGCCGCGACCGGTCCCGCGACCGCTGTCCGCGCCGCCGCGACATCGATCACGCCCAGCTGGAGGGACTCGTACCCGCCGAATCGCCGGCTCACGAGGCGGGCCGCGACGTCCACGCGGTCGCCTTCGCGGACCATGCCGACCAGGTCGCCGCGGCCGAACGCGATGCCGTCGAGCACGTCCAGGTCGCGGCGCAGCGTCAGCTGCGCGTGGCCCCCTGTTGCGGCACGGATCCGGGTGACGGTCAGGCCGTGCACGCCGACGACGGGGGCCGCGTTACCGGGACCGGTCGGCTCCAGGGCCGCGAGCTCGCCGAGCAGCGCGTAGTCGACGGAGCGCGCCGGCAGCGCGAGGTCGAGAGCCAGCGTGCGCCGGCCGTCGCGGGGTCCGGCGGTGGCCAGGAGACCGTGCAGGCGCTCGGCCAGCTCGTCCCAGCGACTGGCCTCGACCTCGAAGCCGGCAGCCCCGCGGTGTCCACCGAATCGAACCAGGAGGTCGGAAGAGCCCTGGAGCACGGCGGCCAGGTCGTAGCCGGCGGGGGCCCGGCACGACGCGCGGAGATGATCCCCGACGCGGGTGGCGACGAAGGCCGGAAGCCCGGACTCCTCGGCCAGCCGGCCCGCGACGAGACCGATGATCCCGATCGGCCACGGACCGCGGACGAGGACGCCCCAGTCCGTCCGCCCGCCCTCGGCTTCCACGATGGCCCGGGCCTCGTCGAGCGCTGAGCGCGACGCATCCCGTCTTGCAAGGTTCGCGAGGTCGAGCGCGGCCGCGTGGACCGCTGCGGTCTCGACGTCATCGGTCAGGAGCAGCGCCGCGGCCGTATCCGCGTCCCCGACACGGCCGGCAGCGTTCAGGCGTGGCGCGATCACGAACCCGACCGTCTCCAGGGTTGCATCCGCGGGAGCTGCGCCGGCCGCCGCAAGAAGCGCCGCGATCGCTGGACGTGGCGCGTGGCGGACCCGCTCCAGGCCGAGCCGGGCGATCGCCCGATTCTCGCCGAGGATCGGGGCGACGTCCGCCACCGTGCCGATCATGGCGAGGTCGGCCAGGTCCGCGGTTGTCACGTCGGCCGGGATCCCGCCGAGTCGCTCCAGCAGAAGGGCCGCGAGCTTGAGAGCGACCCCCGACCCGGTGAGCCTGGCATCCGGATAGCGAGCATCCGGCCGGTGTGGGTTGACGAGCGCGAGCGCCCCCGGCGCCTCCGGCGGCACCCGGTGGTGGTCCGTCACGATGACGTCGATCCCACCAGCCTTCGCGGCCGCGATCTCCGCGCCGCTCGAGCTGCCCATGTCCACGGTGACGACCAGCGTTCGCCCCTCGGACCGGGCCAGTTCGACGGCACGAAGCGAGAGACCGTGGCCGTCGTCGAGCCGGTTGGGCACGTGCGGCGCGGCGTCGATCCCGACCGCGCGAAGCGCGCGCACGATGATCGCGAGCCCCGTCAGGCCATCGGCGTCGAAATCACCGACGACGAGCACGCCCTCCGCCTCGGTCGCCGCCTGGGCGAGGCGCGCGACGGCGCGTTCCGCGTCGGGAAGGAGCCCGGCGTCGTGGAGCGCGTCCCGCGGGGGCCCGAAGAAGCGGTCCACCTCGTCCGTACCGACTCCCCGCGCTCCCAGGACGCGTGCCAGCCGCTCCGAGCCGCCGTGGGCTCGCACGGCCGCCAGGAATGCTCCGTCGAGGGGGCCCCTGTCCGGGTAGAGCCAGTGGAAACGTGGCTCGATCACGGCACGCAGGATGACACGTCTGCCTCATCCGGTCCTTTGCGGCCGCGTGGCCGGCCGGCTGGCGCGCCACCGCCGCCCGGCAGGATCACGACGCGGAGCGGCGGACCGGTCGGCCGCCGGCAGCGACCCGGCGGCGTTCTTCCCACTCCTCCCAGACAGTGAGCAGCGGGGCAGCGTTGAATACGGACGAGTAGGTGCCCGACGTGATCCCGATCAACAGGGCGAGGATGAACGTCTGGATGGACGACCCTGCGAAGAGCAGCAGCGCCGTGAGCGTGAACACGACCGTGAGGCTCGTGTTGATCGAGCGGGCCAGGGTCTGGAGGATCGAATGGTTGACGATCGCCGAGAAGTTCTCTCCTGCGTGGCGCGCACGGTTCTCACGGATCCGGTCGTAGACCACGATCGTGTCGTGGACCGAGAAGCCGATGATCGTCAGCATCGCGGTGACGAAGAGCGCGTCGACCTCGACCTTGAAGAACGTGCCCAGGATCGCGAAGATCCCGACCACCACGATCACGTCGTGGATGAGCGCCGCGAGCGCGGTCATCCCGAACCGGAAGTCCCGGAAGCGGAACGTCATCCAGAGCAGGATCCCGAGCGACCCGATCAGCACGAGCGTGATCGCCTGCTGGGTCAGCTCGGAGCTGATCACCGGCCCGACCGTGGTGAGACTGCGCTGTTCGTCGATCGGCCCGAGCTGGGCCTCGAGCGCCGTCACCAGCGTCCCGACCTGGCCGGTGCGCGTCACGCCACCCGGCACGGGCGTCGGCGAGGGAGACGGGGAGGGACTGGCGCTCGGGCTCGGTGATGCTCCGGGGGACGCGGAGGCCCCGGCGGCGGCGGCGGCGCCTGAGGGCGCCGGGCTGGCGGAGGCTGCGGTCGACGCCGATGGGCCGGGCGATCCGGAAGGCCCGGGACTCGCGGAACCGGAAGGCCCGGGGCTCCCGGACGCAGCCGGAGAGGCGCTCGGTGCCGGCGTGGCTGCCGGAGCCTCGATGAGGCCCAGGGGGACGGTCCGGATCACGACGTAGCCGCCAGTCGATGTCTGGACCTGCGAGTCATATCCCTTGGCGGCGAGCACGGCGTGGACCTGGGCCGGCGTCACGGAGGGATCCTTGAAGTGGACCTCCCAGAGCGTGCCGCCCGTGTAGTCGATGGAGAACTGGAGGCCGGCCTTCCCGCCCGTGATCGGGCCGAGGATGATGAAGAACAGCCCCGGGATCACGATGAGGCTCGAGAAGAGGAAGAACCAGTTGCGCTTCCCGATGATGTCAAGCACGGGTGCGCACCTCCCCGCGGCGACCCGACAGGAGCGTCCGAGCGGTGAACTCCTCCTCGCGCAGCCCGTAGAGCCGCGGCACTCGCGCCCACTCGTGGCGGACCACCCAACGCAGGATCGTCCGGGTCACGGTGATCGCAGTGAACATCGAGCAGAGCACGCCGATGATCAGGACCAGGGCGAAGCCACGGATCGTGGCCGACCCGAAGACGTACAGGATGGTCGCCGTGATCAGAGTGGACACGTTCGAGTCGAGGATGGAGTTCCAGGCCCGGTTGAAGCCGGCCTCCATCGCCGAGTTGAGCATCTTCCCCGCGCGGAGCTCTTCCTTCATCCGCTCGAAGATGAGGATGTTGGCGTCGACCGCCATGCCGATCGAGAGCACGAAGCCCGCGATCCCGGCCAGCGTCAGGGTCACCGGTATGAGCCGGAAGATGGCGAGCACCAGCAGCGCGTAGTAGATCAGGGCAAGGCACGCCACCACGCCGGGCAGGCGGTAGTAGACGAGCATGAACAGGAAGACCAGCAGGACCGCGATCAGCGCCGCCAGCAGGATCCGGTCGAGCGAGAAGCCGGCCAGGGTCGCGCCGATTTCCGTGCTCGACTCCTCCTTCAGTGGGAAGGGAAGCGAGCCGTAGTTCAGGACCGTGATCAGGTCGTTCATCTGGGCGGCGGTGAAGCCGGTGCCGCCTCCGCTGATGATCCCGGTACCACCGGTGATCGCGCTCTGGATGACCGGCGCAGAGACCACCTTGTTGTCCAGCACGATCGCGAAGAACTCGCCGACGTGCTTGCTCGTGTAGTCGGAGAAGAGCTGCGAGCCGGTCGACTTCAGCCGGAAGCCGACCGCCCGGAGGCCGGTCTGGTCCGTGGTCGGGTACGCCTGGTCGATCTGGTCGCCGCCGAACAACGGCTTTGCGGCCGTCGGCAGCGGCTGGCCCTCGACCGCCTGGTACGTTCCCGCCGAGTTGCCCGTCCCATAATCGGCCGGGGGCAGCGGGACGAAGTCGAGCTTGCCGGTCTGGACGAGGAGGGCGCGAATCTCGTCCGGGTTCTTGGCGTTCGGCAGCTCGACGATGACGCGATCGGTGCCCTGGGTCTGAACGACCGGCTCCGCTACGCCGGTCGAGTTGACCCGGTTCTCGATGATCGTCTGGGTCGTCGCGAGCGCTCCCGCATCCGGCTGCACGCCGTTGACCGGCTCGAGGCTATAGACGACCTGCAGACCGCCGACGAGGTCAAGGCCCAGCTTCGTCTCGAGGACCCGGGTTCCCCCGCTCGGGTCAGTGAAGTTGGGGATGCTCAACTTCGGCCAGAAGTCGACGATCAGGAAGAGGATTCCGATGACGACAATGATGATTGGGGTTGTTCGACGCATCGGGACGGGATGCTAACAGGCTTTCGCCGGCCCCGTCGGCCGGTGTCCCCGTCGACCGGTGTCCCGTCGACCGGTGTCCCGTCGGCCGGTGTCTGTCGGCCGGTCAGTCGGCGAGGCCCGCCTTGATCCGCTCGGCCAGCGTCCGGCCGATGCCCGGGACGGCCGCGATCTGTTCCACCGGCGCCTCGCGAACCCGCTTGGCCGAGCCGAACGTGCGGAGCAGGGCGCGCTTGCGAGCCGGCCCGATCCCCGGCAGGTCGTCGAAGGCCGACTTCACCGCCGCCTTCCGGCGCAGGTCACGGTGGTACGTGATCGCGAACCGGTGCGCCTCGTCCCGAAGGCGCTGCACCAGGTACAGAGCGGGCGAGCTCGGCGGCAGGACCACCGGATCCGGATGGCCGGGGAGGAACAGCTCCTCGCGCTCCTTCGCCAGCCCCGCGATGGGGATCTCCGCCAGGCCGAGCTCCGCGAGAACCGCCAGGTCCGCGCCCAGCTGACCCTTGCCGCCGTCGACCACGATCAGGTCCGGCAGCGTCCAGCGCAGCTCCTCGGCGCTCCCCTCCTCTCCCGCCTTCGCGCGGTGGAGCCGTCGGCGCAGCATCTCGGCGTGGCTCGCGAAATCGTCCTGGCCCGGGACGTCTCGGATCCGGAACCGCCGGTACTCGCCCGTCCGGGGCCTGCCCTCTTCGAAGACGACCATGCTGCCGACCGTCTGGCTCCCCTGGAACGTGCTGATGTCGTAGCACTCGATCCGCATCGGCGGCGCGGACAGTGCCAGCGCAACCGCGAGCTCCTCGAGGGCAATCAGGGTCCGGCCGTCGTCGGCAAGCCGGCGGGCCCGCTCCCGGGCCAGCGTCTCCGCCGCATTCCGGCCCGCGAGCTCCACCAGCCGCCGCTTCTCGCCACGCTGCGGGACGAGGAGCCGGACACGCCCTCGGCGCCGGGTCGCGAGGAACGCCTCGAGATCGGCGACGTCGGCGGGGAGCGCCGGCATGAGCAGGGCCGGCGGGACCGACGAAGCACGGGCGTAGTACTGGCCGATGAACCCGGCAAGGACCTCGTCATCACCCGCGCTCGGGTCGGCCTCCAGGAGGAAGACGTCCCTTCCGATCAGGCTGCCGCCGCGGACGACGAAGAGCTGCACGGCGGCCTGGCCAGCATCGCGCGCGAGACCGAGCACGTCCTGCTCGGTCCGCGCGAAGGCGGCCATCTTCTGGTCCTCCATCGTCCGCTCGATCGCGCGCACCTTGTCGCGCAGGGCCGCCGCCCGCTCGTAGTCGGTTCGCTCCGAGGCGGCCTCCATCTCGCGCCGCAGGCCGCGCGCCACGGTTTCCTGGCGGCCCTCCAGGAAGAGCTCCACCTGGGCGATGTCGGCCCGGTATGCCTCCCGGGATATCGCCTGGACGCACGGGCCCTGACAGCGCTTGATGTGGTACAGGAGGCACGGGCGCTGGAGGGCCCGCTTGCCATCCCGGATCTCCAGGCTGCACGTCCGGAACGGGAAGAGCCGCCGGATCAGGTTCATCGACGCGTCGACGCTGCTCGCCGACGCGTACGGCCCGAAGTAGCGGCTCCCGTCCTCCAGCAGCTTCCGGGTCCGTTCGATCCGCGGGAAATCCTCGCCCAGGCTGATCTTGATGTACGGGTAGCTCTTGTCGTCCTTCAGGCGCACGTTGAAGCGCGGCTGGAAGCGTTTGATGAGGTTCGCCTCCAGGAGCAGCGCCTCGGCGACCGAGTCCGTGAGCGTGTACTCGACGTCGGCGACGCGGTCGATGACGCTCCGGATCCGGTGCGCCTCACCGTCCGGGCTCTGCTTCTGCCAGTAGCTCCGCACGCGGCTCCGGAGGCTCTGCGCCTTGCCCACGTAGAGCACCGTGCCCCGGGCATCGCGCATCAGGTACACGCCGGGCTGCGACGGGAGCCCGGCGAGGGTCGCGGCGAGGTCGGGAGTCACGAGGACGATGCTACATGCGGCCGGGCTGCGAGGCCGCGCAGGCCGAACGTCCGCGCCCGGATATGCGAACGTGCAGCGGCAGGCGACAGACTGGGGCATGACCGCGGGCCTGGCCGCACTCCCCGCCCCCGTCGCCGAGCGGCTGGCGCGGCTGGCGCCCGATCAGGCGGCGGCTGCCACGGCGCCGCCCGGCCCGATCCTGTGCGTGGCGCCGGCGGGGAGCGGTAAGACCACGACGCTCGTGGCGCGCGTGGCCTGGCTCGTCGCCGCGGCCGGCGCGGACCCCGCGACGATCGCGGCGATCACGTTCAACACGCGCGCCGCCGAGGAGCTGCGCGCGCGACTCGACCCCGCGCTCGCGCCGCTCGGTGTGGGCGCCGGCGCCGTCCGGGTGCGAACGTTCCATGCGCTGGGCCTCGAGATCCTGCGCGACGCCGGGGCCCAGCAGGAGCTTCGTGCCCGCGACACGATCCTCCGGCGGGCCTGCCCAGACGCCGACGCACGCGCCCGACGCCGGCTGGACGACGCGTTCTCTCGCCTGAAGCTTGATCTCGCGGTCACCGCCGCCGAGGTCGCCCGCGACCCGGCTCCGGGTCCGGTGGCCCGGGCGTTCATCGCCTATGAGGGGGCGCTCAGGGCATCCGGCGGGATCGACTTCGACGACCTCGTGGCCCTCGCGCTCCGACACCTCGAGGCGGACACGATGCTCCTCGCACGCTGGCGCGCGCGGTGCGGGCACCTGCTGGTGGACGAGGTACAGGACGTCGACGCGAGCCAGCTGCGCCTCGCGCTCCTGCTCGCCGCACCGGCCAACCGGATCTTCCTGGTCGGCGACGACGACCAGTCGATCTACGGCTGGCGACTTGCCGACGTGCGACGCGTTCTGGGCCTCGCAGGGGCGCTGCCGGGGCTCCGGCGCGTGGACCTCGAGGTCAACTACCGTTGCCCCGCGCCGGTCGTCGGGGCGGCGGTCCGGCTCGTGGAGCACAACGCGGAGCGGTTCGCGAAGCGGGTCCGGCCGCGGCTCGCGGCTCCCGGGCGTCTCGTCCTCGCGCCGGTCAGGACGGCGCGCGACCCGGCGGCCGAGATGGCGCTCGTCGCACGTTCCGTCGACGGCTGGCCGGACGACGGCGGAACCTGTGCGATCCTCGCCCGGACCCGGCGCGAGCTCCTGCCGGCCGCCGCGCTCGCCCTCGAGCGCGGGATCCCGTTCCGCGCGGACGGCGTGGCGCTCCTGCTCGAGGACCCGCGCCTGGACGCGCTCCTGGCAGCGGCAGCAGCGACGCCGGCCGCGCTGCCGCCGTTGCTGCGCCTCAGCGCCGTCGGCCCGATGGCGATGGCCGCAGCTCCGACGAACGGCCGGGCGGCCGGGGTACGGGGGCCCGACGGCCCAGCCGTCGCGAGCGAGCGGCCGATCCCCGCCCCCGTCGACGCGTCCGACTTCGACGAGCCCGACCCCGATCAGCCGCCGCTGGCGGACCTGCTGGCAGCGGTTCTCGGCTGGGCGGCCGCCTTCCCCACCCTGGCGGCGCTGATGGCGGCGATCACCGCGGCCCGGGCACGGCTCGCGGAGGTCCGCAGCCAGGTCCCGCGGCTCATCCTCGCCACCGCGCACGCGACGAAGGGCCTCGAGTTCGACCACGTGCTCGTGATCGGGATGTCCGAGGGCCGCTTCCCCAGCCCGCGGGCGCTCGGCGAGGCGGTCGACACGCCGCGCGCCCTCGAGGAGGAGCGCCGGCTCGCGTACGTCGCCTGGACCCGGGCACGTCGGACGCTGACCCTGGCGTACGAGCCGGAGGCGCCGTCGCGCTTCCTGCTGGAGGCGTTCGGGAGGGACGTGCTGCTGGCAGGCGAGCCGGGCAATTGGGAAACGGAAGCGGCGCCGTGACCGGCACCGCTTCCGTGGGGACGCGCGATGTCGAGGGCCGGCCGGCTACGCCGATTCGCCGGGCCCCGAGACCGTTGGTGCACGCATGGCCTTCGCGACGTACCAGGCGAAGATCCCCGCGCCCGTGAGGGCGAAGAGGCCGATGCTGATCCAGAAGAGCGGACGGGCGACCGCCAGGTTCGTGACGCTCACCATGAGGCTCGGAAGGCTGCCCAGGTAGGGCTGGTTCCCGGCCTCCATCCCGTAAACCTGGGGGACGATATAGAGAACCGACGCAATGATCAGGAAGAGGCTGACGAGACGAAAGGCACCTGGATCATCGTCCGCGTCGCGGACCAGCTTCACCGCAAGTGCCCAGAAGAGCACGACCGTCGCGAGCGGGGCCGTGATCGGGAGACCGTTGCCCTTGAGATAGAAGTTGGGCATCAGGAAGATCGTGCTGAGGCCGAGCGTGATCACGAGCAGGCCGTCGCGGAACAGCACATACGAGAGCCACCACACGTCCCCGCCGAAGCGGAGCGTGAGCCGCTTCAGGAACCGGATGACGTACGGACGGGCGAAATGCAGGATCAGGGTGAACGCCCAGAGGATCGGGAGGACGGCGGCGAGCGAGAGGACCATCCATCCGGCTCCGCCCGAAGTCAGGGCAGTTGCGAGGTCGTTGGCGTTGAGGGGTGCGTTCATCGGGTCGTCTCCGGGACTGCCGCGGCGGCGGGCCGCTTGACGGTCGTCTGGCGCAGGTTGTAGACCGCGGCCGCGATCCCCATGATCCCGACCAGAGCACCCGCGATGTAGCAGAGCGGAAGGGCGAGATCCGGGTTCGAGGACGAGACGAGAAGCTTCACGATCCCGGGCAGGTGGGCCCCGGTCAGCTGGGTTCCCTGCACCCCGACCAGGTACGGCGCGATGTACAGCGTGGCGCCGACCGCCAGGAGCCCGATCTGCCACTGGTAGCCGCGCCGATCGCCATCTCCCTTGGTCACGAGCTTGATGAGCAGCACGGCGAAGGCACACGTTGCCGCGATGCCGCCAGTGACTGGCAGTTGGTCGGCCTTCACGACATCCGGGTAGAAGAAGATGAAGCTGCCCAGGAAGACCTGGACCGTGAAGATGTCACGGACCGCGACGTAGATGATCCACCAGAGGTCGGCGCCCAGGCGGAGGGTGAACTTCCCGGTGGTCGCGGCCATGTACGGCCGGCCGAGATGCAGCGCCAGCACGAGGAGCCACAGCACGACCAGCGCGGCGCCGATCGTGCCCTCGATGAACAACTCGCCGGCGTTGAACAGACCCGATACCTGGTCGGGCGTCATCGGAGATCACCTCCTGCGATCGACTGCGTCGCTGCGGGCGCGAGCGACTGGGCTGGGACCGGGTGGACCGCCTCGTGCGGCCCGCGGCCGGAGAGGACCGTGACGCTGGGGCAGCCGTAGACGGCGTCGCAGCGGAAGCAGCGGGAGGCCTCGGAGCGGGCGACGTTCTCCGCGAACCCGGCCTGCGTCGCGGCGAACGTCCCCAGCTGGACCACCGGCAGGGGCGCGTGCGCCCGCGGCCGGGTTGCGAGATCTACCGACAGGGAGCGCTCCGGCGCGGTGGGATAGCGGACGGCGGCCATGATCTCCGCCTCGCCGTCCCCGGCGCCGGCAAGGTACTCGTGGATCGAGGCGGCGGCGCGGCGTCCGGCCGCCACTGCGTCGATGATCGTCTTGGGGCCGGAGACCACGTCGCCGCCGGCGAAGATCCCGGCCCGGCCGGTCGCGAGCGTCCGCGGGTCGGCGACGATGCCGGCCCACCCGCTCACCTCGATTCCCGCCCCCTCGGGGAGGATGGACGGATCCGGCTCCTCGCCGATGGCGACCAGGATCGTGCTCGCGGGAACCTCCCGGAACGCGTCCGCTACGGGCGCGTAGACGGCGCGACCATGTTCCATCCGCCCGGTCGGCTGCTGCTCCTGGACCCGGAGGGCCATCACGGCGCCATCGCGGCCGACGACCTCGGTGGGAGCGAGCGAGGCGAGGATCGTGATCCCCTCCCGCTCGGCGGCCTCGACCTCCTCCTCCTGGGCCGGCATGTCGCCGCGGCCGCGCCGGTAGACGATCGTCACGGAGTCCGCGCCGGATCGCCACGCCGAGCGGGCCGCGTCCATCGCCGTGCTTCCGCCGCCGACGACGACGACGGGACCCGACAGGCGCGGATTCTCGCCGAGGTTGACCTCCTTGAGGAAGCGCGTCGCGGGGATGACCGCGCGGAGCTCGTCGCCGGGGACGCCCAGGCGGCGGCTCTTCGAGGCGCCGGTGGCCAGGAAGACGGCCGTGAAGCCCTCGCGCTCGAGGTCCCCGAGCGTGAAGTCGCGCCCCATCGCGGTGTCCAGACGAAGCTCCACGCCGAGCCCGACGATCCGCTCGATCTCCTCGCGCAGGACGGATCGCGGCAGGCGGTACTCCGGGATCCCGATCGCCATCATGCCGCCCGGGACGGGCATCGCTTCCATCACCGACACGCCGTAGCCGAGCCGGGCGAGGTAGTAGGCGGCCGACATGCCGGCCGGACCACCACCGACGATCGCCACGCGCTCGGCCCGCTTCGTCGCAGGGGGCGGGACCGGTGGTAGCTTCCCGTGCTCGACCGCGAAGCGCTTGATGGTCCGGATCGCGATCGGCTCGTCGAGCGTCCCACGCCGGCAGGCGGCCTCGCACGGCGCCGTGCAGATCCAGCCACACACGGAGGGAAACGGGTTGACCTCCGCGGCGACCGCATAGGCGTCGTCATAGCGCCCTGCGGCCACGAGGCCGACGTAGCGGCCCGCGTCCGTGCCGGCCGGGCAGGCCTCCTGGCAGGGCGCGATGGGCGAGGCCGGTGCATCGGTCACCATGGACTGCCAGACCTGCCACGGCTCCGGCCGCGAACGGGTCCGCCACGTGAAGAGGTCGCCGAACGGCGAGTCGTGGACGGGCTTGAGCGCCTCGCGGGTGATCGACGAGAGCGGCACCCAGCCGCCCTCGTCGGCGACCGGGCGCTCCACCGGACCCTGGCGCGCGACCAGCGGCGTCGGCTCCTTCATGACCGCGAGCGTCATCACGTTCGGCGGGCACTCGCGGATGCAGATCGAGCAGCCGATGCATTCGCCGACCTGGACGGGGTGCTCCATCATCCAGGGGAGCGGGCCGCCGCCCTCGCTGCCGACCTCGATCCCCGGCCCCGCCGGGCGGCTCATGTCGAGCGCCTCGACCGGACAGACGTCCATGCAGACGCCGCAGTTGATGCAGTTCGCGTGGTCGATGTCGATGCGGTAGCCCATGGCCTGCCTCGAAGCGGATCCGGCCGGCCGAGCATGCGACCCGCCGGCGTCCGGTGCCACCTTCGGCCGGGCAGGAGTCCTGCCCACCCAATCGGGTGGGACGCAGAGGGCCATCCGGCCCGGGCCATTCGACAGCCTGCCCCGGGGCACCCGCCGCGCCGAGCGTTCGCCGTGCAGAGCGCCCGCCCTCCGGGCACCGCGCCGTCAGCGCTCCGGGACGAGCCCTTCGCGGATCGCCCGCGCCGCAACCTCCGTCCGGCTGCCTGCATGGAGCTTCTCGAGGATGTTGCGCAGGTGGAACTTCGTGGTGTTCTCGGAGATGCCCAGGCTGGCCGCGATCTCCTTGTTCCGCAGCCCGGCGACGACGAGCCGCAGGACCTCCACCTCGCGCTCGGTCAGGCGATCCGGCGCGGGAGCCACGCCCGACCCCGCTGCCGGCCGAGCCGACGGCCGGGCGACCTCGGCCAGGATGCGTGCCGCGGTCGCGGGCGAGATGGCCACCTCGCCGCGCTCGACGGCCGTGAGCATGGCGCGGAGCTGGGGAGCCTCGAGGTCCTTAAGGAGATAGCCACGCGCGCCGGCCTTGATGGCCATGAAGAGATCGTCCTCGTCCTCGCTCGCGGTCAGCATCACGATCGGGATCCCCGGATGGAGCGCCGCCAGGCGCGTCGTCGCGCTGATTCCGCCGCCACCCGGCATCCGGACGTCCATCAGCACGAGATCGGGACGCAGGCGGTCGGCAAGCTCCACGGCGGCATCACCATCCGCCGCGACGCCGACGACCTCGTGACCCCAGGCGCCGAGCAGCGACGAGACACCGTCCCGGAAGAGGGCATGGTCGTCCGCAAGCACGATCCGCATCAGGCAGTCGCGGTGACCGCGGGAGGCTCGACCGTCGGCTCCGGAGCCGACGCGGACGACGGCAGGCCGACCGGGCGAAACGGCATCTCCAGCCGCACGACGGCACCGCCTCCCGGCGCGTTGTCCCATTCGACCGTCCCGCCGATCCCCTCGGCCCGCTCGGCCATCGACCGGAGCCCGTAGTGGGTGCGGCCGTCCACCGAGCCGTTCGCTGGAAAGCCGCGGCCGTCATCCCGGACGGTCACGTTGAGCCGATCCCCCGAGGTCCGCAGTTCGACGACGGCGCGCCGGGCCGCGGCGTGCTTCCGGACGTTCGTGAGGGCCTCGGCGACGATCCGGAACGCCTGCGTCTCCAGCTCGGGGTCCAGCCGTGCCCGCTCCACCTCGGCCGCCGCGTGGACGCGGATGGCAAGCTTCGCGGACTCGGCGACACCGGCCGCATGGGCGCGGATCGCCGCGACCAGGCCGGCCGCCGGGCCGATCGGGCTGCGGAGTCCGAGGATCGTCTCCCGGACATCGACGTAGACGGACCGCGCGGCAGCGGACAGCTCGCCCAGCTGGACGCGGGCCTCGTCGATGCGGCCCGCAGCGAGGAAGCCGTCGACCGCCTGCGACTTCGTGTTCACGTAGCCAAGCACCTGGGACAGGCCGTCGTGGAGCTCGCGGGCGATCCGCTCCCGCTCGCCGACGACCGCGAGCTCCCGGAGCCGCGACTCCAGTCGCGCGTTCTCCAGGGCGATCGTGGCCTGGTTGGCCAGCGACGAGAGGGTCTCGAGTGCATCGGCGTCGAAGCTCCGCGCCTCCGCCGCGCCGACGGCGAGCAGCCCGATCGTCGTGCCGCCCCGCTGGAGCGGCGCGGCGACCCGTGCGACGGCCGACGAGGGGGCGACGAACCGCAGGATCTGGTCGGCAGCCGCCGCCTCGGGCGCATCGGCGGCATCCATGGACAAGATCGGGGAAGCCACGAGCAGCGCGCCGGGGATCGCGCTCGCGGCACGCCGGGCCAGCCGCCCGTCGGCGCCGGCGAGGAGGAGGACGGCGGCGTCCACCCCGAGCAGCTCCCGGGTGTGGGTGACGATGGCGTCGAGGACGCGTTCGATGTCGGTCAGGGAGGCGATCGCGACGCTGACCCGGTGGAGGGCGCGGGCGGAGTTGGCGCGCTCCTCGAGCTCCTCGTTGCGCCGGCGCAACGCGCCTGTCAGGGCGTCGATCCGGCGAAACACGAGCGTCGCGAAGATCATGGCGAGGGCGAGCGTTGCCCCCACGACGAGCAGCGTGTCCAGAGGGAACGGGAGGGCCGCGTCGAGCAGCTCGTCGCTGAAGAGCTCGATCGCTCCCACGACAAGCGCGGGCACGATGATGAGGAGCCAGCGGCCTCGATTGGACACGTGCACCTCGCAGCCGAGCCGCCGCCGGATCTCCGCGCGGCGTGAGTCCCAGCATACCCCGGAGAGCCGGCGACTCCCCGGTGAGGGGCCCGGCCTACCCGGTGAGGGGCCCGGCCTACCCGGCCGGGTGCTCCTTCGCCTCGTGCCGCGCAAGGACCCTGGCAAGATCGTCGATGGCATCCCGGAATGCGATGGCGAGGTCGGCGGGGAGCACGTCGAGGACCGAGTCCTTCGGCCCGTAGGCCGCGCGTGCCCGACGCGCCACGGACCGGAGCTCAGCCGGGAGCGCGTCGCGGAGCCGCTCCGGCAACGGCTCGAGAAACGCAGCCCAGCGCTGCGCACCCGCGAGGCTCGCGGCCGAGGCGCCGCGCGCGGCGGCGAGAAGAGCGTCGGCATGACGTGCCGCCACGAGCGCGGCCTCGTCGATCGCCGGCACCTCGTGGCGCGCGGGGCGCGACGGAATCGGCGGCACCGTTCCGGTCAGTTGAGCCCGCTCGGCTCGACAATCCGCTCGACGACCAGCGGGATCCGCTTGCGCTCGGAGCCGTTGACGAGAACGCGCAGCGAGTGCTCGCCCGGCACGCCGAAAGCGAGGTTCCACAGGTCGATCGCGAAGGTCACCACGGTGTCCCGGCCATCGCGCGGGCCATGGGCCGCGATGAGGCCGTTCGCTCCCGCGATCTCGGACCCGTCGGGGGCCAGGAGCGCGAAGCGGACGTCGTGCTCCTTCTCGAGCTCCGGCGAGGTGACGAGCAGGCCGATCACGAGCGCGAGATGCGGATGACGGAAGGGGAACGTGTGCGCTCCGAGCCGGCTGACGCCGCCGCCGAGCACGTGGAACTTCTCGCCGGGTCGGGCGTCGGCGGAATCGGCAAGAAAGGCGAACTCGATCTCGGGCATGGGGGGATGGTACGCCGCCGGCCGTCCCGGCGGCGTCCGCGCTCAGTCGCCTCGCGCAGCCGCGGCTGCTGCCCGTTTTCCAGGGCGTGGCGCCGGGCCGCGAGTACGGGAGCCGCTCTGCGACGAGGCCGTCCCCCGCCCCAGCTCATCCGCGAAGGTCACGTCCGAGAGCGGCACGAGCGGCTCGCCCCGCAGGACCCGGGCAAGGTATTCGCCCGTCGCCGACCCGGGAATCCGTGCGATCGTCTCCGGCGTCCCTTCGCCGATGACCAGGCCGCCCCGGATGCCGCCTCCCGGCCCGAGGTCGATCACCCAGTCCGCCGTCTTGATGACGTCGAGGTTGTGCTCGATGACGAGCACCGTGTTGCCGGCGTCGACGAGCCGGTGCAGCACCTGGAGGAGCTTCTCGACGTCCGCGAAGTGGAGCCCGGTCGTCGGCTCGTCGAGGACGTAGAGCGTCCGGCCCGTCGCCCGACGGCTGAGCTCCGAGGCCAGCTTCACGCGCTGCGCCTCGCCGCCCGAGAGCGTGGTAGCCGGCTGCCCGAGGTGGACGTAGCCGAGCCCCACCTCGACCAGCGTGCGCAGCTTGGCCTCGATCTTCGGGACCGCGCCGAAGAGATCGAGGGCCTCGGCGATCGTCATCTCGAGCACGTCGGCGATGGAGTGGCCCTTGTAGTGGATCTCCAGCGCCTCGCGGTTGTAGCGCTTGCCCTTGCAGACCTCGCAGGGAACGTAGACGTCCGGCAGGAACTGCATCTCGATCTTCAGGATGCCGTCGCCCTTGCAGTTCTCGCAGCGGCCGCCCTTGACGTTGAAGCTGAACCGCCCCGGCCCGTAGCCGCGGACGCGCGACTCCGGGACGCCCGCGAACAGCTCCCGCATCGGCGTGAAGAGCCCCGTGTAGGTCGCCGGATTGGAGCGGGGCGTCCGACCGATCGGGCTCTGGTCGATCTCGATGATCTTGTCGACCAGGTGCGCGCCCTGGAGCCCGTCGTGGGCGCCCGGAACCGCGCGGCTCCCGTTGAGCTCCCTGGCAAGCGCCCGGTAGAGGATCTCCGTCACGAGCGTGCTCTTCCCGGAGCCCGAGACGCCGGTCACCGCGATGAACCGCCCGAGCGGGAACTCGACGTCGATCCCGCGCAGGTTGTGCTCGCGCGCGCCCTTCACCACGACCGCCGTCCCTGTCCCGGGGCGCCGGGTCTTTGGGATGGGAACCGAGCGTTCCCCGCGCAGGTAGGCTCCCGTGATCGAGCCCGGCTCGCCGAGGAGCGCCTCGAGCGGGCCGGAGACGATCACCTCGCCGCCGTGCTCGCCCGCCCCCGGGCCGACGTCCACGACCCAGTCCGCGGTCCGGATCGTCTCCTCGTCGTGCTCCACGACGAGCACGGTGTTGCCCAGGTCGCGCAGGCGCGTCAGCGTGGCGATGAGCTTGGCGTTGTCGCGCTGGTGCAGGCCGATCGAGGGCTCGTCCAGGATGTACAGGACGCCGACGAGCGAACTGCCGATCTGGGTGGCAAGCCGGATGCGCTGCGCCTCCCCACCCGAGAGCGTCGCCGAGGTGCGGTCGACGGTCAGGTAATCGAGGCCGACGTCGGCGAGGAAGCCGAGGCGCGCCGCGATCTCCTTGAGGACCATCCGGGCGATCGCCCGCTCCCGCTCGGTGATCCGGTCCGGCAGGTCCGCGACCCAGGCCAGCGCCTCCGTCACCGTCAGCGTGGAGATGTCCCAGATGCTCCGGCCCCCGATCGTGACGCCGAGCGCCTCGGGCCGCAACCGCTTGCCGAGGCAGGTCGGGCAGGGCCGGGCGACCATGTATCGCTCGAGCTCGGTCTTGATGTACTCGGAGTCCGTCTCGCGGTATCGCCGCTCGAGGTTCGTGATGATCCCCTCGAACGTGGCCGTGTAGGTGTTCTCTCCCCGCTCGTGCCGGTAGGTGATGACGACCTTCTCCTCCTTGGCGGAGTGGAGGATGTGCTCGACGGCCTCGGGGGGAAGGTCGCGGATGGGCGCTCGGACATCCCAGCCGTGGGCGGCGAAGATCGACTCGAGGATCTTCATCCGCCAGGAGGCATCGATCGCCATCCGGGACCACGGCACCAGCGCTCCCTCGGCGACGGCCCGACCGCGATCGGGGATCACGAGGTCCGGGTCGATCACGAGCTGGGTGCCGATCCCGGTGCAGGTAGGGCACGCCCCGTGCGGCGAGTTGAACGAGAACGAGCGCGGCTCCAGCTCGTCGATCGTGGTGCCGTCGTACGGACACGAGTAGCGCTCGCTGCAGCGGTGCTCCTCGAACGCCGGCGTCTCTCCGTCACGGGCAGCAGGCGCGATCACGACGACGCCCTCGCCCAGCCGGAGCGCGGTCTCGATGGAGTCGGCAAGCCGCGCGGCGTCCGGCGGCGCCTCGCCCACCGTCTCCGCGCGCCGCACGACAAACCGGTCGACGACGACCTCGATCGTGTGACGCTTGTACTTGTCGAGGGCCCGCGCTTCCGTGAGGTCGAGCTGCTCGCCGTCCACCCGCACCCGCACGAACCCCTGCTTGCGGGCCGCCTCGAAGACGCGGTCGCCTTCGGTCTTGCGGTCCTTGACGAGCGGGCCCAGAACGAGCAGCCGGCTCCCCTCGGGCAGGGCGTACACCTGGTCGACCATCTGCTGGACGGTCTGGCGCTCGATCTCGCGGCCGCAGACGGGACAGTGCGGGTGCCCGATTCGCGCGAACAGGAGCCGAAGGTGGTCGTAGATCTCGGTCACCGTGCCGACGGTCGAGCGCGGATTCCGGCTGGCGCCCTTCTGGTCGATCGAAATGGCCGGCGACAGCCCGTCGATCTGGTCGACGTCCGGCTTCTCCATCTGGCCCAGGAACTGGCGCGCGTACGCCGAGAGGCTCTCGACGTAGCGGCGCTGCCCCTCCGCGTAGATCGTGTCGAAGGCGAGGCTGCTCTTGCCCGACCCGGACAGTCCCGTGATGACGACCAGCCGGTCCCGTGGCATGGAGACCGTGATGTTCTTCAGGTTGTGCTCGCGCGCCCCGCGAACGACGAGCTGATCGGACGGCATTGCCGACCAAGTGTACCCGGATTCGACAGCACCGAACGGGCGTTCTATACCGAGGCTCGAAGCGGTCCTCGGCGGCCGGTCGCCCGGTCAGCGTCGCGGCGGCCGGCGCCCCGTCCGGTGGCGGACGTTCGGCGTGACGCTGTGGTCCCAGGTCGGCCGGTCGAGCCAGCGGGCCTGCCACCCGCCGTCGCCCGCGTCGTCGTGCTCGTCGCGCAGGCCCGGCAGCCAGTCCGAGGCGGTCCCCTCCTCCAGACCCGGCGCATCCCCCGGCTCGTCGGCGGCCTCGACGACCCGGACCGCGGTCACCTCGAGCGCCGGACCCGTTGCGATGGCTGGAGCGCGGCCGTCACCGCGTCGAGAGCCCGGGCGGCCCCCCCCGGGACCCACTGCACCGCGCGCCGGGCGAGGCGAAGTGGCCAGCGTCTCCCCGGCCCCGGCTCGCTCGGCATCACGCCCCACCGTGATCGAGGCGTCCTCGGCGAGGACGCGCAGCCGGATCTCCTGCACCTGGTCGCGGAGAGCAGCCGCCCGCTCGAACTCCAGGTTCTTCGCGGCGTTGCGCATGTCGGCCTCCAGCCGGGCCACGAGCTCCTCGACCTGCCGGCGCGTCCGGCCCTCCAGCTCGTGCCCGCGACCGCCGGCTCCGTACTCGGCGCTCGCCTCGGCGGCCACCCGCAGGCGATCGTTCAGGTCATGGATCTCGCGCACGATGGTGATCGGGGTGATCCCGTGCTCGACGTTGTAGCGCTGCTGAACGGCGCGCCGCCGGTCCGTCTCCTCGATCGCAGCGCGCATCGAGTCCGTGACACGGTCGGCGTACATCACGACCTCGCCGCCGGTGTTGCGGGCGGCCCGGCCGATCATCTGGATCAATGACCAGGCGCTGCGCAGAAACCCCTCCTTGTCGGCGTCGAGGATCGCGACGAGGGTGACCTCCGGGAGGTCGATCCCCTCGCGGAGGAGGTTGATGCCGACGATCACGTCGTGGACCCCCAGGCGGAGGTCGCGCAGGATCTGGATCCGCTCGAGGGTGTCCACCTCGCTGTGGAGGTACTGGACCTTCACCCCAAGCTCGCGCAGGTAGTCCGTCAGGTCCTCGGCCATGCGCTTCGTCAGCGTGGTGACGATCGCCCGCTCGCCGCGCTCGACCCGCTCGCGGATCCGCTCGAGGAGGTCGTCGATCTGGCCCTCGGTCGGGCGGATCGTGATGCCCGGGTCGACGATGCCGGTCGGCCGGATCAGCTGCTCCACGACGCGCTGGCTCTTCTCCAGCTCGTAGGGGCCCGGCGTGGCGGACACGTAGACGGCCTGGTTGATCGTGCGCTCGAACTCCTCGAAGGTCAGCGGGCGGTTGTCGAGCGCGGACGGAAGCCGGAAGCCGAAGTCGACCAGGATCTCCTTGCGGGTCCGGTCGTTCTTGTACATCCCGACCACCTGGGGGATCGACATGTGCGACTCGTCCACGACCAGGAGCCAGTCCGGCGGGAAGTAGTCGAGGAGCGTCCAGGGCCGGCTGCCGGGCTCGCGTCCCGAGAGGTGGCGCGAGTAGTTCTCGATCCCGGTGCAGTAGCCGAGCTCGCGCATCATCTCGAGGTCAAAGGTCGTCCGCTGGCGAAGCCGCGCCGCCTCGAGCGCCCGACCCTCCGCCTCCAGTCCGGTGAGCCGCACCTCGAGCTCGGCCGCGATCGTCTGCATCGCGAGCTGGAGCTTGTCGGCGGGCGTCACGTAGTGCGTGGCCGGATAGACGTTGACCTCGGCCCGCTCGGCGAGCAGCTCGCCGCTCAGCGCATCGAGCTCGGTGATCCGCTCGATCTCGTCCCCGAAGAACTCGACCCGCACGAGGCGATCCTCCGACGCAGGCACGAGCTCCAGCGTGTCGCCCCGGACGCGGAAGCGCGAGCGCTGGAGCGCCTGATCGTTGCGCTGGTACTGGAGATCCACGAGGTGGCGCAGGACGGCATCCCGCCGATACCGCCCACCGACCTTGAGCCGCAGCACCGTCGCGCCGTAGTCGACCGGCGCGCCGAGGCCGTAGATGCAGCTCACCGACGCCACGATGATCACGTCGCGCCGCTCGAACAACGCCTTGGTGGCCGCATGGCGGAGCTTGTCGATCTCCTCGTTGCGGCTCGAGTCCTTCTCGATGTAGGTGTCGGAACGCGGCAGGTACGCCTCCGGCTGGTAGTAGTCGAAGTAGCTCACGAAGTACTCGACCGCGTTGCTGGGGAAGAAGTCCCGGAACTCCGCGTAGAGCTGGGCCGCCAGCGTCTTGTTGTGGGCGAGCACGAGCGTGGGGCGCTGGTGACGGGCGATCATGCTGGCGACCGCGAACGTCTTCCCGCTTCCGGTGACTCCCAGCAGCGTCTGGTGGCGGAGGCCGCGCGCCAGCCCGTCGGCAAGCTTCTCGATCGCCTGCGGCTGGTCCCCGGTCGGCTGGAATGGGGCGACAAGCTCGAACTCCGGCATCCCGAAACGATAGCACGAGACCGGCGCGTTAGAACACCCGTTCTATGTCGCGCTGCGGCTGGGCGGTCACACGAGCCGGGTGGCAGGCGGCGTCAAGCCGGCGGCGCGTCCGCGCGAGCAAGAGCGGCACCATAGGCCGCCGCCGCGCGCTCCTCGGCGGCGGCACCGTCACCCCCCGCGTCGATGACTCGCGTCACCAGTGGAGCCAGGCGCGCCGCCATGTCGCCCTGCGCCGCGATCCGGCGGGCGGCGTCGTCGGGGGCGACCCCACGCCCGGCGAGGCGCGCCAGCTGCTCGCCCGGCGTGCACGTCACGAGCCACGTTTCGTCGCACAGCGCCACCAGGCCGCTCTCGACCAGCTTGATCGCCTCGATCACCACGGCCGGGGCGCCCGCGGCCTCGGCGGCCTCGATCGCGGCGAGGACCCGCGGCCGAACGGCAGGGTGGACGATCGCCTCAAGGTCTGCCAGCGCGGCCGGATCCCCGAAGACGATCCGGGCGAGCGCTGCCCGGTCGAGGGTCCCGTCGGTCGCCCGGACGGCGTCGCCGAATCGCGCGAGCACGCGCGCGAGGCCGCGCTCACCCGGCTCGACCACCGCCCGGGCCACGGCGTCCGCGTCGACCACGGCGGCTCCCCGTGCAGCAAGCCAGCCGGCGACCGTCGACTTGCCGCACCCGATCGGACCCGTGATGCCGATCCGGACGGTGCGCCCGGCGCCCGCGCGGCCCCCTCCCCCAGCCCGGGATCCGGCGCGGTCGGCGTCGCCCGTCACGGCGCGCGCTCCTCGAGCAGCAGCCAGGCTTCCTCGGCCGCCGCGAGCGCCTGGTCGACGTCGGCAAGCTCCGACGTCACTCGGCGCAGCTCGACGAAGTTGGCGGCCGTGGCGGGGCTCATGAGCGCGAGCTCCAGGTGGCCCTTGCGGAGGCCGAGCCGGCCCAGGTCGTCCTCGATCACCGACTTCTGGCGACGGTAGGCGTCCTTGGAGAGCTTTGGCTGGCGGGGCGCCTGGGCGGATGTGGCCTGGGCCGACGCGACGGCCGGCAGCGCCGCGCCCTTCGCCACCGCTCGCGCCGCTTCACCTGCTCCCACCGGCAGGGCTCCCTCGCCGCGCGGCAGACCGGCGCCCCGCCCGTGGAAGCGCTCCATCTCGTGCAGAAAGGCCTCGCCGGCGCGCCAGCCGTCCGACGCCGCCGCCCTCCATGACCGGTAGCCGGCCTCGAACGGCACGATCCTCCCGTCGTCCACCACCCACAGGCGGTCGCACACCGTCTCCAGGAGGCGCCGGTCATGGCTGACGACGAGGATCGTTGCAGTGGTCTCTCGCAGGAACGTCTCGAGCGCCTCCCGGGCCGGGATGTCGAGGTGGTTCGTGGGCTCGTCGAGGAGCAGGAGGTTTGCGGGCATGATCCCGAGCAGGGCCAGCTCGAGCCTCGACCGTTCGCCGCCTGACAGGCTGCGCACCTCCTTGAGGGCGTCGTCGCCGCGGAACAGGAAGCGGGCGAGGTAGCCGCGGGCTTCGCCGGCGGGCATCGGGATCTCGGCCAGCAGCGCGTCGAGGACCGTCTCGCCCGGGATCGGGTTGTCACGCACCTGGGCCAGGTAGCCGAAGCCCACGTTCGACCCGAAGGACAGCGAGCCGTCGCGGAGGGGCAGATCACCGGCGATCGTGCGGAGCAGCGTGGTCTTGCCGACGCCGTTGGGCCCGACGATCCCGATCCGCTCGCCGCGCGACGCCTCGAGGCGAACCGCGCGGGCCACCTCGGAGCCTCCGGGGTATCCGACGACGAGGTCCTCGGCCCGCAGCACCACCTCGGCCGAGCGCGGCGCCGCGGTCCCGAGCGCCCGGTCGAGGCGCAGTGCCGGCCCGGCCTTCGCCACGTCGATCCGGTCGAGCCGCGCGAGCCGCGCCTCGTGCTCGTGCATCTTCCCGTGCTTGCGCTGACTCCGATACGTCTGGACGAGCGATGCCTCGCGTGCGATCTCCGCATCCCGCGTCTCGGCGTCCCTGCGCAGGCGCGCGTCGCGGGCCTCGCGCTGGCGGGCGTACGAGGCGTAGTCGCCGCGGAAGGCCGTCAGGCGCCGGTCGCGAAGCTCCCAGATGCGCGTCACCGTCGCGTCGAGGAAGGCGCGGTCGTGCGAGGCCACCAGCAGCGCGCCGCTCCGGCGCCGGAGCGCCTCCTCCAGCCACTCGATCGCGCCGAGGTCCAGGTGGTTGGTGGGCTCGTCGAGAAGGAGCAGGTCCGGGTCGGCGATCAGAAGGCGCGCGAGCGCGGCGCGCGTCTGCTGGCCGCCGGAGAGCTCCTCCGGCGAGCGACGGGACTCGGCCTCGCTGAAGCCGAGTCCCGAGAGCGCCGCGTCGACCCGGTGGTCGAGGGTCCAGCCGTCGAGCGCGCTGAGCTGCGCGGTCAGCTCCTCGTAGCGGAAGCCGGCCGCGGCGCCGGCTGCCTCCAGGGTCCGCATCTCTGCCTCGATCGCCTCGATCCCGGCGGCCCCCCGCCGGACGGCGGTTCGGAGGTCCGGTGCCGACGCGAACGCCTCGTCGAAGTGCGCCTCCTGGGCCAGCAGCCCGACCCGGAGGTTTCGACGCCGTTGGACCTCGCCCGCGTCGGGCTCGTCGATCCCGGCGATGACCCGCAGGAGCGTCGTCTTGCCCGCCCCGTTCGGGCCGACCAGGCCCACCCGCTCGCCGACGGCGATCGCCGTGTCCACCCGGTCGAGGATCACGAACGTCCCGACCTCGCGCACGACCCGCGACAGCCGCACCAGTGACATGCTCAGCCGTCCCCGGTGCCGGCCCGTGCCCGGGCGCGCCGTGTCGCCGCTGCCCGCCGCGTCCGCTCGGTCCGCGCGCGCGCGCCGGCCCGCTCGGCCTCGTCCGGCGTCAGCCCCAGCGAGCCCTCGGCGGCCAGCTCCGTCCAGCGGCGGCCGCGCCCGCGCGGTGCCCGCCCGGCTTCCAGGATCGCCGCGGTCCCGGGACGATCGACCGCCGGCAGTCGCTGGCACCACCCGCAGAAGTGCGTCGCCCGCTGCCCGACCACGATCCTTCGCACCGCCCTCCCACAGCGAGGACACGCCTCGCCCGCGCGCTGGTAGACGGCCAGGTGCTCCTGCATCGCCCCGTCGCCGCCGGGCGCGGTGTAGTCGTCGATCGACGCGCCGCGCCGGTCGATCGCCTCGGCGAGGACGGCCCGGACCTCGCGGTGGAGGCGCGCCTCGTCGGGCGGGCGGAGCGACGTGACGCGACGAAGCGGGTGCAGCCGCGCTCGCCAGAGCGCCTCGTCGGCGTAGATGTTGCCGATCCCGGCCACGAACCCCTGGTCGAGGAGGAGCGGCTTGAGACGGCTTCGCCGGCCCCGCAACCGTTCGCGGAAGGCGCGCACCGTGAACGACGCCGAGAGCGGCTCCGGGCCGTGGCCGGCGAACAGGTCGCGGCCCGCCTCCCCATCCAGGATCGCGCCCGTCACCCGATCCCGCGGCCAGAGGCCCACCCGACCGAACTTGCGGATGTCGCGGAACCGGAGCTCGCGACCATCGTCCAGCGCGAGTGCAAGGTGGAGATGGCGGTCGGCCGGCGCCCCTGCGGGCACGACGAACAGCTGGCCGGTCATCTTCAGGTGGATCGTCAGCGCCGCGCCGCCGGACAGCTCGACGACGACGAGCTTCGCGCGACGGCCGACGCCCTCGATGCGGCGACCGGCGACGCCCCTCGCGAACGCGGCGAGCGACGCGTGCGACGCGACGAGGCGCGGCCAGTCCCCTTCGGCGCCGACGATCGTGGCGCCCAGGACGAGCCGTCGCAGGTCGCGCGCGACCGTCTCGACCTCGGGCAGCTCCGGCATCGGCGGTCAGGCTTCCGTGCCACGCGGCACGACCGTCATCGACTCCCAGTCGTCGCCCATCTTCACGTCGACGGTCAACGGGACGTCGAGGGCAAGAGCGCTCTCCATCGTCTCGCGCAGGATCGGTACCAGGCGGGCCACCTCGTCGCGCGGTACCTCGAGGAGCAGCTCGTCGTGGACCTGGAGGAGCAGACGCGACCGAAATCCCTCGGCGCGCAACCGGCGGTCCACCCGGATCATGGCGATCTTCATGATGTCCGCCGCCGTGCCCTGGATCGGCATGTTGATCGCCATTCGCTCGCCCGCCGCGCGCAGCGATGGGTTCGTGGCGCGCAGCTCGGGGATCTCGCGCTTCCGTCCCAGCAGCGTCGTGACGTAGCCCTGCCGGCGGGCCGTCTCCTTGATATGGAGCATGTAGTAGCTGATGCCCGAGTATGTCGCGAAGTAGCGGTCGATGAACGCCTTCGCTTCGGCGCGCGGGATGCTCGCCCGGCTCGACAGACCGAAGTCGCTCATCCCGTAGGCGATCCCGAAGTTGACCATCTTCGCCATCGAACGCTCGTCGGGCGTGATCTCGGCGGGGTCCTTGTGGAGCACGAGCGCCGCGGTGTCGCGGTGGATGTCGGCGCCGGCCAGGAACGCCTCGCGCAGGTGTGCGTCGCCGGAGACGTGGGCCAGGATCCGCAGCTCGATCTGGCTGTAGTCCGCCGCCACGAGGGTGACGTCCGGGGCGCCCGCCACGATCGCGCGCCGGATGCGGCGGCCGAGCGGCGTCCGGATCGGGATGTTCTGCAGGTTCGGATCGGAGGACGACAGGCGTCCGGTCGCCGCGACGGCCTGGTGGAACGTCGTGTGCAGCCTTCCGTCCGCGGCCAGGAGCTCGGGCAGGGCGGCAATGTACGTGCTGCGGAGCTTCGAGTAGAGCCGCCAGTCGAGGAGCTTTCCGACGGCCGGATGCGCCGGGCGCAGGTCTTCGAGGACCGACGCGTCGGTCGAGAAGCCGGTCTTGGTGCGCTTGCCCTTCGGCAGGTTCAGCTCGTAGAACAGGACCTGCTCGAGCTGCTTCGGGCTGCCGAGCGTGAACTCGTGACCGACGTCGGCGAAGATCTCCGCCTCGAGGCGCGCCAGCTCCCCCGCAAACTCGACGTCGAGCAGGCCGAGCGCCTCGCCGTCGATCGCGACGCCGGTGGCTTCCATCCGGGCGAGGATCGGGATCAGGGGCAGCTCCAGCTCGGCGAAGAGCCGGTCGAGCGACGCGTCGGTGAGGGCGGCGGCGAGCGGCTCGCGCACGGCGAGCGCGGCGAGGGCCTCCAGGCCGGCCCGGGCCGGGGGCGGCAGGCCGGCCGCGGCCGGGGGCAGGACGATGTCGAGGCGCTCCGCGACCACGTCGGCGATCGCCTGGCTGCGGAGCGACGCATTGAGCAGGTAGGCCGCGATCTGCGTGTCGAAGGCGACGGGCGTCGGGACCGCGGCGGGATCCTCGGCCAGCCGGGCTACCAGGAGCGGCTTCGGCTCGTGCGCGACGAGCGGCCGGCCGGCGGCCTCGAGCGCGCGCCGGAGGGCGTCCGAGGCAGCCGGTCCCTCGGTCACGATCACCCGGCCGTCCTCGCCCGCGATGCCGAGCGCGAGGGCCCGCCCCTTGCGCGGCCTTGGGTCGTCGAGGATCACCGCCACGCCGACGGCGGGCCGTTCGGAGAGCCATCCAGCGAGCGCCGCGACTTCGACCCTGCGGACGACCTCGACGCGGTCCGGCTCGGCGACGAGCGCCGCAAGCGCTGCCCGGAGGTCGCCTGCCGGGAGCGCGGCCGGGTCATGGTGCGCTCCGCCGCCGGTCTCGCCGATCTCCCCCACCGAGTCGAAGTCGAGCGCCAGCTGCAGCCCGTCACCGCCGCCTGGACGCGGCACGCCGTGGCGCGCAGCCGGGCTGCCGAAGGCGGGGAGCTCGGGGGTCGGCGCCGGAGCGGTTGCCACGCTCGCCTTCGCCCGGTCCGGGGCATCGGCCGGCCGTTCGCTCGCCTCGGCGGGTGCGGCGGCGCCGCGCAGCGGTGGCAGCCGGTCGATCAGCGTGCGGAACTCGTACTCGCGGAAGAGGCGGACCACTTCGTCGCGGTCGTAGTCGCCGAAGCGGGCGGCTTCGAGGTCCAGCGCCACCGGCAGGTCCCGGTGGATCGTTACCAGCCCGCGGCTGACGAGGACGCGGTCGTGATGCGCGAGAAGCCTGTCGCGGAGCTTCTCCGGCGTGACCTCGTCCAGGTGCGCGTAGAGAGCGTCGAGATCGCCGAACCGGCCGATCAGCCGTGCCGCCGTCTTGTCGCCAACGCCGGGCACGCCCGGGATGTTGTCGGTCGCGTCGCCCTTGAGGGCCTTGAAATCGACCATCTGGCCCGGCCCGAGGCCGTAGCGCTCCCGGATCCTCGCCGGGTCGTACATGACCGTCGCGTCGACGCCCATCCGGGTCGTCATCAATCGCGTCCGCTCGGTGACCAGCTGGAGCATGTCCAGGTCGCCCGTGACGATCGTCGTCTCCAGGTCGCGCGTCTCCGCCTCACGGGTGAGCGTCCCGATGACGTCGTCGGCCTCGAAGCCGGCCATCTCGTAGACGGGCAGCCGCAGCGCCGCGACCACCTCGCGCACCTTCGGGAACTGGGCCCGCAGGTCGTCGGGCATCGGCCGCCGGGTCGCCTTGTACTCGGCGTACTGCTCGTGGCGGAAGGTCGGCGCGGGGAGGTCGAAGGCGATCGCGGCGTAGTCGGGCCGGACGTCCTGGAAACCGCGCAGGACGATGTTCGAGAAGCCGAAGACCGCGTTCACCAGCTCGCCCTTCGAGGTGGACAGGGGGACGTTGATGAGCGCGAAATATCCGCGGTAGATCAGCCCGTTGCCGTCGAGCAGCATCAGGCGTTCCATGAGCGGACTACCTCCCGGCGGCGCTCGCGGGGCTTCGAGTGGTGAAGCGGGCCGCCTCAGCCGAGTGTACTGGTCCGCGCGTGAGACGGACCGCGCCCGCCGGTCGGCGGCACGGGTCGGCCATCGGGACGCCCGAAACCCACACTCGGCCATCGGGACGCCCGAACCCCACACCGGCAACATGCAGCGCACACATCCGGCACACATCCCGCGCCCATCGTGCTTGGCGTCGACCGGTCCGAATCCACGGGGCGGTCCAAGCGACACGGAGCACCGCGCCATGCGCACTCGTCTCGGATTCCTCGGCGGATCCCTCATCCTCGCTCTCGGCGCCGGGATCGCCGCCCTTGCCTACCAGGCCGGCCTGAACCAGGGCGCCGCAACGGCCGCCTCCGCCGGTTCGGTCGTCGTCGTCGGCGGCGGGCCCGGCGCGTTTAGCATCCTGGGAGTCCTGTTCGGCCTCTTCTTCCTCTTCGTCCTCGGCCGGATCGTGATCGGCGTCAGCTTCGGCGCGTTCGGGCGCGGCCGGGGACGCTGGGCCCATGACGATCGCGGTCGTCGCGCATGGTTCGAGGGCCCGGCAGGCGGCCCCGGCTCCGGCGGATTCCGCGGCCCGTGGGGCGACCGCGAGACGTTCCTCGCCGAGATGCACCGGCGCCTCCACGAGCGGGACGCCGCCGCGGGAGCCGCCGCGGGAGCCACCGCGGGCGCCCCCGCCGCGCAGCCCAGTCAGGCCGGCGACGGGGAGGCCGCCGCGCCGGGAGCCCACGGCGCCTGAGTCCCCGTGCCGTGGCCGGCCGGGGCGTATGCTCCGCCCCGGCCGGCCGTTTCCCGGCCGGCCACCGTCCACAGCGCCGGCCGCGCTCACCGCGGCGGCCCCGTGTTCTCCGCCACGCCGATCCGGAGCGCCTCGATGAAGACCATCCTCGTCGTCGACGATGAACCCGGGATCGCCGCGCTCGCCCGTGACTACCTGGAGCATGCCGGGTTTGCCGTGCTCGTCGCGGGCGAGGGTCGAGGCGCGCTCGCGCTCGCCCGCTCCCGCCGCCCGGACCTCGTCGTGCTGGACCTCGGCCTGCCCGGGCTCGACGGCCTCGACGTTGCGCGGGCGCTGCGCCGCGACTCGGACGTGCCGATCCTCATGCTCACGGCACGCACCGACGAGGCGGACCGAATCGCCGGTCTCGAGCTCGGGGCGGACGACTACGTGACCAAGCCCTTCAGCCCGCGCGAGCTCGTCGCGCGGGTCCGGGCGATCCTGCGGCGTTCCGAGATCGCTGCGACGCTCTCGGACGCGCCCATCCGCGTCCTCGACGTCGAGCTGGACCCGGCGCGCCTGCGGGCCTCCATCGCGGGCCGTCCGGCCGACCTGACGCCCACGGAGTTCGCGCTCCTCGCGACGCTCGCGCGCCAGCCGGGCCGCGTCTTCACCCGCTCGCAGCTGCTGGACGCGATCCACGGCATCGCCTTCGAGGCGTACGAACGCGCGATCGACGGCCACGTCAAGAACCTGCGCCGCAAGATCGAGCCCGACCCGGCCCACCCACGCTATCTCCTCACGGTGCACGGCGTGGGCTACCGGCTCGCGGATGCCTGAGCCCGGGACGCCGCACAGCGCCGGACCGAACGGGGGAACCCCCGGCGAGGCGGGAGACGTCGGCGCCCGCCGCCGAGCCCGACCGGGCCGCCGGCGCGCCTTCGGCGACCGGCCCGCCTGGTGGCCGGAGAACGAACCCTGGCCCCCGCGCCGCGGCCGCGGGGCCTGGCGGGGTCGCCCGGGCGCCTGGGATGGCTGGGGCGGCGGCGCCTCGGGCTGGCGCGGCCATCCGGGCAGGCGCGTCGGGTGCTTCGTCGCCGCGGTCGTCGTCTTCGTCGTCGGGGTCGCGACCGTTGCCACGTGGGTGCTCGCCGGGGTGCTTGGACTTGCCGGCATCGCCGGGTCCGCGACGCCCGGCCCGGTGCTCCTTGCGCTCATGGTCGGAGGCCTGCTCCTCGTCGTGCTCGGGCGTGGCGCGCGGCGGGTCTCGGTTCCCATCGACGACCTCCTCGAGGCCACCGACCGGCTCGCCGAGGGAGACTACGACGTCCGAGTGGCCGAACGCGGCCCGCGCGAGCTGCGCGAGGCGGCCCGCGCGCTCAACACGCTCGCCGAGCGGCTCGCAGCGACCGAGCAGCGCCGGCGCGCGCTCTTCGCCGACGTCAGCCACGAGCTGCGCACGCCGCTCACGATCGTCCGGGGAGGCCTCGAGGGAATGCTCGACGGGGTTCGCCCGCGGGACGACGCGCACCTCTCGGCGCTCCGCGACGAGACGCTGCTGCTCGATCGGCTGATCGACGACCTGCGCACCGTCGCCCTCGCCGAGGCCGGCGCGCTGCCGCTCCACCTCGAGGAGATCGCACCGGCGGATCTCGTGGCCGAGACGATCGCCGCGCTGGCCGGCAGCGCGGCGATCTCCGGCGTGGACCTCCGGGGCGACGCAGCGGCGCCATTCCCATTGATCATCGCAGACCCGGACCGGCTCGCGGAGGTGCTGCGGAACCTGGTCGCGAACGCGCTCCGCTACACGCCGCCGGGCGGTTCCATCGTCGTGGCTGCGACCTCGGCGGGCCCTTCGATCGTCGCCTTCTCGGTGACCGATACCGGGGCCGGCCTGGCGCCCGGGGAGGCGGATCGGATCTTCGACCGGTTCGAGCGCTCGGTCGACTCCGGCGGGAGCGGCCTCGGGCTCTCGATCGCCCGCGAGCTCGTCACGGCACATGGCGGCACCATCGCCGCGTCCAGCGCCGGCCCGGGCGAGGGCACCACCGTCCGCTTCACGATCCCCGTCCCGCGCTGACCCACCCGGTGCCATGTGGTGCGCCGGTAACGCCGTCGACGTGTGCCCCGGGAACCCGTCGCACGTGCCGAGCGTCGCCTGCCCCGTGCTAGACTCGCCCCGCCTCGTTGCCCCGACGTTTCCGGGCGTTCTCGCCCGAAGGAGCCGCGCGCAGTTGGACGCTCCACGCCCCCGCTCGCCGGAGGACGTCACCGCGGCGGCCGACCCCAGCGATGCGACTGCCCGGCGGGACCAGGTCCTCGTCGAGCGCGCCCTCGACGGCGACCTCGGCGCGTTCAACCAGCTCGTCGAGGCATACCAGGACCTGTGCCACGCCCTGGTCGCGCGGATGGTCCCGGATCCGGACCAGGCCGGCGACGCGGTCCAGGAGGCGTTCTTTTCCGCGTTCCGGAACCTCCGCTCGTATCACGGCCCGTCGTTCCGCGGCTGGCTGACCCGCATCGCCATCAACGCCGCGATGGACATCCAGCGCGCCCGGAAGCGCCGCCCGGTCTCTCCCTACCCGGAGCTCGAGGACGAGAGCTGGCAGCCGCCGACCGGGGCCGAGACCGATCCCGAGACGATCGCCACGACCGCCGAGCGGCAGCGGACGCTCGCCGCGGCTCTCGCCGCGATCGGCGCCGATCAGCGGGCCGCGATCGTGCTGTATGACGTCGAGGGCTATGACTACACGGAGATCGCGGCGATGACCGGGGTCAGCCTGGGGACCGTGAAATCCCGCATCCACCGCGGCCGGCTGGCGCTTCGCGCGCTCCTCGCCGACCACATGGAACTCTTCCGCAGCTGAGGGCGTCACCGAGCCATGGGTCACGCTCCCGACCACTCCCCCGCCGCCGCAGCCGCGGAGCATGCCGCCCTGATCGTGGCGCTCGATGCCGGCGACCTCAGCGGAGGCGAGCGCGACCGTGCGACCCGGCTGGCGGCCGCGTGCGCCGGTTGCGCGACGCTTCGGGCCGACCTCGCCCTGATCCGCGCCGCGACGGCTGCGCTGCCCGCGCCTCGACGCACGCGCGACTTCCGCCTCACGGAGGCCGACGCCGCCCGCCTCCGACCGTCTGCCCTGAGGCGTCTTCTCGGCTGGATCGGCGCGCCGCGGTCCAGCGTGCGACCGCTTGCGGGGGCCCTCGCCACGCTGGGGATCGTGGGTCTTCTTCTGGGGACCACACCCGGGCTCTTCGGCCAGGAGACAACCGTATCCACGGGTTCCCCTCCAGCCGTGGCCCCGGGCGCGGCGCCGGGCCTCGCCGCGGGCCCCCCGGGCGTCTCCCCGGGCAGCGCGGCCGCAGGCGGCGCCCCCCTGGATCTCGGTCCGAGCACCGTGTCCGAGCCGTCGGCCGTCGCCGGATTCGCGGGCGCCGCCCCCGTCGCCTCGTCCGGGGTGGGTGAAGTCCCGGCCACCCCGGGGCTCGCCGCCCTGCCGGCTCCGAGCCCGGCCGCCGTCGCTGTCCCGGCCGAGAGCCCGGCTGCCATCGCGCTCCCGGCTCCGAGCCCGGCGCGCGGAAACGTCGCGCTTCCCGCCTCGGCGCCGCCCAGTGCGGGTGTCGTGACCGGCCCGGCCGCGGCCGGGCCACCCAGCTCCTCCGCGCCCGCATCCGCGCAAGGCGTGTCGAAATCGACGGCCGCGGAGGGTTCGGAGGTCGCCCGGAGCGCGCCGGCGCCGGCCGCGTCTCCGCTCGCGGCCACGGACCGCGCGCCTCTCGTGGCGGCCTCGCTGATCCTGCTCCTCGCGGGACTCGCTCTCTACACGGCCAACCGGGTGCTCCGGCGCCAAGCTGGAGGCTGAGCAGAGTCGACCGCCGGTCGGCGCGACTCCCGCGCTACGATGGCGCCCGTGCCGGAGTGGCGGAACTGGCAGACGCGACGGTCTCAAACACCGTTTGCCGCAAGGCAGTGCGGGTTCAAATCCCGCCTCCGGCACCACCACGTGAACGCGCACCGACCCAACGACAACCTCGTTCGGCTGGCCTGAGTCCGGGCTGGTCCTTGGACGCTGGGCGCCGTGCGCTCCCCGACTCGGGGGTGCCCGGGATCATGCAACTTCGACTTCGCCAGCGGGCCAGCCGGACTGCCCGTCCTCGGACGCCGGGGCGACTGGGCCTTCGCGGCCACGGGCCTGGAGCGCGGGGCTGCTAGCGTGGCCACAACCATGCCGCGACGACGGCGGACGCGGCGAGCGCACCGAGCATCACCAGCCATGCCGCTGCCACGATGAGGAGGGCCTGGTCCTCCTGCCGCTCGACCTCGCGCAAGGAGCGCCCGGCGAGCACCGTGCCGCCGTTCCACGGGACCGCGACGGACGCGATGCGGACACCCGTGCGCGGCTCCCAGGTCACCGCGTTCGGCGGGCTCTGATGGGCGGCGTCGAGGACGCCGGGCGGCGGGATCGGGTCGTGGCCGTCGAGCTGGCCGTCGGTCGCGAGGACGTGCCCGGCGGGGTCGAAGATCACGACGAAGGGGGCAAGGCTGACTGCCACATCGACCGCGGCGGACCCGACGAGGCTCGTCGCCGGTGCTCCGGCGTCGAGCGCACGCGCGGCATCCTCCGCCAGTTGGAGTTGCGGGTCGTTGGCTCCCATCCGGAGGTCGTGCTGGACCGCCGTGTAGACGAGGCCGCAGCACAGGGTGGCCAGGACCGCGACCGGCAGGAAGAGGGCCAGGGCGCGGCGGATGACGGGCGCGCGCACCCCGACGGGAGTCCCTGGAGGTCGGGTCAGCGCCGCAGACGGCTCAGCAGGAACCACGCGACGACGACCACGACGACGGCGATGGCCACTTCAAGTGCGAACGTTCCGCTGAACTTGACACCCAGGATCGTGACGGCCAGCAGGTCCAAGCGAGACACCTCCAACGCGCGGAGTCTACCCGCCTGCGACCGGTTCGGCGATCGACGGGTTCGGCCGTCGATCGGCTCGGCGGTCGGCAAGCGCCTGAACCCGGTCCACGAGCACGGCGACAAGCGCCAGCCCGGAGCAACCCCGGTCGAACACCCCCGGAGGCTACGCCCGCCTGGCGCCCTGAGTCGCGCGGGCGCGCCGGGCGGGCGCGTAGGGAGGCGGGCGCGCGGGATTGCCCGACCCATCAGCCCGCTCGGCGGGCCGGATGGCACCCAATAGCGGGACCATCGGCCCTCCTCGCGACCGACCGCGACCCGCGATCCTTTCGGCGACGCCTCTGCCGCCCTTCCCCCCAGGGCAGCGGAGGCGTATCCGTTTCCCGGCGAACGGGGCTCGGATCACCGCTCGGACACGGACGGCTGCGCGGTCGGCGAGCGGATCCCTGCGGTGGGCGGTGTACCCTTCCGATCTCGGCGAACCCAGCGCAATGTCCTCTCGAAGGAGATACATGAGCATCTTCCGGCGCCTCTTCGGCGGCGCATCGGAGCAGGAGGTCGACAGCGATCCGGCCCCTGGCGCCGGCGAACGCGCGCCCGGCAGCGCGACGGGGTCGCGGGGAGCCGCGGCGGACCGGTCGGCGGCCTCGCAGGACGCGGACACCGCCACAGTCCGTCGGATCGTCTCCCAGCTCGAGGAGTTCCCTCCCGAGCGGGCACGCTACCTCGCGGCCGCTGCCTACGTGCTCGCGCGGGTGACGAACGCGGATCTCGCCGTGAGCCCAGAGGAGACGTCCTTCATGGAGCGGACGCTCGTCGATGAAAGCGGCATCGCCGAGGCAGAGGCCGTGCTCGTCGTGGAGGCGGCCAAGCAGCAGGCCCGGCTGTTCGGCTCGACCGAAGACTACCTGGTGACCCGCGAGTTCAAGCTGATCTCCGATTCGCCGCAGCGTCTCCGGCTCCTGCGCGCGTGCTTCATGGCCGCGGCGTCCGACGGCTCCATCTCGTCGGCCGAGAGCGCCACCCTGGACCAGGTCGCCAGCGAACTCGACATCGACACCGTCGACCTCGCCGCACTCAGGACCGAGTTTGCCGACCGGCTCTCGGTCGTGCAGGCGATGCGCGCGGCCCTCGGCGCGGAGACACCGACAACCGACGCGCCTCGCGGCTGAGCGCGTCGCCGGCGGGCGGTTCGCCTCAGGCGGACGTGCGCATCGCGTCGGCCCCGATCGCATCGTCCCGGAGCACGAGCTCGATGGTGCAGATCTCCGGCCGAAGGCGGCGATTCACCTCCACCATCAGGTCCACGTCATAGGCCACGCCCGAGCGCAGCTCCATCGGCAGGTCCGGACGGCCGTGGCCCTGGGGCAGGTGCACGATCACCTGCGTCGCGCCGGGGCGCGAGCGAAGCAGATCGCGGACGGTCGCCATCGCCGCCTGCAGGACGCCCGGCTCGATCCCGATGCCGAAGCGGACGTGGAGGCGGCCGGCCGGGCCGGCCTCGACGGGGAGCGTCGGCTCAGCCGCTGATGCGATCGCGGCCGGGCGAGCCTCCTCCGGGAGCGGCGGTGTCTCGAGGTCCGGCGCAGCGGCCTCGAGGTCGTCGGGCTCCGACGAACCCGACAGGGGCATCGGCGGCAGGGGCCTCACGAACCCGGCATTACCTCCGCCTGCATGATCCGGAGGCGGGCCGTGGTCCGGCCGGACAACGAGCCCGTCGCCGTTCCCGGGCCGGCTGCCGTTCGAGCCGCCGATGCCGTTCGGACCGCGATTGCCGTTCGGACCGCCGTCCCGCCCGCGCGGGCGGGACGAACGCTCGCCCGCGGCAACCTCGGCCGTGAAGGCGACCTCGCCGCGCTCGGCCGCCGCTTCCCACTCCCAGGCCGCGTCGGCGAGCACCGAGACCTCCTCGCCGCGGTGATCGACCCTCCCCGCCACCAGGAGGATCACGCCGTCGCGCCATGTCCCGCTGGTCTGCTCGTGGAGGCGCGGGAACACGACCACCTCGATCGTGCCCTGGAGATCCTCGAGGGTGACCACGGCCATCGTTGCCTTCGCCTTCGTGATCACTGTCCGGCTCGCCGTGACCACGCCCCCGACCACGACGCGCTGCCCGTCCATGGACTCATCCCGCAGGTCGCCGGAGTATGCCGTCACGAAATGGCCGATCCGCTCCGCGACCTCGCCGAGCGGGTGATCCGAGAGGTAGAGCCCCATCAGCTCCTTCTCCCAGCGAAGCCGCTCGCGGGTGGGGACTTCCGGGGCGTCGGGCAGCGGAGCGTCGAGCGTGCCGGGTTCGGCGGCAAGGTCGAAGAAGCTGATCTGGCCCGACGCGCGTTCGCGCTGGTCGGCCTGGGCCGTAGCCAGCGTGTCGTCGAGCGCGTCGAGGAGGCGGCCCGGGTGACCGAACGCTCCGAGCGCGCCGACCTTGACCAGGGACTCGAGGACGCGCTTGTTCGCCAGCCGAAGGTCGATCCGGCTGCAGAAGTCGGCGAAGGACCGGAACGGGCCGTCCGCCTCCCGCGCCGCGATGATCGACTCGATGGCGCCCTGGCCCACGTTCTTCACGGCCAGCAGGCCGAACCGGATCGCCTGGCCCTCCACGGTGAACTCCAGGTGGCTGGCATGGACGTCCGGAGGGAGAACGGCGATCAGCAGCCGACGACACTCGGCCACGGCCGCGGCAACCTTCTCGGCGTTGTCGCGGACCGCGGTGAGCACGCTCGTCATGTACTCGACGGTGTAGTTCGCCTTGAGATAGGCCGTCTGGTAGGCCACGAGCCCGTAGCAGGTCGCATGAGCCTTGTTGAAGCCGTACCGCTCGAAGGGCTCGAATGCCGTGAAGACCGCGTCGATCGTCTCGGGCCGGACGCCGCGCTCGGCGGCCTGGGTGACGAACTTGGTCTTGAGAGACCGGAGGACAGAGGACTTCTTCTTCCGGATCGCGTAGCCGAGCATGTCCGCCTCCGGGCCGGTGAAGCCTGCCAGGCCCACGGCGGCGGCCATGATGTCCTCCTGGTAGACGAACACCCCGTAGGTCCGCACGAGGTACGGCTCGAGCAGCGGGTGCAGGTAGGTCACGGGCTCACGGCCGTGCTTGCGGGCGATGTAGTGCGGGATGTTGTCCATCGGCCCCGGCCGGTAGAGCGCGACCATCGCCGCCAGGTCGTAGACCGAGGTCGGCTGCAGCTCGCGGATGTAGCGCCGCATGCCCGCCGACTCGAGCTGGAAGACGCCGGTCGTCTCGCCGGAGGCCAGCAGCTCGAACGTCCGGGCGTCGTCGAGCGGGATCCGGTCCAGGTCGATCTCCACCCCGCGATGCGCGCGGACCAGGTCCACCGCCTGGCGCAGGATGGTCAGGTTCGAAAGCCCCAGGAAGTCGAACTTGAGCAGCCCCAGCGCCTCGACCCCGTGCATCTCGCACTGGGTCATCGTCGCGTCGGAGTTGGTCGCCTTCTGGAGCGGCATCAGGTCGGTCAGCGGCTCACGGCTGATCACGACCCCGGCCGCGTGCGTCGACGCATTCCTGGCAACGCCCTCGAGCTGGCGCGCGAAGTCGATGATGCGGTGGACCGCCGGCTCGGCGACGTACATCTCGTTGAGCTGCGGGCTCAGCTTGAGCGCCTCGTCCAGGCGGATCCCGAGCTGGTTCGGGACCGCCTTGGCGATCCGGTCCACGTCCCCGTAGCCGTGCCCCAGCACGCGGCCGACGTCGCGGATGGCGGCCCGGGCCAGCATCGTCCCAAAGGTGATGATCTGGGCCACGTGGTCCGCGCCGTACTTCTGGGAGACGTAGTTGATCACCTCCTCTCGGCGACCGTCCTCGAAGTCCACGTCGATGTCCGGCATCGTCACGCGGTCAGGGTTGAGGAAGCGCTCGAACGGGAGCCCGTAGTGGATCGGGTCCACGGGCGTGATCCCCAGCGTGTAGGTCACGATCGAACCCGGCGCGCTCCCCCGGCAGGTGGTCTGGATGCGCTGCTCCCGGGCGAAGCGGACGAAGTCGGCGACGATCAGGAAGTAGCCAGCATAGCCCATGGAGACGATGATCCCGAGCTCGTAGTCCAGGCGAGCCCGAAGCTCCGGGGTGACGCTCCCGTAGCGGCGGGCCAGGCCGGCTTCGCACTCCTTGCGAAGCCAGCTCTCGGGGGTTTCGCCGGGCGGGACCGGGAAATGCGGGATCCGAAGCTGGCCCAGCGGGAGTTCGAGATCGACCATCTCGGCGACACGGCGCGTGTTGCGGAAGGCCTCGAGCTGGTCCGGGAAGAGGGCGAACATCTCGGCCGTCGACTTGAGATAGAACTCGGGGGTCTCGAAGCGCAGGCGCCCGGGCGTGTCGAGGTTGCTGCCGGTTCCGACGCAGAGCAGGACGTCGTGCGCCTCGGCCTGGGCCTTGTGCACGTAGTGGAGGTCGTTGGTCACCACGAGGGGCAGTCCCGTTTCCCCCGCCAGACGGAGAAGCTTCGGGTTCATGGCGGCCTGCTCCGGCAGCCCGTGGTCCATCAGCTCCAGGTAGAAGCGATCCTTCCCGAAGATGTCCCCATAGGTGCCTGCAAGCTGCCGCGCGAGGTCCCAGTCGTCGACCTCCAGCGCCTTCGGGATCTCCCCGCCCAGGCAGGCGGACATCCCGATCAGCCCCTCGCTGTGCCGGGCGAGGTGCTCGCGGTCGATGCGCGGCTTGTAGTAGTACCCCTCCAGGTGAGCATCGGTGACGAGCCGGCACAGGTTGCGGTAGCCGACGAGGTTGGTCGCGAGGAGCGAGAGGTGGAAGGGCTGGGCGTCCGCCTTCCCCTCCTTGTCCCGCATCGACCGGCGGGCCACGTACGTCTCGACGCCGATGATCGGCTTGATGCCCTTCGCGCGCGCCGCCTGGTAGAAGGCGACCGAGCCGTACAACGCGCCGTGATCGGTCAGCGCGAGCGCATCGAAGCCCAGCCGCTCGGCCTCGTCCACGAGGTCGCCGATCCGGCCGAGCCCGTCGAGGAGCGAGAACTCCGAGTGGACGTGGAGGTGCGTGAAGTCGTTCGGGGCGAGGGTCGTCACGGGACGTCAATGGTACCGGCGCAGGCGGCCCGGCGGTCGCGCGGGCAGCGCGGGCAGCGCGGGCAGCGCGGAGAGACGGGGCACTTGCCGAGCAGCGGTTCGCGCAGTGCCGGCCACGTTCGGGCCGGCTGCCTACGGTCGGGCCAGCTGCGG
Organism: Chloroflexota bacterium; assembly: GCA_034435355.1. GTDB lineage: Bacteria > Chloroflexota > Limnocylindria > Limnocylindrales > CSP1-4 > CTSoil-043. Next base: position 52,833 of record DAOTXE010000070.1, read on the forward strand.
CCCGAAGCACGGCTGCTAGAATCCGGTGCGATGCGAGGCGACCTGGTGCCACAACGACGGCGCCGCCACCTGGCGGGTGCGCTCGCGTGGACCTTCGGGCGCTGCCTCGCCCGCCGCGCGGAACGTCCCGGGAACGCCGTCGCCGAGCGCATCGGCGCGGCAGCCGATGACGCGGCGGGCGCCGCCACGCGGGCGGCGAGCGAGGTGGGCGCCCTGTATCTCGCGCTCGCGGCCGGAATGTCCGCCTTCAGCGAGACGCAGACCCTGCGAGCGCGCAACCGGATCCCGCTCCCGTCCCTCCACGAGCTGCACCCGGAGGCGAGCCGCCTGCCCGTGCGCTCGCTCGGCCTCCAGGAGGTGAACGTGTCCGACATCGCCGGCACGGCGGTGGCGGGCCCAGACCAGCGCGGTTCGGACTTCCGACCGCTCCCCCCGTTCCGCGGCTCGGACTGGCACGCGCGCTGGCTCCGGATCCGGACCGCTCTTGCGCGGATGGAGCCGCTGCCGCCCGTCGACCTGCAGAAATACGACGACCGGTACTGGGTGCTCGACGGCCACAACCGGATCGCAGCCGCGCTCTACGAGGGCCAGCTCGTCGTCGACGCCGTCGTCCAGGAGCTCGTCCCGCCGGGGTCACCTCCCCCTACGGAGCGGCCCTCGATGGCCCTGGAGATGGCCGAAGGAACGGCGATCCGGACTGCGGCGACCGGCGTGACGGCTTCGCTCGCGCTGCGCAGGGAGCTGGAAAGCGGGATCACGCGCCCGGATGTGCGGACGAGAGAGTCCGAAGGGACGAACAGCCAGGCCGGGGCGACGCAGCGCGAGGCGGACGAGGCGGGGGCCGAGCGCGCCAGCGGGAACCCCGCGACATGATCCGGCGGGTTCGCGTCGAGTGGCCCGATCGCCGTCTCTTTGCCGGCGGGCGACAGGCGGTCCGGCTGCTGGCCGTGTCCGACGCGGTGGATCCAGCCCTCGCGTCGAGCGCCAACCGCGACGCGCTCGGAAGCATCGACCTCGTCGTCGGGTGCGGAGACCTCGAGCCGGATGCGCTCGCCTTTCTCATCGACGCCTTCGCGGCCCCGAGCGTGCACGTTCGGGGCAATCACGACTCCGGGAGCGGATGGGTCGGCGGCGCCCACCTGCTCCCGATGGAGGCGCGCTCGGGCGTGCCGCTCTGCCTCGGCATCGCGCGCTGCGGGGTCATCGAGGTGGTCCCGTTCGGCTGGGCGGGCGCGGCCGGCACGCCAGCCCGACGTGACGAGGCCGCCGCCTGGCGCCACGTCCTCGGAGCCATGGCCCGCCGCGCCATCGGGCGACGGACGAGCCGGCCCTTCATCGTGATCAGTCACGCCCCGCCGCTCGCCGCGGGGGACGCCGCCGACCCGTACCACCGCGGCTATCGCGGATACCGGTGGCTCCTGGAACGCACGCGGCCCATCCTCTGGCTGCACGGTCACACTCCGCTGGCGAGCGCGCCGTGGCGGGTGACGTGCGGCCGGACCGCCCTCGTCAACGTGACCGGCGCCGTCCTCGTCGAGCTCGTGCCGCCGGCCGTCCCAGCGGATCCAGCGGCGCCGGGCCTGGCCGGGTGAAACTCCCGACCGGGACCAGCTCCATCGCGCTGCGACACGACGCGGTCGAGCGTCCGTACCTGCTCCACGTCCCTCCGGGCGTGGCGAGCGAGCAGGCTCCGCTCCTGCTCGAGCTCCATGGCCGCGGCATCAGCGCCGAGCGGTTCGACCGGCTGACCGGCTTTCGGCGCCTGGCGGACGAGGCGGGCTTCCTGGTCGCGCTGCCCGGTGCCGTGAACGAGATCTGGAATGACGGCCGGGGCATCGGCGACGCGCAGGCCGACGACGTCGGCTATCTCGCCGCGGTGATCGCCGACGTGGCTTCCCGGGCGCCGGTCGATCCGCGCCGGATCTACGTCGTCGGCATGTCCAACGGCGCCACCATGGCCGGCCGACTGGTCTGCGAGCTGCCCGACCTGCTGGCTGCCATCGCCCAGGTCGCGGGGACCGCCGCCGTCGCGGTCGTCCAGGGGGGCATCCCGGGGAACCCGCTTCCCCTCCTCGAGATCCACGGCACGGCCGACCGGTATGCGAGGTACGACGGTGAACGCCCCCACGGCATGCTGACCCGCGCCGTGCTCAGGCACCCGGGCGGCCCGAGCGTGGGTGTCGACGCCTGGGCCGAGCTGTGGCGCTCCCGGAACGGACTGTGCGCCGATCCGTCGGTCGAGACGATCCCTCCCGACACGACGATCCGGCGCTGGCGGGGCTCCTCGCCCGCCTCGGACATCGACCTCTACCGCGTGGAAGGCGGGGGCCACACCTGGCCGGGAGCTGCGTTCCCGCTGCCGAGCTTCCTGTTCGGGCGCACGACGACCACATTCGGTGCGACCCGGGTGTGCTGGGACTTCCTCGCGGCGCATGCCCGTCCGACCGCTGACGGGGCGCGCCAACCTTGGTGAGGCGCCGGGACGAAGCGCCCCGTGGCCGGGCCGTCAGCCGGGCGCCCTCTACCAGAGGCCAGCAGGAGGGCGGGCGGCCGTGAGCGTCTCCAGCCCACGATGAGGGTCCTCCACCCGGCGTGCGCCGAGCGGCCTGATCCTGGTGAGCCGGCCGGCCGGGTCGACGGCCAGCACGGGAACGCCGATCCGGGCTGCGCGGTAGTCGAGGGTCCTGCGGAGAACGCCCGGGCGGTCGACTTCGGCCGGCATGAGGACGAGCGCCGCGCGCGAGACGGCCGCCGCCTCGGCGGTCCCGGCCGCGATCGCCCGGCCGGTCAGCCAGACTGTCACGTCCACCCCGCGGGCCTGGACCGCGGCACCCAGCAGGCTCAGCCGGTCACGGACGCGTGATCCGCGCGGCCGCGCGGACCGCCCGCGCTCCGGTCGCTCACTCCCGCCAGCATGAAGGCCGGGAGTGAAGACGGTCGGTCGCCGGCGGAGGACGTCGCCCTGGCCGGGAATGGCGTGGAGGAGAATGACCCTTCCGTGAGCTGCGGCGGCCAGATCGGTCGCTGCGTCACGAACGGCGTCGAAGCGCGGGTCCGAGCCGTCATCGGTCACCGCAACCACGGTGCCGCCGGCCGGGAGGTGCGGCGCGGCATCGGGCCCGGCGAGGCCTGCTGCAGGTGACATTGGTTTCGCCTCCGATCTGGTCTCTGGCGGGTTGCTGATCTCCCTGCCGGGCGATCCGTTCCCGATGCCACAAGTCTTCGCGTCCCGCCTTTCGACGCGGTTACGCTCCGGGGGGCGAAACCGACATCTGCCGGCTAAGGATTCTTCACGCGGGATTCGCCCCTGCCGACGCGGTACGCTTGGCCCGTGAACGAGATGGGCGAGCGGTCGGGGCTGGAATTCGATCCGGCACCGGATGCCTTCGACGACGCCCTGGAGGCTGCGATCGCTCGACTCCCGGAGCAGTACCGCGCCCAGCTGGCCACGGTGGCGATCGTGGTCGCCGACGAGGCGACCCCGGAGGAACTGGCGTCGGTCGGCGCGGCCGGGCTCTACGGCCTCTATCGCGGCGTGCCACGGACCGCGTTCGGTGCCGACCACGTCCCGATCCCCAGTGTCATCACCCTCTATCGCGGTCCGCTGGAGCGTCGCTGGCGGGGAACCGAAGCCCTCGTAGAGGGCGTCGAGGAGACGCTTCGCCACGAGCTCGCTCACCACCTCGGCATCTCCGATGCGCGCCTGGACGAGCTGCACGGGGTCGGGTGACCGCGGGCAGGCCGGGACCTGCCTGGGATGACAGGAGGCCGAGCAGGTGAGAATCGGATCGAGACCTGGGCTCGCTGACCCGCCGGGTGCCTCCCGCGCCGTTGCATCGGCCGTTCGCGTCGGCGCCGGGATGGCGGCCCGTGCGGCCATCGTCGTCCTGGCCGTTGCGGTCGCGGGCTGCGGCGCGTCTGGCGGCCCGGGCAGCCCGGCCTCCCCGACATGGTCGCCGCTGGCGTCGACCGCCTCGCCGACAATCGTGCCGCCATCACAGAGAACCGCGCCCGCCAGCTCGGCCGCCGCGCGTCCTTCACCGTCCGCCGTCGGCCCGTCCCCAGCTGTGACGACCGCGCTCCCGGCCATCGTCGTCGACCAACCGGCGTCGGGCAGCGCGTTCCCGTCGCCCGGGCGGGTGACCGGGACGGCCGATGTCTTCGAGGCGCAGTTCCGGCTCCAGGTGCTCGACGGCCAGCGTCACGTCCTGGCGGACCTGCCGGTTCGGGCGACCTGCGGGACCGGCTGCCGGGGCACGTTCGACGTGACGGTCCCGTATGCGATCGCGACCGCCGGGTGGGGCATGCTGCGGGTCTTCGACCTCTCGGCGAAGGACGGAACGCCGACCGACATCAGCGAGATCGCGGTCTGGCTCACGCCCTCGGGCTAGGCGTCGGGCCTGCCGGAACCGACGGCGCGGCGAGTCGACCAGCGCGACTACGGGAACTGGCCGATCGCCTCCACGAGGAGATCGATGAACCGGGGGCGATCGATCTCGACCCCGACCCGCGCGTTCGGCGGAAGCCCGCGCAGGCCGTGCAGGTCCACCACGGTCCGTCCGCGCGTCAGCTCACTCTCCGTCTCAACGTCGACCCGGTAGGGGATCTCCCGGACGAGGCCCGGCACCACCAGGCGGGCGACCGCCACTGCGTCGTGGATCGGCGAGCCGTCCCAGCCGTACCGCTCGCGGTGAAAGATCGCAAAGAAGCGCAGCAGGTCGGCGAAGACCCGCCCGGTCTGCGTCCCGAGCGCTTCCAGGCGCGGGATGTCGGCGTTGCGGAACAGGGCCGCATGGGTGACCTCCAACGGGGACAGTGCCACGGGGCGGCCGCAGTCGAGGACGATCGCGGCGGCCTCCGGATCGGCCCAGACGTTGAACTCCGCGGAGGCAGTGAGGTTCCCCTCCCCGATCGCGCCCCCCATGATGCTGATCTCGTCGATCCGCGGCAGCAGCTCCGGATGCGTGCGGATGAAGAGCGCGATGTTCGTGAGCGGCCCGGTCGGGACGAGCGTGACGGGATCCGCCGACGCGCGGACGAGACGCGCGAGAAGCTCGACGGCGCCTGCGGCAACGGGCCCCACGGCCGGCTCGGGCAGGTCCGCGCCGTCGAGCCCGGACGTGCCGTGAACGTGGGCGGCGACGCGAATCGGGCGCACGAGCGGGCGGGCCGCCCCGGCTGCCACCGGGATGTCGGTCCGACCCAGCAGTGTCAGGACGCGGAGGGCGTTCCGGGTCGTGCTCTCCACGCCTGCGTTGCCGGCCACCGTGGTGATCCCCAGCACGCGCAGTTCGGGTCGCGCGAGGGCCAGCAGGATCGCCAGGGCGTCGTCATGGCCCGGGTCGCAGTCAAGGATGACGGGGCGAGGAAACACCCGCTGAGCGTACCCGTAGAGACGCCCGCTCGCGCGAGATCGCCGCGCACGGAGCGGGTGGCGACCCTATTCTTCAACCCGGCGACCGTCGCGGAGCGACGGATCTTGCCCGGTTTTCGGACGCTCGATACGATGCGCCAGAGGAGTTCGCCCGGCCGCCGGGCGATCGCGCCGCGACGCCTCGCTCGAGGTTCAGTTCGCGCAAGGAGGAGTTCATGATCACTCGCAGAAGCCGGCTCGGCCTGCTCGCGGCGACGCTCGCGATCGTCGCGTCCGCCTGCAGTGGCTCGGCCACGCCAACGCCCGCGGCCCCGTCCGCGGCCGCATCCGCGGCAGCCTCGGTCGAGCCGTCGATGGCCCCGTCGGCGGCCCCGTCAACGGCACCCAGCCCGTCCCCGGCGGCGTCCGCGTCCGCGTCGACGCTCAAGATCGGCGTCGTGACCGACGTC
>DAOTXE010000071.1:0-17474 GCA_034435355.1 Chloroflexota bacterium
GGCTCGAGGTAGATGACGCGGGAGCGATCGCCGCCCAACCCGGACACCCGCCGCGCCCATTCCCGCGGCCGGCGTTCGGCATCGAAGATCAGGGGCAGCATCCCCGCCCGTTGGGCCTCACAGACGAGCCAGGCGCCCGTTGTGCCCTTGCCGACGCCCGGCGCGGCGTAGGCGAGCGTAGAGGTAGCCTCGAGCATCCCGAACAGGAGCGGGCCGGGCGGAGCGTCGGACACGTCGGCGAGCGTCCGCCACGTCGGCGCCGGCGCCGACGTGGCGCCGCCGGCCGTCCAGCGGTCGCCGATCGGGTCGATAACCTCGAGCGTCGCGGCGAGCGTCGGCAGCCCGAGCCGGACACGCTCGGCTTCCACGATGGCGAGATAGTTGACGCGCTCGGCGTCCGTGAGCGGTCGCGTCGCCTCCGCGTCAGCGGCCGCCAGGTTGGCCCGCGTGACCGCCGCGGCCTCGGTCAGCTCGGGCGTTAGGTAGGCGAGCTCGTGCCGGGCGATCGGGTCAACAGCCGCGGCCGCCCGGGCCTCGAGCTCGAGCTCCGCAACGGTCGGCGCGAGGTCGATCCCGTCCCATGCCAGCGCGTCGGGCGCGATCATGGCGCGACCTCGAGCATGTCGATGCGATCGCCGACCGCCACGAGCTCGGGCCAGAGGTCCTCTACCCTCTGGCGCGCCTTGCACGCAATCTCCAGTTGCCAGTCAATGCGCCTGCGGAGACGATCGCGATCGACCCGGAGGCGCCGGAGCTCGGCGGCGCGGAATGTCTTGCCGAGGGGATACGATCAGCGGGACGGGTGTCGGGTGCCATTCCCGGCCTCCGTCGCGGCCGCTCCGGGACTGACGATCGCCGGGGCGGCCTTCCTCTTCCGGGCAGCGGCCGACTTCGCGGCCAACTGGAGCATGTAGGCGCGGCGGGCTCGGTCGACGCGGACGGCGCGCTCGGCTTCGGGCAACACGCGCGCAGGGTCGACCTGCCGCTCGAACTTGCGGCGGAAGCCGGCGTTCGCCGGGCCGACCATCACCTCGGGGCCGTTCATGGCCCAGGCGGTCAGCCCGCCGATCCGGCCCCAGCTACGTCGCTCCTCGCTCGTCACGCCCCGAAGCGTGCGCCGAGGTCGGGGTGCCACTCAAGGGGTGCCACTGGGGTGCCATCCCGGGTGCCATGCGCCTATTTCGCGGTCAGAGTCGCCCGAGCCTCCGGCGGACGGTTCCCGGACTGGTGTGCAGCGCTTTCGCGACCGAGTCGATGCCGTGCGGCTGGTCGGCGGCCCTGAGCTCCTCCTGCTTCGCCCGGACCATCTCGGCCGTTACGGTTTCGCCGACGAGACGCCGCCCCCGGAGCGCTGCAACCTTCGTCTCAATCTCTCGCCGTTCCGGGATCGTGAGCGCGTCCCAGCTTGCCCCCTGGCGGATCTCATCATCCGTCGCACCTTCGGAGACGAGCCGCTCTAGGGCCGCGTCCCAGGTGGCCGCGCGAGCGATCACGTCCTTCGCGTACCAGGCGGGGTCCCACGGGCTCATCGCTTCGGCTCCGCCAGCCGGTCGACCGGGGAGAGCGCGCGAGCGGCCTTCAGGGCGCGCTCCTGGCGCGTCGACGCCGCGTACCGGGTCAGCATGCTCCGGCTCTTCCACCCCGCGATCGCCATAAGGTCGGACTCCTGCATGCCCGAGCTCAGCATCGAATGGGCGTAGGCGTGGCGGAAGGAATGGGGCGTGACCCGCCCGGCGATGCCGGCCTCGGCCGACCGGGCTCGGATCAGCTGCGCCATGCCGGTCTCGGCGAGCCGGCCCTTCCGCCCGAGCCACATCCACGGCTCGCCGGCGTCGGCCCGCTTCGCCCGGACGCGGAGGTAGCGGTCGACGGCCCGGATGGTCAGGTCGCCGATGGACACGAGCCGGGTCCGGGAGCCCTTGCCGGTCACGGTCAGGACGCCGCGGTCCAGGTCAACGTCAGCCCGCCGCAGCCCGAGCACTTCCGCCCGTCGGGCGCCGGTGTCCATGAGACAGCGGAGGATCGCCTCGTCTCGCCGGCCGTCGTATGTCTTGTCGCGCTCGCAGGCGGCGAGGATCGCCCGTAGCTCGGCATCCCGGAGCACGGGCGGGGGAGCCTCCGGGAGTCGCGGCGGCTTCATGTGCACCATCGGGCTCTCGCGCACCTCGCCTTCCTCGAGGCACCACGCGAAGAACGCCTGGCAGCCGCGGTAGCGGTTGTGGGCCGTCGTGGGCGCACGTCGGGCCAGGAGGTCGGTGACGAACGCCTCCACGTGCTCGCGGCGGACCCCGGCCACGCCCGTGGGCATCCCGGCGGCGGTCAGGAAGGCGGCCAGCTGGTCGACGCTCGTGACGTAGGTCGAGATGGTCCGGGGGCTGGCGTGTCGGGCGGCCAAGGAGCGGCGCCACGACGCGGACAAGACGCCGAGATCGTCGGGTGCCGTAGAATGAGCGCCCGCGGTGGGGCTGGTCATCATCGTCGGGGGCCTCGCGCTAGGAGTCTTCACAGCGCCTAGCATGCGGTATTCGAGCGGTGTAGGTCAAGCCTCATCGCGATAACTCGAAGGCATGCGGCCTTCGTGAGCACAAAACGCGGGCGGTTAGCTCAGTTGGTTAGAGCGCATGCTTGACATGCATGAGGTCAGAGGTTCAAGTCCTCTACCGCCCACCATCGAAGCGAACGCGTCGAACGGGACGCGCCCCCCTGACCCGGGACCCCAGAGAGCAGCGGGCATCGGCTGGAACCCGCGGCGGCTGCCGGCAGGATGGGCACCACCCGCGAGCGGCCGGCGAACCGGTCCGGGACCCGCCCGTTAGCGCGGGAACCCAGAGCGCGCGACCAGCGGTCGCGAAAATCGGGTGGAACCGCGGGAGGCCGCAGCGACCCTCTCGTCCCGGTGGACGAGAGGGTTGTCCGTTTTCAGGAGGTGAGACAGCAATGCCGGAGCTGCAGGGACCGCGCGATGCGGCCGCGATCGTCATCGCCGACGACGATGACCTGGCACTGGACGCGCCGAGCCGGGGATCGGCCGACGAGCTGCTCGACGCGGGCGCGCATGCCCCACTCGACTCGATGCGCCACTCCGCCGCGCACGTGATGGCGGAGGCGGTCCTCGACCTGTTCCCGGACGCACGGCTCGGCATCGGGCCGGCGATCGCCGACGGCTTCTACTACGACTTCGATCTTCCGCGTCCGTTGACGCCGGAAGACCTTGCCGCGATCGAGGAGCGCATGCGCACCAGCATTGCCGCTGCCCACCCGTTCGTCCGCGTCGAGCGCCCCTTCGCCGAGGCGCGGGCGCTGAGCGAGGGCTCCGGACAGTCGTACAAGGTCGAGATCCTCGACGACCTCGCGCGCCGCGCGGAGACAACCGGCGAGCCGCTCCCGGTGACGACCTTCTACGAGCACGGCTCGTTCCGGGACCTGTGCAAGGGCCCGCACGTCGAGACCACGGCGCAGATCGGCCCGTTGAGGCTGCTCGCCGTTGCGGGAGCCTACTGGCGCGGCGACGAGAAGCGCCGGATGCTCCAGCGGATCTACGGAACGGTCTGGGAGACGCAGGAGCAGCTCGACCAGTTCCTCTGGCGCCGGGCCGAGGCGAAGAAGCGCGACCACCGCAGGCTCGGCGTCCAGCTCGACCTCTTCTCGTTCCACGACGTGTCGCCGGGATCCGCGTTCTGGCACCCAAAGGGCTGGACCCTGTATCGGACGCTGGAGCAGGCGATGCGCGAGCTCCAGGACCGGCGCGGGTACCAGGAGATCTACACGCCGCCGCTCGTGCACCAGAAGCTCTGGCAGCAATCGGGCCACTGGGACCTCTATCGCGAGCACATGTTCCTCGTCGAGGCCGACGAGCAGATCTACAGCCTCAAGCCGATGAACTGCCCGGAGAGCACGTTCATCTACCGCAGCCGGGTGCGCTCCTACCGGGACCTTCCGCTCCGCATCTCGGAATACGGCAAGCTGCACCGGAACGAGCTGTCGGGTGTCCTCTCGGGGCTGACGCGGGTCCGGCACTTCGTCACCGACGACGCCCACATCTACGTCCGGCCCGACCAGATCGGCTCCGAGATCGAGGCCCTGATGGGGGAGGTGACGGAGGCCTATCGCTGGTTCGGGCTGACGCCGAGGCTCACCTTCGGCACGAAGCCCGACAAGGCGCTTGGCGACCCGGCGCTCTGGGAGCAGGCGGAGGGCCTGATGCGGGGGGCCCTGGAGCGGTCCGGGGTGGACTACCGCGTGAAGCAGGGCGACGGGGCCTTCTACGCGCCCAAGATCGACATCCAGGTCGAGGATGCCCTGGGGCGCGAGTGGCAGACGGCAACCATCCAGGCGGACCTGGTCATGCTCCCCGAGCGCTTCGACCTCTGGTACGTCGATGCGGACGGCAGCCAGAAGCGCCCCGTGGCGATCCATCGTGCCATCTACGGGTCGCTGGAGCGCTTCATCGGCGTCCTGACCGAGCATTTCGGCGGGGCGTTCCCGTTCTGGTGCGCGCCCGTCCAGGTGGAGATCATCCCGATCGCCGACCGGCACCGCGACCCGGCCGGTGCGCTCGGCGAGCTGCTTCGTGCCCGCGGGCTGCGCGTCGAGGTCGACACCTCGGAGAGCCGGATGCAGAACAAGATCCGGCTTGCCCAGGAGCAGAAGATCCCCCTGATGGTCGTGATCGGCGACCGGGAGGCGGATGGGCGGACCGCTTCCCTCCGGCACCGGGATGGGAGCCAGGAGCTGGGAGTGGCGTGGGATGCGCTCGCCGACCGCCTCGCACAGCAGGCGGCGTCCCGCGTCGTGTGACGAGGGGCATGTGGTATTCTCCGCCGGCGAACCGCGCCCGCTGGCGCGCGTGCTCCTGCACGCCGTCGACGGGCGCACGAATGACTTGAGAGCACGAAGGGGTCGACGATAAGCCGAGAGCTGCGTGTCAACCAGATGATCCGAATCAGCCAGGTTCGGGTGATCGACGAAGAGGGAACTCAGCTCGGCGTCATGGCGACGGGCGATGCTCTTCGACTGGCACAGGAGCGCGGCTACGACCTCGTCGAGGTTGCGCCGACAGCTTCGCCTCCCGTCACACGGCTCCTCGACTACGGCCAGTACAAGTACGAGCTGGCCAAGCGGGACAAGGAGGCCAAGCGGAAGTCCCGGTCGGTCGAGTTCAAGGAGGTTCGCCTGAAGCCGAAGATCGGCCAGGGCGATTTCGACACGAAGGTCCGCCGGGCGATCGAGTTCCTCGAGGACGGCGATCGGATCAAGGTGGCCGTTCAGTTCCGGGGCCGGGAGCTGACCCACCCGCACCTGGGTCGGGAGCTGCTCACGAAGTTCGCGGACCAGATCAAGGACCACGGCGTCCTCGAGCGGGCACCGCTCCTCGAGGGCAAATCGATGCACATCACGATCGCGTCGACCCACAAGCCGAAGCCGCGCGAGGCCACCGGCGGGGCAGCCGCCCCGGACGGGACCCCGCAGGCAACCCCGGCCGAGGGAGCCGCTCCGGCGGACGCGGTCGACGCAGCGGGCTCCGGGCCCGCCGCACCAGCGGGAGAGTGAGGCCGGCGTGCCGAAGTTGAAGAGCCACAAGGGAGCCCAGAAGCGGATCGGGGTCACCGGGAGCGGCAAGCCGATCCGCGTGAAGTCGTGGCGGGGCCACCACCTGGAGTTGAAGTCGTCGCGGCGCACGCGGCGTTACGACGGCAAGTCCGTGCTCGGCGGCGAACACGCCCGCCAGATCCGGGGCCTCCTCCCGTACCTGAAGAAGGGCTGACCGATGGCTCGAGTCAAGCGCGGCGTCACCGCGCACAAGCGCCACAAGCGACTCCTGAACGCGGCCGAGGGCCGCAAGGGAACACGTTCGCGACTGATCAAGCCGGCCCACGAGGCGCTGCTCCACGCGCTCGCCTACGCGACCCGCGACCGCAAGGTCCGCAAGCGCGACTTCCGCCAGCTGTGGATCATCCGGATCAACGCCGCGGCCCGGAGCCACGGCCTCACCTACAGCCAGCTGATCCGTGGCCTGCGGACCGCCCAGGTCGAGATCGACCGCAAGATCCTCGCCGACATTGCCGTTCGTGACGATGGAACCTTCGGTCGGATCGTCGAGGTCGCCCGCGGCGCTTGACGGCCCGGACCGGCGCCCAGCCGGTCCCGTTCCGCCGCTCCCCGGACCCTCGCGCCGATCGCCGGGCGCGGGGGTTCCCGATTCCGAGGCGACGGCCGGACCGTCGGGGTACCGCCAGGAGGAGTCGCACGATCGTGGATCTCGCCACGCTGACAGGCCAGCTCCGCGCGCTTGCCGAGGAGGCGCTGCCGCGGATCGCCGCGGCGCCTGACCTCGCCACGCTCGACGAGCTCGACGTGGCGTATCTCGGCCGCAAAGGCGGAGCGCTGTCCGGCCTGATGCGGGGGATCGGCCAGCTGCCCGTCGACGACCGTCCGCGGGTCGGGCTCGTGGTCAACGACGTCCGCGGCGCCGTGGAGCGCGCGCTCGAGAGCGCCCGGCAGGGGGCGGCAGAGGCCGCACTGGCAGCCCGGCTGGCCGCCGAGACCGTGGACGTCACGACGCCCGGCCGCCCCGTCGACCGGGGGAGCCTCCACCCGATCCCAGAGACGATCCGGCGGATCGCCGAGATCTTCGGCCAGTTCGGGTTCGTCAGCTACGAGGGTCCCGAGATCGAGAGCGACGCCACCAACTTCCAGATGCTGAACATCCCCCCTGATCACCCCGCCCGTGACCTGTGGGACACGCTCTACGTCGACATCCCCGGCGGGCTGCTCCGAACGCACACCTCGCCGGGCCAGATCCACGTCATGCGCACCGAGCGGCCGCCGATCCGGGCCCTCCTCCCCGGCCGCTGCTTCCGCTACGAGGCGGTCGACGCCTCGCATGCCTCGGAGTTCTTCCAGGTCGAAGGGCTCATGGTCGACGAGGGGACGACGCTGGCCGATCTGCGAGGTCTGCTCGACGAGTTCGCCCACGCCATGTTCGGCGCAGGCCGGTCGACGCGCTTCCGGCCGGGCTACTACCCGTTCACCGAGCCGTCGGTGGCCTTCGACGTGGGCTGCGTCGTCTGCGGCGGCGCCGGCTGCCCCGCCTGCAGCCGGACGGGCTGGATGACGATCCTCGGGGCGGGCATGGTGCACCCGGTCGTGCTGGAGCACGGCGGCATCGACCCCGAGCGCTACCAGGGGTTCGCATTCGGGATGGGCGTCGAGCGGATCGCCATGCTCCGTCACGGGATCTCCGACGTCCGGATCTTCCTGGACAACGACCTTCGCTTCCTGGAGCAGTTCCGGTGAGAGTCCCCCTGGGCTGGCTGCGCGACTACGTGGACTTCGCGCTTGGTCCGGAAGCGCTCGCCGAGCGCCTCACGCTGCTCGGGTTCGAGGTCAAGGGCCTCGAGCGCTGGGGCGCGGACTGGCGCAACGTGGTGGTGGGCGAGCTGCTGGCGGTCGAGAAGCACCCGCGCGCCGACCGCCTCTCGCTCACGTCCGTCCGAGTCGGGACCGGCGAGCCGCTCCAGATCGTGTGCGGCGCGACGAACATCGCGCCCGGCCAGCGCGTGCCGGTCGCCCTTCCCGGTGCCCTCCTGCCCGGAAACCGCGCCATCGAGCGAACCGAGAAGATGGGAATCGTCAGCAACGGGATGCTGTGCTCCGGGGACGAGCTGCGGCTGAGCGTCGACGGCGAGGGGATCCTCATCCTGCCGGCCGATGCGCCGCTGGGAGCCGCGCTGAACGAGCTCTACGGCGACTGGGTGCTCGACGTCGACGTGAAGCCCAATCGCGGCGACGCGCTCTGCCTGGTGGGACTCGCGCGCGAGGTCGCGGCGGCGACCGGCGGCGTGGCGCGCTTCCCGTCGATCGCACTGCGGGAGGATGGCGGTCCGGTTGAGTCCAGCCTTTCGGTGACCGTCGAGAGCGCCGGGTTGTGTCCGCGCTTCGTCGGGCGGTGGGTCGATGGCGTCCGCGTCGCGCCGTCCCCGGAAGCGGTCCAGCGACGCCTCCTCGCCGCCGGGATGCGGCCGGTCAGCAACGTCGTCGACGCGACCAACTTCGTCATGCTCGAGCTCGGCAAGCCGACCCACGCGTTCGATGCCGGCGCCGTGGCGCGCGACGCTGCCGGCCGCTCGACCCTCGTGGTCCGGACAGCCCGGGAGGGCGAACGGCTCGAGACGCTCGATCACGTCGAGCGAGCGCTCTCCGCGGACACGCTCCTCATCGCGGACGCGAATGGGCCACTCGGGATCGCCGGGGTCATGGGCGGCGCGTCGTCCGAGGTCGGGGAGACCACCACCAGCGTGATCATCGAGTCCGCCGTGTTCGACCCGGTCAGCATCCGGCGCACCGCCTTTCGCTATGCGCTTCGGTCGGAGGCGAGCCTGCGCTTCGAAAAGGGGCAGGAGTCCCGGCTGGCCCGCATCGGTGCCGACCGCGTGGCCGAGCTCATCACCGCGTGGGCGGGCGGGCGCGTCGCCGCCGGGCGCGTGGACACGGCACCGGACGAGCCCGCGCAGGGGCGTGTCGCGTACCGGCCGTCGCGAGTGAGCCGGCTTCTCGGGACGACCGTCGACGCGGACGCCCAGATGGAGCTGCTCGGCCGCGTCGGGATCACGAGCGAGCCCATTGCGCCGGTTTCGGAGGTCCTGATCGCGGGCGGCGCCCGTCCGCGCAGCGTGGCGGCCGCGCCCGGTGAAGCGCGCACGGCGGTCGTGCCCACCTGGCGCCGCGACCTCGTCGTCGAGGCGGACATCGCCGAGGAGATCGCCCGCCTTGCCGGCTACGACAGCGTGGCCGGCAAGACGCCGGATACGGCGATGCCGCACGTGCGCCCCGACCCGCTGGAGCTGCGCGACGCACTTCGCGACGTCCTCGCGGGGGCCGGCCTCACGGAGGTCGTCACGCCGGCGCTCGTCCCACCGACCCAGGCTGCCAGGCTGGCCTGGCCCGTCCTCGGCGCGGAGGGCGTGGCCGGAGAGGCGGCGGTCGACGGGCCGGCGGTGACGGTCACGAACCCCCTCTCGGAGCGTCACGCGGTCCTGCGCCATGGCCTCGTGGCCAGCCTGCTGGACGTGCTCGCGCTCAACGAGCGTCACGGGCGCGGGGACATCGCGATCTACGAGATCGGCAAGGGGTACGCCAAGGCCGCCGACGGAACCCCCGCCGAGTGGTGGCGCCTCGGGTTCCTCCTGGCTGGTGCTCACGGCCAGCCGGCCTGGGACCTCCCGCTCCGCCCCAGCGATCTCGACGACGGCAAGGGGATCGTGGAGCTGCTCGCCCGTTCACTGGCCCTGGGCGACCCGGCATGGGCGCCGTACACCGACGGGGCGCCGCTCCATCCCGGCCGGGCCGCACGGGGAACCGCCCCGCGGGCACTTGCCGGGATCGTCGGCGAGCTGCATCCGTCGGTCCTCGGCGCCTGGGACGTGCGTGCCGAACGCGTCATCGTGGGCGAGCTCGCGCTCCGCGGCCTCTCCGGCGGGCAGCGGGCGCCCGTCCGCGTGACTCCGGTCTCGCGGTTTCCGCGCGTCGAACGCGACCTGGCGCTGGTGGTGCCGGAGGCGCTCCCTGCGGCGGACCTGGCCGGAACGCTTCGAGCTGCCGGCCGCGGGCGAATCCTGGGGCTGGCGCTCTTCGATGTCTACCGGGGCGCCCCCCTCGCGGCGGGCGAGAAGAGCCTGGCCTGGCGGGTTGCATTCGGGTCGGACGAGCGTGCCCTCCTGGACGAGGAGATCGACGCGGAGGTCGCCGGGCTGGTTGCGGCCGCCGCCGCCGCGCACGGAGCGCGCCTGCGCGTCTGAGACCGTGCCCGGAGCCCTCGCCTTCCGGCGCGCAGCTCCGGTTGCAGCGGCGATGAACGGGGACGTATCCTTGGCCGCGGTCGGCCCTCGGTGTTCGGGGGCGCGCCAGGCCGGCGCAGGTGCAGCGCCACAACACGGGGAGTCTGCGTGGACGTCGTCGGCGGCATCCGCAATCTCGACTTGTTCGACCTGCTCGTCGCGTTCTTCGTCTTCGGCTTCTTCGTCGCCGGGTTCATCCAGGGGACCGTGCGCCGGCTGATCGGGTTGGGCATCCTCGTCGTCGCGATCCTCCTGGCGATCAACCTGCGCGACCCGTTCGGCTCGTGGCTCGGCGGGTACTGGGTCCAGCTCCCGAAGGCGTACTCGACGATGATGGCGTTCGGGGCCAGCTTCATCGTGCTCTACCTCGCCGGTTCGATCCTGGTCCAGGTGTTCTACCGGCGGACCACGCTCTTCAAGCGCTCGACGCTCGCCGACGAGGTCATCGGCGGGCTGCTCGGGATCCTCCAGGCGGTCCTCCTCGTCGGGATCCTGATCACCATCCTCGACTCCTTCTACCGCATCCCGGGCGTCCAGCCGAGCTCCAACGAGCTGGGGATCCTGCACGACATCTACCGGGCCTACGATCCATCCCAGACCGCGATCATCTTCCGCGACACGCTCATTCCGGCCTTCCTCGCGCTGTTCGCCTGGATCACTCCCGCGAGCCTGCGCGACTTCTTCGGCTGACGGCCCCGCGTTCGAAGCCCGGAGAGCCCCGGACGGGCCCGCTGCCGGACCTGGCCGGGCTTCTGGCCGGGCCCGTCCTGCCCGCCGCCTGGGGCCTGCTCGGCGTCAAGCTCGTCCGCGACGATGGCGCGACGCTCCGGAGTGGACGGATCGTCGAGGTCGAGGCATATGGCGGCCCCGACGACGGTGCCTCGCATGCTCGCCATGGGCGCACGCCGCGGAACGCGTCGATGTTCGGCCCGCCCGGCCGCGCCTACGTGTACGGTGTCTACGGCATGCACCTGTGTCTCAACGTTGTCTGCGGCGCCGACGGTGTGGCGTCGGCTGTGCTGATCCGCGCCGTGGAGCCGCTCGCGGGCCTCGATGCGATGCGCGAGGCTCGATCGGTCCGCGCCATTGCCACGCGGCGGATCGACCGCGCCACGCCGGCACGCACCGCGGCGCGCATGGCGCAGCTGCCGAGCGCGCGCCTGGCGAGCGGACCCGGCAACGTCGGCGCGGCCTTCTCCGTCGATCACAACGATGACGGTGCGGACCTGCTGGACCCCGAGGGCGCGCTCCGCCTCGAGATGCCGCCTCGCGTCGGGCCGGCTCCGGCGGTGACGGCGGGACCGCGGATCGGGGTCGGGTTCTCGGGCGCCGAGGGCGCCGTGCGCCCGTGGCGCTTCTGGATCACGGGCAGCGCCGCTCGGTCCGGGCCCCGGTGACGGAGATGGACGCGAAGTCGATCGCGCTCCTTGAGTTCCCGCTCATCCGCGAGCGCCTGGCGGCAGCCACCGGCTTCCCGCCCGGGCGCCGCCTGGCCGAGGCGCTGGCGCCCACGGCCGACCCGGTGCTCGTGGGAATCGGGCTGGACGAGACGTCCCAGGCCCGCGAACTCCTTGCCGAGAAGCCGCAGGCCGGCATCGGGGGCGCCCACGACATCGGGCCTGCGGTGGACCGCGCCGCGCGCGGCGGCCGGCTCGACGCGGCCCAGTTCGCATCCATCGCGGCGACCCTCGAGGCAGGATCCCGGCTGCGCGAGGCCCTTGCCGGAGACCGCCGCCCGTTGATGAGCGCGCTCGCCAGGGACCTGCACGGCCTGCCCGCCCTTCGGTCCACCCTCGAGCGCTCCTTCGACCCCGTCGGCGAACTGCTCGACACCGCCTCGGCGCGCCTGGGCGGTCTGCGCCGGGCCACCCGGCTGGCCTACGAGCGCCTGCGGAGCCGCCTCGAGCAGCTGGTCCACTCGTCAGAGCTCGGCTCGGCGCTCCAGGACCCGATCGTCACGCTCCGCAACGGGCGCTATGTCGTGCCCGTTCGCGCCGACGCGCGCAGCCGCGTCAAGGGCATCGTCCACGACGCGTCCGGGAGCGGGCAGACCCTTTTCGTCGAGCCGCTCGTCGCGGTCGAGATGGGCAACGCGTGGCGCGAGGCGCAGGTCGCCGAGCAGCAGGAGGTCGAGCGGATTCTCGACGAGCTGTCCGGGCTCGTCGGGAGCCAGGCCGGGCCGCTCCGCGAGCTGCTCGGGGCCCTGGCGCGGTTCGACTTCTGGAGCGCGAAGGCGCGTCTTGCCGAGGAGATGGACGCGACCCGCGCCCAGGTGAGCCCTCGTCCCGAGATCGTCCTGCGCGGTGCCCGCCATCCCGGCCTCGTGGGCCGCGTGGTGCCGATCGACGTGGAGCTCGGCACGGACTTCCGGGCGCTCCTCGTCACCGGCCCGAACACGGGCGGCAAGACCGTGACGCTCCGGACGCTCGGCCTGCTGGCCCTGATGCACCAGGCCGGCCTGCACGTCCCGGCCGATCCGGGGAGCAGCCTGCCGGTGCTGGGCGACGTCTTCGCCGACATCGGCGACGAGCAGTCCGTGGCGCAGTCGCTCTCGACGTTCTCCGGGCACCTGCGGTCGATCGTCCGCATCACCGAGGCGGCCGCCCCGAACACGCTCGTGCTGCTCGACGAGCTCGGCGCCGGGACCGACCCGACCGAAGGCTCGGCTCTTGCCCAGGCGCTGCTCGATCACTTCCTCCGGGCGGGGGCGCTCGTGGCGGCCACGACCCACTACGCCGAGCTGAAGGTCTACGCGCATACCACGCCGGAGGTCCGGAACGCGTCCGTCGAGTTCGACCTGGAGACCCTGAGCCCCACCTACCGGCTCCGGATCGGGCTCCCCGGCGGCAGCCAGGCGTTCGCGATCGCGTCGCGGCTCGGACTCTCGGCGGCGATCGTCGAGGATGCCCGCAGCCGCCTCACCGAGGGCCAGGCGGCATTCGAGGAGACCCTGGCGTCGATTCGCCAGGCGGATCTCGCGGCCCGATCCGCTCTCGACCGGGCCCGCTCCGCGGAGATCAAGGCAGCGGAGGCGCAGCGCGTCGCCGACGAGGAGCGCAGGGGTGCGCGTCGCGAGCGGCACGCGGCGGTCGCCGTCGCCCGCACCGAGGCCGAGCGCCTCGTCGAGGAGCTGCGCGCGGAGATCCGCGGGGCGCGCCGGCGCCTGGAGCGCGAGACCGTCACCGCGCCGGCGCTCGACGAGGCGCTCGAGCGGGCGGAGCAGCACCTGGCCCGGCTCCCCGCGCCTGAACCGGTGCGCCCTTCGCCCGCGCCCGCAGAGGCCGTCGACTGGCAGGTCGGCGCCCGCGCCCGGAGTCGCACCCGGGGCTGGGAGGGCCGGGTCGTCGCGCTCGACCGGGGCGGGCGACAGGCGACGCTCGAGGTCGGCGGCATGCGCGTCCGTGTCGGGGTGGATGACCTCGAGCCCGCGGTTCATGATCCGGCCCCGGCCTCGCCCGGCCGGGCCGGGCGAACCGACGAGGCTGCCTCCGGCATCAGCGCGCTGCGGCTGGAGCGTGCCCGTTCGATCGCCTCGTCGCTGGACGTCCGCGGCGCCCGGGTCGACGAGGCCCTCGAGATCGTCGGCCGATACCTGGAGGACTGCTCGCTTGCCGGGCTCCCCGCGGCGACGATCATCCACGGGCATGGGACGGGCGCACTGCGCGACGCGGTGCGGGCCGCCGCGGCGACGCACCCGCTCGTGCGATCCGCTCGTCCGGGCGAGCGCGGCGAGGGCGGCGACGGAGCGACGGTCGTCACCTTCTAGGCCACCGGATCTCCACGGCAGCCGGCTCTGCCTACGGTCCCGGGCTGGGCGGCAGGAAGCTCGGGGGCAACGGTCCGGACGGGCTCGGGCCGGGGCTCGCGAACGGGTCGAACGACGGTGACGGCTCCGGCGAAGGCGTGACGACCTGGCAGGTGTCCGTGGGCGGGAACGGCGCGCCCCAGGTCGACCCGTAGGGGTTCCAGACGCCGGTCTCGTAGAAGTAGCTCGTCCGCGTCTTCTGCGGGCCGCCCGCGACGCCAGGGCCCTTCTCGGCTCGGGCGATCCAGCCGTCGTTGAAGGTCTTCCACTGCGGGTAGTCCGCTTCGACGCCGCTCAGGTCGAGGAATCCCTGGGTCACTTCCGGCCCCGCGCAGCCAGCCTGCCAGAGCTTGCCGGTCGCCGAATCGATCTGGACGGGCACCTTGGTGGTGTCGACCTGGGTGGGCACCGTCCCATCGATGAACCACTCCGTGACCGTCTTGTCCGAGAAGGGACCGGGGAGCATGCCGCTGAAGGCGTCCACGGTCGCCTGCACGACGCCGGGGGGCTGCTGGAAGTTCGCGATTGGCAGCCCCTTGGTGGCTGCGGTCAGGAACGACTGCCAGAGCGAGGCCGCCGTCTCGAGCGACACGACGCCGCCCGGCGGGGCCGAGTTGTCCGAGTTTCCCATCCAGGCCCCGACGACGAAGGCGGGCGCCTTCGGGTCCGAGGGGGGAGCGAGGTAGCCCATGGCCGTGAGGTCCTTGGTGTCGTTGGTCGTCCCCGTCTTCAGCGTCGCGGGGCGGCGCGTCCCGCCGTCGTAGATGGCCCGCTTGCTCCAGAACGGGTTCTGAGCCGGGTCCGTGTTGCCCGCGATGATGTCGGTCATGATGAAGGCGGCCTGCGGGCTGACCACGAGCTTGCCCTGCGGCACGCTGCCCGCGGGCGGCCAGATCTTCTGCCCGCTCGAATCGAGGACCTCCAGGATCGTGGTGCGCGGCATGAGCTCGCCGCCATTCGCGATGGCGCCGTAGGCGCTGATGAGATCGATCATGTGGACCTCGAGCGTCCCGATCGCGATCGACGAGCCGGCCGTGTTGGTGGTCGCCTGGTACTGGAGGCCGAAGTCCTTCGAGCGCTGGAAGACGCGGTCGGGCCCGATCTCGATCGCCGACTTGACCGCGGGGATGTTCAGCGAGACCTGGATGGCCTCGCGCAACCGAACCGGCCCGCGCTCGAGCAGGTCCGCGTCTGTCGGCGTGTAGCCGCCGCCGAAGTCCGTCGTCACGTCCATGAACGTCGAGGCCGCCGTGAGGGTGTGATCGTCGAGCCCGATGACGTAGTTGATCGGCTTGAAGGCCGATCCCGGCTGGCGCCAGCCATCGGCGAGCACGTCGAACTGGGGCTGGAACTGCTTGTTGCCCGAAAGGTAGAAGCCCGCGCTGCCGGTGTACGCGTAGACCTGGCCGGTGCGGTAGTCGATCGCCGCGAGGGCGGCGTTGTTGACGTCCTTGCCGACGAGGTTCTGCATCCAGGTCTGATACGGCACCCCGAGCGCCTTGACGTACGCCGCCGGATTCTTGGCGTTCGGTCCGCGAGCGCCCGCCTGGGTCCACTTCTCGGCGAGTCGCTGCATCCCGTAGTCGAGGGTCGTGATCACCGTGAAGCCGCCGGTGTCGATCGCGGGGCAGTTGTCCGCCTGCGCCGCGGTGCACAGGATCACGCCCAGCTGGTGTCGCACCTGGAGCACGAACTGGGGCGCCAGCCATTGCGAGGTGTTCGGCGGCGAGAGCACGACCGGCGCCTGCTCCGCGGCGTCGTAGTCCGCGGTGGTGTAAGTGCCGGCCGTGAGCACGCTGCGCGTCTTCATCAGCTCCAGGATGTAGTTGCGACGCTGGACGATCGGCGAGTCCTGCGGTACGACGAGGTGCTGCTTCCCGTCGGCGCCGGTCTGCTCGACGGCATTCTTGACAAGATCGAAGTCGGTAGGGGACTGGGGAATCCCCGCCAGGATCGCTGCCTGCGCGAGGGTCAGCTTGTGCAGGTCGGTGATGCCCCAGTAGCTCCGGGCCGCCGCGGCCACCCCGTAGCTGCTGTTCCCGTAGAAGTTCTGGTTGAGGTAGTCGGTGATGATCTCCTGCTTGCCCGCGACGCCGGGGAACTCCTGGGTCAGGCGAACCGACTGGATGATCTCGCGGATCTTGCGCTCGTAGGACGGGCCGCTGAAGGCGGACTGGGGCAGGAGCCGGGCGCGGACGAGCTGCTGCGTGATCGTGGAGGCGCCGCGCGCGCTGCCCGTGAGTGTGTCCAGGCCGGCGGCAAGGATCCCGGCAGGGTCGAAGCCGGCGTTCTCCCAGAACGTCTTGTCCTCCGTCGCGGTGGTCGCGTCGATGAGCACCGGTGGGATCTGGTCGAACGTCACGACATCGCGCTGCTCGCGAGCGAACGATGCGAGCTGGACCTTGCCGCTCCGGTCCAGGACGCGCGTCTCCTGTGCGAAGGCCAGGTTGCTGAAGACGTCCTTCGGGTCGGGGAGGCCCTGGCTGTAGTAGGTGAAGGCCATCACGGCCCCGGCGAAGCCGACAACTCCGGCAACCAGGAGCGACGCGAACAGGAAGACCGGCAGCGCGATCGCGATTCGGGCGACGTTGGAGTTACCGGAGGACCGCTGGTCGGAGCCATTCCGGCGGCGGCGCTGCCGTCGGGCAAGGCTGGTCTGCATGGCGCTCGCCACGATAGCATAGGTGCCATGCACTCCCGACCCGTGGCCCAGGCCCGCTTCCGCGCGTTCGCGGCGTTCGTCTGACCGCCGTGACGTCCCCTCGCCTCGCCGGGCTCCTGCCGGATCTGCGCTGGCGCGGCCTGGTCCACGCCGCCACCGACGGGCTCGAGGCGCGCCTCGCGACGGGCGCGCCCCTGCGCGCCTACAACGGCTTCGACCCGACGTTCCGCTCGCTCCACGTGGGGCACCTGATCCCGATCTTCGGGCTGGTGCGCCTGCAGCGGTACGGCGGCCAGCCCGTGGCGGTCGTCGGGGGCGGGACGGGGCTGATCGGCGACCCGTCTGGCCGCTCGGCGGAGCGGCCCCTCCTGGATCGGCCCGCGATCCAGGCGAACGTCCACGCGATCCGCGACCAGCTCGCGCACTACCTCGACTTTGCTCCCGGTCCGACGCAGGCGCTCGTCGTCAACAACCTGGACTGGCTCGGCGACGTGCGCCTGCTCGACTTCCTGCGGGATGTCGGCAAGTACTTCACCGTGCCGTACATGCTCGCCAAGGACTCCGTCCAGGTCCGCCTGGAGAAGGGCCTCTCGTTCACGGAGTTCAGCTACATGCTGCTCCAGGCGGCGGACTTCATGCACCTTCACCGCTCGTACGGGGTGGAGCTCCAGTGCGGCGGCGCGGACCAGTGGGGCAACATCACCGCCGGGCTCGAGCTGATCCGCAGGACGGCGAGCCCGCGGCGGCAGGATGCCGGCGGGCAGGCCGAGCCGGCCCACGGGCTTGCGTACCCGCTCCTGCTCAACGCTTCGGGCACGAAGTTCGGCAAGAGCGAGGCGGGCGAGTCGATCTGGCTCGACCCCGCCCTCACCTCACCATATCGCTTCTTCCAGTACTGGCTCGATGCCGATGACCGGGACGTCGGGACCTACCTGCGCTGGTTCACCCTCTTCGACCGGACCCGGATCGAGGAGCTCGAGGCCGAGCAGGCAGCCCATCCGGAGCGCCGCTCCGCCCAACGGACTCTCGCACGCGACCTGACCGAGCGCACGCACGGGCGCGGCGCCGCGGAGCGCGTGGCGCGCGTCAGCGAGCTGCTCTTCGGAGGGGACCCTGCCGGGGCGGACGCCCAGACGCTGGCCGATCTCGCCGCCGAGATCCCGGCCGTGGG
>DAOTXE010000072.1:0-17984 GCA_034435355.1 Chloroflexota bacterium
GGTGCGGCCTGTTTCCAGCCCCAGCCCAAAGCGCATTTTAAGAATTTTTTGCTCGCGCGGGGAGAGAAACTCCAGAAAGCCATCAATATCGCCGCGCATCATCGAGTTGATCGTCACCTCTTCCGGCGAAAGCGAATCCTTATCTTCGATAAAATCGCCCAATTTCGAATCTTCTTCTTCGCCGACCGGCGATTCGAGCGACACGGTTTCCTGCGAAATTTTCATAATGTGCTCTACCTTGTCCTTCGAGACTCCGAGCTCCTTGGCGACTTCGGTCACGGTCGGTTCGCGCCCGAGCTCTTGGACGAGCTGGCGCTGGATGCGGATCATTTTGTTGATCGTTTCAACCATATGGACCGGGATGCGGATGGTGCGGGCGTGATCGGCGATCGCGCGGGTGATCGCCTGGCGGATCCACCACGTCGCGTAGGTGGAGAACTTGAAGCCCTTTTCGTAGTCGAACTTCTCGACGGCCCGGATCAGGCCGATGTTCCCTTCCTGGATCAGGTCCAGGAAGCTCATTCCGCGGCCGATGTACTTCTTGGCGATCGAGACCACGAGCCGCAGGTTCGCCGAGGTCAGCTGCTCGCGCGCGTCGCGCCCGATGCGGACGATCTCGCCCTTGCGGTCCCGCAGCTTCGTGCTGAGCGGCACGATCGCCGGGTCGTAGTAGCCCATGTGCCGGAGCAGGTCGGCGTCGTGCCCGCTCATGATCCAGCGCTCCAGCGCCGGGAAGGCGACCGCCTCGCGGGTCCAGTCATAGATCGCGCGCAGGCCCACGTTGTCGCGCGAGTCGAGGTCGCCGTTGTGGACGGCGAGGTAGGCCCAGTCGAGCAGCGTGACGAAGGAATCCGCGTCCAGCTTCTCGGAGTATTCGGCGAGGTGACGCCGGGCCTCCTTGAGGCGCTCCCTGGTGCCCTCCGACTGGACGTCGCGGCCGGCCTTGACGAGGTGGAAGTCGGGGTGTGGGACGAGCAGGTCCACGGCGCCCTCGTCGGCGATCGCCGCACGAACCATCGCGTGGGCCTCGTCGCCCAGGGGCAGCCGGTGCTGCGGCTTCGCGGCGCGGGTCTTGTGCTCCGTGTCGTGGAGAGTCCACTCGTGGAGGCTGACCATCGCCTTGGCCGGGAACTCGACCATCCATTCGCCGAGCTCGATCGCCTTGGCCAGGACGATCTCCTCCTCGGCGGTCAGAAGGGCCACCTTCCCGATCTCCTTGAGGTACATCCGGACCGGGTCGTCGATCCCGATCATGTCGGCCGAGAGCGCCTCGAGCTCTTCGGCCGTCGGCTCCTCGAGCGCCTTGGCGTCCAGCTTCGCCGGAACGTCCGGCACCGCGATGTCCGACGAGAGCTCGCCCGCATCCACGCTGACGCCGACGACGTCCTCATCGGCCGCGACAAGCTCCGGCACGTCCGGATCCGAGCCCAGGTCGAGGTCGTCCTCCTCGGACTCCGGCTCGATCACGGCGATTGCGCCGGCCGCCTTGCTTGCGGCGTTGACAGCCTTCACCTCGGCTGCCGCGGCACGGCGGCGGCGAGGCGTGGCAGCCAGCACGGCTTCCACGAGCTGGCGGTCCATCGGGTCCTGGCTCACGATCGTCCTCCTGCGGCGCGGGCTGCAGCCGGCCGGCTGAGCAGGCTGGCCTGCTCCATTCGCCGCTGCAGCGACTTGCGGGTCTCGTTGTGGTGTCGTTCCTCGGTCATGAGACGTTCGATGGCGTCGCGGTCGTTCGCCCGCTCCGCCTCCCCGAGCTCCAGCCGTGTCCAGCGGGTGCGTTCCTCGAGCCGGTCGAGCTCGAGGCGGAGCAGGCACTGCTCGATCCCCTGGGACGCGACCCGGGGATCGGTCGTGCCGGCGTCTGCGCCGGCGTCGCGCCGCTCGAGGAGCGCGACGAGCAGCGCCTGCGTCTCCGGATCCGCGGCAAGGCGGGCGAAGACGCGTTCGGTGGTGCAGGGCGGGTCGTCCCGGAGGGCGAGCATGGCAGTCCAGAGCTCGCGGGCCGGCTGGCTGGGCAGGTCCGACGGTGCCAGCCGCTCGGCGGTCGCCTCCTGCGTCTCGGGGACCGAGAGGAGGAACCGGAGCAGGTCGCGCTCCACCGGGTCGATCGCGCGGAGCACGGCCTTCGGGTCGAACGCATCCGGTGAGCCGAGAACCGATGCCGCCGTGATCCGGCTCTCGCCTGCGCCGGTACCGGCGGAACCGCCCCGAACCGGTTCCGGCGCACGGTGGAGCGACTCGAGGAGCACCCGCTCCTCGACGCCGGATACCTGGCGAAGGCGCTGGAGATATCCATCCCGCAGGACCGGGTTGCGGACCGTCCGAAGCGTCGGCAGGATCAGGTCGATGAACCGTGCGCGCCCGCCGGTTGTGCGCATGTCCGCCGAGCGGGCATGGAAGTCGATCAGGTAGTCGACGATCGGGGCGGCGGTCCGGACCGCCTCGCGCCAGCCGTCCGGGGCGTCGCGGATCAGCTCGTCGGGGTCCTTGCCATCCGGCAGCCGGGCGACGCGCACCTCGTCGAGCTCCACACCCGCATCCGCGGCCGCGAGCTGGCGGGTGAGCTGCTCGAGCGCGGTTACACCGAGCGTTCCGGCTCGTTCGCCCGCCGGGTCGACGTCGTAGGCCAGCACGATCTTCTTGGCGGCGTAGCGCGTCAGGAGCGCGACCTGACCCGGCGTGAGCGCGGTGCCGAGGCTCGCGACGACGTTGTCGAAGCCGGCCTGGTGGGCCATGAGCGCGTCCGTGTACCCCTCGACGATGACGGCGATCCCCGACTTGCGGATTGCGGCCTTCGCGCGGTCGAGCGGGTAGAGCGTGCGGCTCTTGTCGAAGAGCGGCGTGGCCGGCGAGTTGAGGTACTTCGGACCTTCGGGGTCGGCGGCGGGACCGCTGCCCGTCGCGGGTGACTCGACGGCCGAGGGTGCGGGCGCAGGAAGGATCCGGCCCCCCAGGCCGGTGGCATTGCCCGTCGGATCCCGGATCGGGAAGAGGACGCGGCCGCGGAATCGATCGTAGACGCCCCGGCTGCTCCGGCGGGGCGTTGCCAGGCCCACTTCGACCAGCTCGGACGCGCCGATCTGGCGCTTGCGCTCCAGCGTGCGGACCAGGGCGTCCCAGTCCGGTGGTGCGAAGCCGAGCTGGGCCCGTTCGATCGTCTCGTCGGTGAAGCCGCGACCGCGGAGGTAGTCGAGCGCCGCGGCACCCGTCTCGCTGCCCACGAGGACCGCATGGTAGAAGGCGAACGCGGTGTCGAGCACCTCGTGGAGCCGCTTGCGGTGGGCGTCCTCGCGCGACGTCCGCTCGTCGATCTCCACCCCGGCACGCTGTGCCAGGCGCCGGAGTGCCTCCGGAAAGGCGATCGCGTCCCGGCGCATCACGAACGAGAAGATGTCCCCGCCCTCTCCGCAGCCGAAGCAGTGCCACGTCTCCCGCGCAGGGGTGACGATGAAACTGGGCGTCTTCTCGGCGTGGAACGGGCAGAGGCCCTTGAGCGTGGTGCCGGCTTTCCGAAGCTGCACGGTCTCCCCGACGACGTCGACAACCGTGAGCTTGCTCTTGACTTCCGCAGCAACCCCGACGGCCAACCTGCCCCCTTGCCGAGAACTCCGGCCCGGCTGCGCCCGCTCGCCACGCCAGCGCGGGTGGCCAACCGGACACGGAAACAGGCGTGTCAAGCCTTGACACGCCACGAGCGCCGGTGGAGTTTGCGCCCGAGGCCCACGATTGTCAAGGGGTCTGTCAATACCCCTGGGGGGTACCCGGCAGCTCGCGCATTTCACTGGGCGTGCGGAATGTCATCAGATTGGCCTGGGCGAGGTCAGGGGTCCGGCGGGCCCCCGACGGAATCGAATTCTTCCTCGCCTGCCAAGATGCCCCACGAGTCCGCGCGGATGCGTGTGCCGAGGGGCGCAGCCGGGCAAGCACCTCATTGCGCGGGGCGCCAAGCGGACCCATAGTGGTCTCATGGTCCACCCGAGTGCGCCAGAATCAGACGCCACCATCGCCCCGACTCCGGTTCAGGCGTCACCGAGCGTCCTTCGTCTCGTCCTGGTCGCCATGCTCGGCCTGGCCCTCGGGGCCGGCGCCGCCTTGGCCATCCCTGTCGTCCGGGAGATCACCACGCCCCATCGGACCACGGTGCTCTACAACCCGCCGGTCCTGGCCGGCCGTCACATCTGGGGAGGTTGCAGCGGCGCCTTCTACGCTCGCGCAGGGGAGACAGTCGTCCTCATGTCGGCCGGCCACTGCGCCAGCGCAGGGAGCGTGGCCACGGATGGGGCCACCGTGCTCGGGGTCTTCGGCTCGCCGGCCAGGGCCGCCATCTGCTCCTACGGGGGGCTGCCCTGCTCGTCACCGGACGTCAACTACATGCTGGTGGCGAAGGACCAGATCCCCTGGGGACACCTCAACGTCGTCGACATGGGGGTGGGCGGCGACCGGGCGATCCCGGCGGGGACCCGTCCGCTCGCCTGTGCCGACATCGCCATCGGCGATTCGGTCGAGATCGACGGGCGCAACATCTACCGGACTGGCAAGGTGGAGGAGAAGGCCGCCAACCAGAGCACCGGCGACCCGTCCTTCTACCCCTGCATGATTGCCGCCTACATCCCGGTTGATGTCGGCGACTCTGGTGGGGCGGTCCTGGTCCGGGGGATCCCGGCCGGCGTCACCCTGCGCAGCTACGCCGGAGACCTCGGCTTCACGCCCCTTGCCGAGCGGATGACCGAGCTTGGCCTGACCCTCTGCACCACCCCCGATTGCGACCTGATCCCGCCCCCGGGGACCCCCGGAACCTGAAGGCCCCGCCCTGACGATGAGCGTCCGGCCGCGTGTCCGGTGCTCCAACCCAGAAGCCGACTCCGACGGGCCTTCGAGGGAACCCGACCGACACCGCGCGGCCAGCGGGACAACTCCGACATTCCGGTCAACTCGTGACCTTCACGACGGACATCGAGCTGGCACTCTGCAGGCCGTGCGCCGGCCGGTAGGATGTACCGGGCCACCGTCGCTCGGGGGCGTGTCGATCGACCGGACCGTCGGGAGGACGCCGGCGTTTCCGGGCGACCCTGGGCACAAGCACGGGTCCGTGAGGAAGTGGTCCATGTCGGGCACCCCCATCAGCACGGTCGCCTGGGTGGGCGACGCAATCGAGATCATCGACCAGACCCGGCTCCCGGGCGCCTGCGTGGTACTCCGCCTCGTGACGGTCGACGCGACCATCGATGCCATCCACCGGCTCGCGGTGCGCGGTGCCCCGGCGATCGGCGTCTGCGGCGCGCTCGCGATCGTGCTCGGGCTCGACGAAGCGAGGCCGGCGACGCGGGCGTCGGCGCTCGCGACACTGGACGAACTGGTTTCCCGGGTTGGCTCGGCGCGGCCGACAGCGGTCAATCTCGCGTGGGCTGTGCACCGCGTGCGCGACGCGGCAGCGGACGCGCCGACGCCGGCGGCAATCCGGGCTCGCGCGCTTCTCGAGGCGCAGCGAATCCTCGACGAGGACCGCGAGGCGTGCCGCCGGATCGGCGAGCACGGGCGCGCCGAGCTTGCCGCCGCGAGCCGGATCCTGACCCACTGCAACACCGGCCGGCTGGCGACTCTCGGCTGGGGCACCGCGCTGGGCGTGGTGTATGCGAAGGCCGCGGCCGGCGAGCCCGTGCAGGTCTATGCGTGCGAGGCGAGGCCGCTCCTCCAGGGGGCGCGACTGACGGCCTGGGAGCTCGTCGACGCGGGGATCGACGTGACGCTCATCGCCGACAGCGCCGCTGCGCCGCTGCTCCACAGCGGTCGCGTGGATGCCGTGATCGTGGGAGCGGATCGCATCGCCGCCAACGGCGACACCGCGAACAAGATCGGCACCTTCGCGCTGGCGCTCGCGGCTCACCACGCAGGCGTCCCGTTCTACGTCGCGGCACCCCGCTCGACCTTCGACCTCGCCACGCCGACCGGCGACGCCATTGCCATCGAGGAGCGCGCAGCGGACGAGGTCCGCGGCTGGCAGGGCCGGCTCGCCGCGCCCGCCGACGTCGCCGTCTGGAACCCCGCCTTCGACGTCACGCCGCACGAGCTGGTGACCGCCTGGATCTGCGAGGCCGGCGTGCTCCAGCCGCCGTTCGTCGAGATCCGGGACGCCGCGCAGGCTGCAGCGGGCGCGACGATCCGCGCAGGAGCGCAGCCATGAGCATGCCCATCGCCTGGGACGAGGCGCGGGAGCGCGTGCTCCTGTTTGCCCGGCGCCTGCTCGCGGAGCGGCTCGTCTTCTTCACCGCGGGCAACATCAGCATGCGGATCGCCGGCGAACCCGATCTCGTTGCGATGACTCCGTCGAGCACCGCCTACGACACGATGCGGCCCGAGGACATCGTGATCGTGCGGCTCGACGGGCGGGTCGTCGACGGGGCGCTGCAGCCGACCTCGGAGCTGCCGCTCCACACGCTCACGTACGTCAGGCGACCGGACGTGCGCGGCATCGTTCACACGCACAGCCCGGCGGCCATGGCGGCGGCGGCGATGGGGATCTCGATCCCGCCGATCCTGCACGGCCTCGTCTCGGCGTGCGGCGGCGGCGTCGTCACCGCGCCGTATGCGCGAGGCGGCACGGCGGAGGTGGCCGAGCTCACCGCGTACGCGCTCCAGGGACGGAGCGCCTGCCTGCTGCGCAACCACGGCGTGCTCGCGATCGGTCCCACCGTCGACCACGCCTACAACGCGGCGTCGGTGGTCGAAGGCGCCGCCGACGCCTACCTGCGCGCGCTCACGTTCGGGCCCGTTCCCGAGATCGAACCGGACGAGGTCGACCGGATCCGAAGGGAGCAGTGGGCGCCTTCCTGGTCGACCGCACCCACCGCTCCCTCCCACGGAGGCTAGCTTCCGCATTCGCCGCGATGTGCCCGTGCGGCGGTGCGGGTCGTCGGACCGGCGGGGGCACTCAGGCGGAGACGGTGACGATGGGCGATTCTCCCAGGACCGCACCTTGGGCGTTGCGAGCCACGACCTGCACCCACTGCGCGGGACCCTTCACCGGAACGGAGGTCTCGAAGCCGGAACGCGGCATCGAGCCCGCACGCTTGAGCGTGCCGGCCGTCGAGCCGGCCAGCACCTCCCACGTCGCGACCTCGGTCGCACCGTTCCAGCTGGCGAACACCGTCACGGCGCCGCCCGGGCCGGCCACCGCCGCGGCCGCCGGGAGCTCGCGCGGACTGCCGACCCACGCCGCGCGGTAGTTGCGATAGGACTGTCCGGCGGCCGGATAGGCCGCATCGAAGACGACCTCGCCGGTCGACGAGAACTCGCTCACGTAGCCCGCGTCGCCCCAGCCCACGAGGACGTTTCCACCGGGCAGCACCTGCACGTTCCCCTGGCTGCGCGCCAGGAGGGGTGCAGAATGCTCGAAGCCGCGCACCAGCGTCGCCGTCATCGCCTGTTCGTCCAGCCGGAGCGTGATCGCGCGCGAGTGACCCGGGCTCGCGCCGTCGTCGAAGACCGTGAGTGTTCCGTCCGCCTGCCGGCGCGCATCGTGCTGCCACGAGAAGGCGGCACCCGGGCCCATCGCGAAGTCGGTCCGCTTGCCGCCCAGCCGCCAGACGATCGTGCCCGTCGCCCGGTCGATCTTGTAGACGGTCGAGGTGTTGCGGGCCGAGACGAGCAGCCCACCGTCGTGGTCGACGTCGATCGAGTTCGCGTGGACGTAGTCGTAGATCACGGCGGTCGGGTCCGTCGGGGGATCCACGAATGATTCGCCGATGGCGACGTGGTCGGCCGTGTGCCACTCGAAGCGGATCGCGCCGGATGCCAGGTCGATCTCCTGGACCGCGCAGTCCATCACCTCCCCTGCCAGCCCGGCACCACCCAGGGCGGAGGTGCCAGACACGCCGCCGTCCGCGAGCAGGAGTGCGGTGCCGTTCCCCGTCAGGTGGAACTCGTGGAGGTCGGCGCGCCGCCCGTTGCCCGCCCGGACCCGGGAGATCTCGCGGTATGTGTCGTCGGCGATGACGACGTCGCCGGTGCCGATCCCGCCGTTGACCACCCCTTCCCACCACGCGAGCGCGGGCTTCCCGGCAAGTTCGATGACGTGGAGGTTCGTGACCTGCGTCCCGCTGTCGGGCCGGAGCCAGACGAGGTCGCCCTCGTTGGTGAAGATGGCCGGGCCGTCGCTCCCCATGCCGTTCGAGGGCGTGTAGAAGAGGAGCCCGGGCGTCACCGCTCCCGCCGGGACCTGGACCAGGATCTGCGGCGGGGTGAGATCCGGCCGGGACCGGTAGTGACTGCGCCACGCGGAGGTGTCGGGTGATGGCGCCGGGCTCGCGGCCACGGACGAGCCGGCGGGCGAGACCGACGCGGCCGCCTCCGCGACCTTCTCGCCCGAAGCGAGCGGCTGCGAGGGTCCGGCCGATCCCACGATCTCGGTCGCCGCGAGCGCAGCGGCCGCACCACCGGCCGCGGCGAGGCCGAGGAAGGCGAGAAACCGCCGCCGGCTCAGGGGCGTGGTGTGCGGCTCGATCATGCAGGGCTCCACGGGCGGGTGAGGTCGGATCGTACCGCGCGGTCACGCCTCCGCGAGGACGCCGCAGAGAGTCGGCCATGTGCCACGGATCACGCACGCTTCGGCCGGTGCCGGATTGTCCGTTCCATTCCTGACGGGCGCCTGAAAGCGCGACGGCGCTGGCTTCGGCCCTGCGGGCGCCCGTCCGACGACCGCCGGGTGTCCGTCCGCTCCCGGGTCCTGCCCGGGGCTCAGAGCGGCGAAGGGCTGCTCGCGTTCGCGATCGCCCGGTCACCCGCGGCGAGGTCGATCGGGTGGACCAGCGCGGTCAGGGCCAGCACCGCGACCACGATGGCGGCGAGGGCCAGAAAGCCGTCCGCGAACCTGCCGGTCGCGTCGAGAAGCGTTCCGACGAGGGGCGGCCCGAAGATCGCGGTGAGCGTGCCTCCCCAGCCCACCACGGCCTGCGCCGAGGCGGGGCTCACCCGCGCGCTGGCTGCGGCGCCGTTGAAGACGGCCGCGTAGGGAAGGCCGACGCCGAAGCCGGTGACGATCAACGCGGCGATGGCGACCCACAGCACCGGGGCCAGGGCGATCGTGGTCAGGCCGAGCGCCGCACAGGCGAGCCCGGCCCGGATGATCCTGACCGCCGGGACCCTGCCTTCCAGAATGGCGCCGCCCAGGGCGCGAGCGGCGATGCCGGTGACCAGGGTCAGGGACCCGATCAGCCCCGCTGCCGCGGTGGGCAGTCCGAACGCGTCGGTGAGGTACAGGGTGACCCAGGTGCCGATCACGATCGCCATCCCGAAGCCGCACATGTGGCACAGGGCCAGCAGCCACGTGTTGCGCACGCGCAGTGCTGCCAGCAGCGTGCCGCCGGCGCCGCTCGCCGCCCGCGCCGGGGGCTGCCCGGGAGCGAGGAGGGTCCACGCCACCCAGACCCCGGCCACGCCGAGCGCCGAGAGCGTGAATGCCTGCCGCCAGTCGCCGGACGGACCGGCGAGCAAGGGCACGTAGACGAGCGTGATCCCCGACCCGAGCAGGAACGAAGCGCCGAACAGTCCCTGGGCGAGGTGACGCCCACGCTCGTCGTAGATCGACCGGGTGTACGAGGCGCCCGCCGCGAAGCCGAAGCCCGAGCCGAGCCCCCCGAGGACCCGCCAGCCGAGCAGCGCCGGGAAGGTGGGCGCCAGCATTCCCGCTCCGACGTTGCCCACGACGAGGAGGAGGAACCCGAGCGTCACCGCCGGCCGTGCGCCGATCCGGTCGGCGATGGTACCGCCGGCCAGCATCGTGACCGCGGCGCCCGCGAAGAACGCGGTGGCGATGGCGCCCGCATCGGCCGACGTGAGCCCGAATTCGGCGCGGATGAGCCCGAGCACGGGACCCTGAATCGTGTAGTTGGTGGCAGAGGCGACCGCCACCGCGCAGATCAGCAGGAGCGCCCTGCG
Organism: Chloroflexota bacterium; assembly: GCA_034435355.1. Taxonomy (GTDB): domain Bacteria; phylum Chloroflexota; class Limnocylindria; order Limnocylindrales; family CSP1-4; genus CTSoil-043. The sequence goes on from DAOTXE010000072.1 coordinate 9,934, forward strand.
GCGCGATCGGGCCGGCATCCGGGGGACTGTAGCGTCCCGGCAGCAGCGGTTCCGGAACCCGCCATGGGCGCCGGTACGCCGGTCAGGAGAGGGACACGATCCGCAGGGAAAAGGACCCGCGTGGCGCGGCGACGACGACCCGGTCACCGGCGCGTGCGCCCATGAGCGCCCGCCCGATCGGCGAGGCACTGCTGATGCGCCCGTCGGCCGGCGAGGCCTCGTGGCTGCCGACGACGGTGTACGTCTCCTCGCCCTGGTCGTCCTCCACGGTCACGGTGGTGCCAAGGCTGACGTGGCTGGTGGAGGCGCCCTCGATCTCGACGGCATCGCGCAGGAGCACCGTCAGGTGCGCGATTCGCCCCTCGAGGATCGACTGCTCCTTCCGGGCCGTCTCGTACTCGGCGTTCTCCCGGAGATCGCCGAGCTCGCGAGCCGCGGCGATCCGGGCGACGACGACCGGCCGCTCCTCGCCCGTGAGCTGCTCGAGCTCGGCGCGGACGCTGAGGATCCCGTTCGAGGAGAGATAGACGGTGTCGCTCATGGTCAGGTGGTCTCCGGGTGCCGCGCCGGCGTCGCGGGTTCGCCAGTCTGACAGGTGGCGGGCAACCTCGCCCGCGGGGATCCGAGCGGGCAGCCCTCGTCTTCGGGCTTGACCCGACTCGGTATCGTGCACGATGCGAGCGGCGAGATTCCGTCGCACGCCCGATGCCAGGTCGCGTGACGGAGGAGATCCAGTGGCCGCGTCCCCCACTGCCGGCGCCCCGATTCCCGTGAACCGCCTCCGGGCCCAGCTCACCGGGCACGTGATCGAGCCAGGCGGCGCCGGATACGACGCTGCCCGCGAGGTCCAGAACGCGGCCATCGACCGGCACCCGGCACTGATCGTCCGGGTCGCGAACACCGAAGACGTCCGCCGGACGATCGCGTTCGCAAGGGCGGCCGGCCTTCGCCTGACCGTGCGCGGCGGGGGCCACAGCCCGGCCGGCCACGCCGTGGCGGACGGCGCGGTCATGGTGGACTGCTCGGGAATGCGGGAGCTCGGGATCGATCCCGAGCGACGCCTCGCATGGGCCGAGCCCGGGCTCACCGCGGGCGATTACACGCGCGCCGCGGCGGCGCACGGCCTTGCGACGCCGCTCGGCGACACCGCGTCGGTCGGGATGGCAGGGATCACGCTGAGCGGCGGCGTGGGCTTTCTCGCCCGCCGGCACGGCCTCGCGATCGACCACCTGGTCTCGGTGGAGCTTGTCACGGCCAGCGGCGACGTTCTGACCGCGAGCGAAACGTCGAACCCCGACCTGTTCTGGGCGGTGCGGGGCGGGGGCGGCAACTTCGGGATCGCGACCCGGCTCCAGTACCGGCTGGTGCCAGTCGAGATGGTGCTCGGCGGCGCGCTCTTCCTGCCCGCAACGCGGGACGTGCTGCGCGGGCTCGTCCCGATCGCCGCCGCCGCACCGGAGGAGCTGACGACGGTCGCGCTCGTCATGTCGGCCCCGCCGCTGCCATTCCTTCCCGTCGAGGTCCATGGCCGTGCCACGATCGCGATCCTCCTGGTCCATGCTGGTGATCTCCGCGAGGGCGAGCGTGCGGTCGCACCCTTCCGGGCACTCGCGAGGCCGTTCGCCGACCTCGTCCGCCCGATGCCCTATCCCGCGATCTACGACTTCACGGCCCAGGCGGGCCGGCGTGGCCCGGTCGTCGTTCGCTCGCTCCTCCTCGACGCCCTCGACGATGCGAAGGTGGACAGAATCCTCGCCCGGATGTCGGCACCCAGCTCGCCCGGGGCGGTGACCCAGGTCCGGATCCTGGGCGGAGCGATGGCCCGCGTGCCGAACGCGGCGACGGCCTTCGGCCACCGCAACCGCCCGATCATGGTGACGATCATCACCGGGTTCACGGAGGCAGCCCAGCGGGACCGGCACGTCGCCTGGACGCAGGATTATGGCGACGAGCTCGGTCTGCACGACGCCGGCGCGTACGCGGGGTTCCTCGAGAACGAGGGTGAGGCGCGGGTCCGCGCGGCCTACCCGGCTGCGACCTATGCGCGGCTGGCCGAGGTGAAGCGTCGTTATGACCCGGCGAACGTCTTCGACGCCAACCAGAACATCCGCCCGGCCGAGGGCCCGGTGGCCACTCAGGAGATGCGCCGTGGCTGATCGACCGGCCGGCCGGGGCCGGTGAACGGGAACCCTGGAGCGGCTGACGACGGGGAGCGGACCGCGGAGCCGCGTGTGCGGGCCGTCATCGCGGCGCCCGTCGCCCTGCGCGCGGCCGGGGCCTCGTGGATCCGGCACTGGGAAGCGCTCCTGGGCCCGGCCCTCGAGGCCGTCGGTGGCGAGATCGTCTCGTCGCGGATGAGCCTTGCAGGCGCCGTGATCGAGGCGGTCGCACCGGACCCGGTCGCGGCATTCCGGGCCACGGTCGCCGTGCTCGACGCGTCCCCGGAGGCGCGCGACTACCGCACGCGCGTCGAGCTGGTGGGGGCCCCGGCATCGCTCGAGGCGTGCTCCTACCAGAAGCGACCAGGCCGGGCGGCGACCGGGTAGGTGCCCTGCCCCGGCGCCGGGCTCTCCGCGACCCCAGCCGCCAGGTGCCGCCCGATGCCGGCGCCTGCCTCAGCCACACCAGCGTGAGCCGAAGCGCTCTGGCTCGCGAACCTGGGGTCGCGTCGGCTCTACGAGGCCTGATCGTCCCTTCGGATACTCGCGACCAGGCTCAGCTCCCGGTCGCCGCTGGTCCGCCCGTGAGCGCCGCAGCGATCTCGCGCGCCCATTCGCGGACGTCGTCCCAGGGGCGGAAGTCGCCTTCGGAAGCCCGCACCGCCTTGAGGATCACGCGTTCGCCGAGCCCGAGAACGGTCGTGTCGACCTTGCCGGCGAAGAGGCGATGCCCGCGCGCCCGCGTCGCCTCGACGAGCTCGGCCAGGTCAGCCGGGTCCTCGACGGGCACCGGTGGATCGCCGACCGGCCCGCTGGAGAAGAGCCACACCGGCCGGGAGGCGAGCTCGGCCGCGTGGCGCTCGACGAGGTGTTTCGCCGCGTCCATCCAGTGCCCGACGTAGATCCCGCTGCCGATCACGGCGGCGTCGAAGCCGTCGAGCGTGGCGACCGCATCGGGCGGGAGGGCCACCGCCTCGAGGCCCGCCTCCGTGAGCGTCTCGCCGATCGTCCGAGCGATCTCGGCTGTCGCTCCGTGCCGGGAGGCCGCGCTGACGAGCACCTTCATGATCGTGTACCTCGCTGGATCTTCGTCCGGACGGCCTCGACCGTGCCCGCGGACAGTCTGCACCCCGCACCGTACGGGCCGCCATCCCGACCCGCGGAGGGCCGAACGTCCCGAAGAGGGCCCATCGCCGGGGCACGGGCACGGCAGCAAGGCCGCCGCGCGGCTCCGGCGGGCGTCCGGGCGGCTCCGGCGGGCGTCCGGGCGGCTCCGACGGGCGTCCGTTCATGACCTCGGGCCCTATCGCGGGGATCGCGGCCGGCGCATCCTTCGATGCTGGCGGACCAACCGCAGGCGAGCGGCCGGCCGTGCGATGGGAGGTGACGCGTGGACACGCAGGTCGGTGACCGAATCGTCGTCGAGTCCGAGAAGGTCGGGCTGCCCGACCGGGAGGGGGAGATCCTCGAGATCATCGCGGCGTCGTACGGGACCCGTTACCGCGTCCGCTGGGAGGACGGCCGCGAGACCACGATCCGCCCCTTCGCCGGAAGCTCGCGGATCGTCCCGAAGCCGGCGGGCGCGCCGGCTGCAACCTGAGCCGCCCGATCCCCGTCCGGCGGCACGCGCCGGCGAGCACCGTATGCTTTGACCGATGGTGCTCCTCAAGATCGAGAACGCCGACGGCCTGGTCGCGCCGGTGCTCATCGCCGCCCTCGACGGGTGGGTCGATGCGGGTGGCGCGGCCACGGCGGCGGCCGGCCACGTGGCCGCCAACGGCACCCGCGTCGCAACGTTCGACGACGATCGGCTCTACGACTACCGGGCGCGCCGGCCCACCCTCGACATCGTCGGTGGCCGCCCGTCCTCGCTCACCTGGCCCGAGCTGATCGTTCGCAGGGCCACCGTCGGAACGCGCGATGTCCTGGTCCTCACCGGGCCGGAGCCGGACTTCCACTGGCGGGAGCTGACGAGGGCCGCGGTGGAGCTCGCCGAGCGGCTGGGCGTCGCCGAGTGGATCAGCCTCGGGGCAATCCCGGCCGCCGTCCCGCACACGCGCGACGTCCCGATCATGGGCATCGAATCGGAGCCGGGTCTCCTCCGCGCGAACGTGATGCCAGGCCCCGACGGGATCCTGCGGGTGCCGGCCGCGGCGATCTCCGTGCTCGACCACGCGGTGGCGCGCGCCGGGATCCCCTCGGTGGGCTACTTCGCGCAGGTGCCGCACTACGTGACCGGCCCATACCTCCCGGCAGCGGTGGAACTGCTGCGCGTCCTGGGCCGACACCTCGGCCACGACATTCCTCCGGGGGCGCTCCGCGAGGAGGCGCGCCAGGTCCTGGCGCGGCTGGAGGCGGCGACGGCCGCCGACGAAGGCACCCGGGCCTACGTGGAGCGGCTCGAGGCGACCGTCGACGAGGCGAGGCGCCCATCGGGCGACGATCTCATCTCCGAGATCGAGCGGTTCCTCCGCCAGAGCGGCGAGGAGGGCGGCCGGGGAGCCTGACCGCGCGCGCGATCGGGCCGCCCGCGGGCTCTGTCAGCTTCCGCCGGCCCTGCTCACCAGGGGGAGCGCCGCCGCGATCGGTACCGCGAACCCGACGCCCTGCGAGTTGGCCGCGCTCGCCGTGACGATGCCGATCACCCTGCCGGCCGCGTCCAGGAGCGGCCCCCCGCTGTTGCCGGGGTTGATCGCGGCGTCGGTCTGGATCAGGCCCGCCAGGTGGGTCGTGCGGCGCGACCCGTCGGTGCTGACGTCGATGGACCGTTCGAGACCCGAGACGATCCCCTGGGTGATCGTGTTGGAGAACGTGCCGAGAGGGCTCCCGATCGCGATCACGGCCTGGCCGACGACCAGGGCGCTGGAATCGCCGAAGGCAAGCGGCGTCAGGCCCGTGGCGGCGACGCGCACCAGGGCCAGGTCGTGCTGGGGGTCGGTCGCCACGACCGTTCCCGCCATCTGGCGCCCATCCTCGAGACTGACCTGGATCGTGGTGGCGCCGTTGACGACGTGGTTGTTGGTCAGGATCAGCCCTCCCGAGGAGACGACGAACCCCGACCCACTCCCCGTCACCCCGGCGCTCCCGGTGAGGGGGTCGTAGACTCCCGCATCCTGCGTCGCGATGGTCACGACCGATCCTGCCGCATCCGCCGCGACGCGGGTCGCATCCGCCGTGCTCCCGACCGCCGCGAGCGAGCCGCGAGCCGGGGAGGTCGGAGGGATGGCGCCGGAGGCACTCGCGACCGGGGAGGCAGCGATTCCGGGGGCGCCGAGGCGGACGAGCGCGACGGTCAGCCCCGACGCGAGCACGGCGGAAAGCACGGCCGCGGCGACCACGAGCCGTGCGGCCCCGCCGGGTCTGGGGCCGTCGGGCCTGACCTGACCGGCTCCCGGCCGGTCTTCGGCCGGCTGGGGCAGCGCATCGGGCCCTGGCGCGCCCTCGGGTCGCGACGGGACCGGCTCGGGCTCCACGAACGGGGGTCGATCCACGGAGGGCTCCTGGCGGGGCGTGCCGGACGGATGGATTGCAATCTACGCGACAGGGCTGAAACCTGCCTGAACCGTCCCGGAGCGGAGGCGCGAACGGTTTCGAGGCCCGTCCACGGCGACCCGGCCGGCCATCTCAGGACGCCGGCGTCGAACCGCGGGCTCGTTCGATCGGGCGCCCCGCGGAACGTGCAGCCTCCCGCTGGTCGAACGCGGCAAGCTCCGGGAAGGAGCGCACGATCGCCGCCAGGCCCACCAGGCAGGCCAGCCCGCCACTCACGGCGGAGACCTGCGCACCCACGACGGCGGCCACTGCACTCGCCTCGACGTCCCCGAGCCGCGGGCCGCCCGTCACCACGAGGCCGTGGATGGATGTGACCCTGCCGCGCAGCTCGTCCGGCGTGACCAGCTGCACGATCGCGGCCCGCAGGACCGCCGTGACCACGTCGGCAGCCCCGGCGATGGCGAGGAAGAGGAGCGCAAGCGGGAAGCTGAACGCGCACAGCCCGAAGGCGGTGATCGCCAGCCCCCAGCCCGCGGACGCCCAGAGGACGGCGCGGCCCGTCCGACGGACCCGCCCGACCCACCCCGTCAGCAGCGCCCCGACGAGGGCCCCGACCGCCGGCGCGGCGGCGAGCAGGCCGAGCCCCGCCGGGCCGACCCGGAACACGCCGAGCGCGAGGACGGGGAACAGCGCGGTGGGCATCCCGAAGATCATCGCGTTGAGGTCCACCGCGAACGTCGAGAGGATCACGCGTCGGCGGCGCGCGAAGCGCAGGCCCTCGACGACCGCGGCGAGACCGGGGCGGGCAGCGCCGGGGGCCGGCGGGATCGGGGCGATGAGGACGACTGCGATCATGGCCGCCGCGAACGTGATCACGTCGAACGTGTACCCGGCGGCGATCCCGAACGTGGCGAGGACCAGCCCGCCGAGGGCCGGACCCACGACCGCCGCGGCCTGGAAGTTGAGCTGGTTCAGCGCGATGCCGGCCGGAAGCCGCTCGCGCGGGACGAGGCGGGGCAGCGCTGAGGCGCGGGCCGGCTGGTCGATGGCGCCGACGCCTGCCGCGACGAACGCGACCGCGTAGATCGCGAGGACGGGAGGCGCCGGCAACAGCGCGAGGCCCGCCAGGATTGCACTCGAGGCCGCCAGCCCGACCTGCGTCAGCAGCAGGAGCCGGCGCCGATCGACGGCATCGGCAACCACGCCGCCGCCAAGAGAGAACGCGACGATCGGGACGACCTGGACAAGCGCCAGCGCCCCGATCGCGAGCGGCGAGCCGGTCAGCACATACAGCTGGTAGGGCAGGACGAGCGCCGTGACCTGGCGTCCCAGGCCGCTGACGGTCTGGCCAATCCACAGGAACCGGAAGTCGCGGTCGCGGCGGAGCGGCTCGACGTCGACGATGAGCCGCCGGAGCCGATCGCGATGGCGGTCGGGCGGCGTGGGTCCGGGCACCGCCCCATGATCCCACCCCGGAGCGCGCGGGGCCCGGCCTTCCGGCCGGGCCTCGTGGATCTCCGCTTCCCCGGCCCGCGGGCGAACCCGCCGGCCGGGAGGGTGGCTACCGGTCGTTCTCGGCCGCGTTGACCAGGACCGCCTGCGCTGCCGCGAGCCGCGCCACCGGGACGCGGAACGGCGAGCAGGAGACGTAGTTGAGGCCGATCTTCTCGCACTTGTGGATCGAGGCGGGGTCGCCGCCGTGCTCGCCGCAGATGCCGACCTTCAGGTCGGGGCGGGTCGAGCGCCCCTTCTCGACGGTCATCTTCATCTCGGCCGCGATCACATCGTCCAGCGTCTGGAACGGGTTCTCGGGCAGGATCTTGTCCTCGACGTACTTGAGGAGGAAGCCACCCTCGGCGTCGTCCCGGCTGTAACCGAACGTCATTTGGGTGAGGTCGTTGGTGCCGAAGCTGAAGAACTCGGCGTGCTTGGCGATCTCGTCGGCCACCCAGCAGGCGCGCGGGATCTCGATCATCGTCCCGAACTTGAAGTCGATCTTCTCGCCGGCGGCGGCGATCACCGCGTTCGCCTCCGCGTCGAGGAGCGCCCGGGTGGCGATCAGCTCGTTCACGTGGCCGACGAGGGGGATCATGATCTCCGGCCGCGGGTCCTTGCCGGCGCGCTTCACCGCCACGGCGGCGTTGAGGATCGCCCGCGTCTGGATCTTCACGAAGTCGGGAATCATCAGCCCGAGGCGGCAGCCGCGGAGGCCGAGCATCGGGTTCTGCTCGTGCATAGACTTGATGGTCGCGAGCAGCTCCGTGTCCTCGGCGGTCGCGGCATCGCCGGCCTTGGTGACCTTGACGAGCTGGTCCTCGAGGTTCGGGAGGAACTCGTGGAGCGGCGGGTCGATGAGGCGGATCACGACCGGGAGGCCGCTCATCGCGGCCAGGATGCCCT
>DAOTXE010000073.1:0-10868 GCA_034435355.1 Chloroflexota bacterium
CGACCTCGTCGGCGATCAGGATCCCCGGTACGGGGGCGTCGAGGAACTTGAGGACCGGCTTGAACTGGTACGCCTCGGCCTGCGTCCGGGACGCCTGGTACGCCTAGAGGAGGTCGGTCAACGGATTTGACAGCTTCGCGAGCAGGAGGGCCCGAAGGAACGCGTCGCGCGGAAGCACCTGGAGGCGCGGCGGGGGGCGAGCTCCAGATCAGCCTCGTTCACGCCCGGCTGCGGATTTCGGGGGTTCTGGCCACCCGGTTTCACGGCGGGTAATGGCCACCCCCTCGTGAGGTCTCCAGCAGCGCCGGCATGAGGCGTCCGGGACCCGTCACGCTCGCCTGGAAAGCGTTCACACCGCCCCAGGAGAGATGCCGGTGCCCCATCCCCGTGCTGCGCCTCGAGGTCCCGGCTCGGAGCGCCGCCCACATCAGCGAGATCGTGCGGGCCCGCCACGGCGTCCGCATCGCGGAGCGCACCCTAGCGGAGCAGTTCCGCCGGCGCGGCTTCACCCGGGGCGAGCTGCTCCGGGACGGCCGGACGTTCGGACGGTACGAGGCCGACGCCCCGAACGAGCGCTGGATCGGCGACGTGCTCGTGGGCCCCTTACGCGACCTGGAAGCAGGCCAAGGTCTCGATCGACTATCACGTGGACGTCGAGCGCCACTACTCAGGCGGATGGCCTCGTCGAGCAGGGCCGGGTCGAGGCGCGCGCTGCCGTGATCGGAGCGGGGTCGGTCGCGCAGACCGGCGAGGCCCTCGGCCCGGTACCGGCGGATCCAGCGGTCGAGCGTGTTGCGGCTGACCTGCCGGGGATCCCCTCCGGGCGTGACGTACTCGTCCGTGGCGATGCGCCGGACCAGGAGGCCGCGCTCCCGGCCGGGGAGCTTCGGGTTCAGGGCCTCGGCGATCAGGTGGTACCGCCAGAGGGCGAGTGCTTCTGCCGGGTCGCGGGCCATCGGTCACCTCCAGGGGTGGTTCGGGGTGTCCGGGCCATCAGAGAGGAGGCCGGCAGCGGTGCCAAGGGCGAGGTCGTGTTGGGAGCGAGCCAGGCCCCGCCGGTGACGAGGGCAGCCAGGCGCCAGGGCGAGACCTGACCGCGACGGCGGCTCCACGCCGAGGCGAGCGCACCGACCGCGGCGGCACAGCGGGATCTCGGTGCGGTCGGCAGGTCGAAGCCCGACCAGCCCGCCCGGACCGCGGCCGCGAGCAGGACCCGGGCCAGGGCATCGGCCACCCGCCCGAAGCGCCGGCACCACTCGCGGACCGTCGTCTCGGGCCGGCCGAGCGCGTCCGCGATCCGGCGCACGCCCTCGCCGGCCGCGCTGCGCTCCAGGGCCTGCCCGATGACGTCGACGGTGTCCCAGCGGTACGGGCTCACGAACCAGGGCAGGATGGCGTCCGTTCTCCCGCACTGTCGGCAGCGCACCCGGGGCACGAAGATGCGGAGCAGCGGCTCGGCGTCGCGCAGGTGCCGGCGGTATCCCGACCAGGCCCCCGTCGGCCCGCCGCAGCGCGGGCAGGCGACCCGCGGCGGCGCGACGTCACGCCCACGCGCCGCATACGTGCTGACATCGAGCCGGCAGGGCCATACGATCATCGACGGTGGACCTTCGCTCCACCACGACCCCCCGAGGGCCCGATACCCGCGGGGGGTCACCTGGTTTGTGCCGGCTCAGATCATCCCGCTCCGCGCCACCCGCTGTCGACGTCTCCATTCAGCGCGGCCATCACCAGCGGGTTCATGCCCATACAGTCATGCCGCCAACAGGATGACGCGATGGCCGACTTCTTCGTCAGCCGGTTCGGCTGTTACACCATCATCCGGGACACAACCCAGCATCACCCGGTGCTCAATGTGGGGCCGCTGTGTCCCATCGGGCGCCCGCCAGGGCGAGGGGGGATGGTCAGGGCGAGAGGACTTGAGGCCGAGATAGCAAGCGAGCCTGGAGCCGGCCGTGCGATCGGCGCTTGATCGCGCAGCCGGTTCGTCCTGTGAGCAGCCGAATGAGGCTGGCATCCCTCCCCGCGTTCCGGTTGTCGCACTCGTGCGTCGGGACGTAGACTCACACGGACCTGGTCAGCATCGCATCCCATGTCGCACGGAGATCCGGCCCGGTCGACGGAACCAGCTTCGGAGGCTTCATCCCTCAGTGGATACCGGACCTAGTCGCTCGGGCGCAGACGGCGCCCGAGTCTGTTCCTTGGTCCGCCCCGACCTCTAAGCGGATCTGCGCCTGGCCCGACGGCCGGCGCGCCACCCGCGGCCGGGACGGCCCGCCGCGAGGTGGCACATGCTCAACCTGAGCCAGGCGATCGGCCTGTTCCCGAAGGCGCGCCTGCCGCGCTTTGTGAGCCGGTAGCGGTCGCGGACCGATGCCGGACCACAATCCGATGGTCGAGACCACCACGGAACCAACTTCGACGGGCGGTCGTGCGCGCCGGCCGCGGGCCTTCGCTCCGCTGCCGCGCATCCCCGCCTGGCGGGTCCGCTTCCTCGCGGTCCTCGCGGTCCTCGGGCCGGGGCTCGTGAGTGGCTTCGCCGACAACGATGCCGGCGGAATCACGACCTACTCGCTCGCGGGCATCCAGTTTGGATACGACCTGCTGTGGGTCATCCTCGCCAGCCAGGTCGTGCTCTTCTTCACCCAGGAGGTGGGTGCCCGGATCGGGCTCGCCACGGGCCAGGGGATGACCGGCCTCATCCGCGAGCGGTTCGGGGTCCGCTGGGCCACCTTCGCCGCCTTCACCATGCTCATCGCCAACCTCGGGACGACCATCGCCGAGTTTGCCGGGATCGGGGCGGCCCTCCAGTTGTTCGGCGTGCCGGTCCCGGTGAGTGCGGCCATCGCGGCGGTGGCCATGGTCGTCCTCATCTCGTGGGGCAGTTTCTCCAGAATCCAGTATCTCTTCGTCGCCGTGGGGATTGGCGTGTCGCTCGCCTACATGGCCTCGGCGATCCTTGCCCGGCCGGACTGGGGACGGGCCGCCGTCTCGCTCGTGATCCCCCACGGGACGCTCACGAACGCCTACTGGCTGGCGGTCGTGGGCACTGTCGGCACCACGATCACCCCGTGGGGCCAGGCTTTCATCCAGGCCTACGTGGTCGACAAACGGCTGGGGGTCGAGGATCTCGCCCCCGAACGCCTGGACGTTGGCCTTGGCAGTTTCCTGACCAACCTGATCGCCGCGTTCATCGTCGTCGCCTGCGCCGCCACGCTCTGGACGGCGGGCAAGACGAACATCCCAGACGCGGCGACCGCGGCCCTGGCCCTCGGCCCGCTGGCCGGTCCTGCCGCCACGGTCCTGTTCGCGGTCGGCCTCCTCGCCGCCTCCCTCCTCGGCCTCGGCGTCGTGCCGCTGGCGAGTGCCTACACCGCGTGTGAGGCGTTCGGCTGGGAGACGGGTGTCGGGTGGCGCTGGCGGGAGGCCCCGGCCTTCTACGGGCTGCTGGCCTTCTTCGTCGGCTTCGCGGCCCTGTTCGTCCTCATTCCCGGGTTGCCCCTGATCCAGGTGATGTTCCTCTCCCAGGTCCTCAACGGGCTGCTGCTGCCGTTCATCCTCGTGTTCGTCATGCTCCTCTCGTCGGACCGCCGGATCATGGGCGACCTCGTGAGCGGCCGCTTCCTGCTCACGATCGGCTGGGCCTCGACCATCGTCCTTGCGATCATGTCGATCGTGCTCGTGTACAGCTTCTTCGTGCCGCTGAGCTGACGGGAGAAGGGCGACGAGGAAGGGCGGCGTCCCGCTTCAGCACCTCTTCATTCCCCTCGGTGTCCGGTTCGTGTAGGGCATCCTCAGGCCGGCCGCAAGAAGAACCCACCACAAGGACCGGTCTTGGGACGGCCCGGACGCGGACACGGCGTTGAACGGATCGCAGCCTGACGCGGCGTTGTCCCTTCGGGACGGCCGCTGCGCTGGGCGGGCCCCGGTCAGGGCGAGTGATACGCTCCTCCCGCCCGATAGTTTCCACACGAAGGAGAGACGATGGGCGCGATCCAGCCGTGGCACCTCATCCTGGTGCTCATCATCGTCCTGCTCGTGCTCGGTCCCGGCAAGCTGCCCGAGCTAGGCAAGAGTGTCGGGGATGCGGTCCGCGAGTTCCGGAAGGCCACCACCGAGACCCACGACACGCCCGTGCTCCCTCCGGCGGCAGGGCCGGCGAGCGCGCCGCGCGCCGGGACCGCTGCCGCGATCCCGCCGGCCCTGGCCGCGCCTGTCGGCGAGCCGCCGCCCGTCGGGCCGCCCCAGTAGGGACCCGAACGGCGCCGCGCGAGCAGGAGCGGTCCCGCTCGAGAGCCAGACGCGACCGCCCGCGGGCGCCGGAAGTTCGGCCTAGGGTCCGGCGGAGACAACCGGCGCCCCACCGCTCGAGCCGGGGCTCGTCGCGGGTGCCGATGGCGGCGGGCTGGGAGGCGGCAGCTCGGAGGACGGGATGAACCAGGCGGGCCGAGAGGCGCCGTCGAGGGCGCTCTGGCTCGTCAGCGGATCGACACGGGTGACGCTCACCGTGCGGCCGGACCCGCTGAGCGTGGCCACCCACAGATCGATGCTCAACCCGTTGACATGGAGGAAGGCGACCTGGTCACCGGCCGGAGACCAGGCGGGCGCGAAGCTGTGCCCGTCGTTCGTGATGCGCAGGGTCTCGGCGCCGGTGTGAGCGTCGAGGATGGCGATGTCCCGCCCCTTCGCCGAGGTGCGCACCGCGGCGACCCAGGTGCCGCCGGGCGAGTACGCGGGTTGCGCGTAGCCGAAGTCGGTCAGGAAGCGCACCGCACCGGTCTTCGTGTCGTAGAGGCCGATCCTGGGGGCACCGAGGGCGCCGTCGCGGTGGTTGTAGGTGAAGGCGAGCGTGTGTCCGTCGGGGCTCCAGGCCGGATCGTTCTGCCCGAGCCCGTAGTCCTCGGGCAGTGGCAGCCGCTTGAGGGCGCCGGCGGCGGCGGGCATGAGCTGCACCCCGTAGTCAAGCGCGAAGGGGTTGGGCGCATCGCTGATGAGCGCGAACGTTCGACCGTCGGGGCTCAGGGCCGGCTGCCAGAGGCCCCAGAAGTACGAGTAGGCCCCGCTCGCCCAGGAGTAGAGGCCCGACGCGATCCCGCGCGCGGCGCCGCCGCCCGCCGGCATCCGGGAGAGGACGGGGTACTCGAGGGTGTACGCGGCGTTGGCGCCTGAGCAGCCGCTTGCTGCGACCATGGAGCAGGGCACGTCCGCCTTCTTCGAATGGATGTCCAGGAAGTAGATCGTCTTCCCGTCCGGCGACCAGATCGGCGACTGCTCGGTCGCGCTCGCGCCGAGTGGCGTGAGCACGTCCGCTCCGCTCACCGACCAGATCCGGCCGGCCTTGACGAAGAGGATCGAGCCGGCCACCTGCGGGACCGAGATCGCGGCGGGCTGGAACGGCGTGACCGGGTCGGGCGTCCGGTTCGGCACGTCCCCGACGGCCGCGTGCCGGCTCGTCAGCCCGAGGTCCGGGACGGGACCCCCGAGCAGGCCGAGGCCGAGCGCGCCGATCACGACGGTGACCGCGGCCCCGGCCAGCCGCGCCCCCAGGTTGCCAGGTTGGCGCCCGCGTCCGGGCTCCGTTCCGCGAAGGGTGCTCACCCGGCCGGGACCACGAGCGCGGGCGTGTGGGTGCCGGTGATGACGATCACGTCGACGCTGACGCTCGGATCGGTCCGGGTCACGATCGGAACCCGGAAGGTGGCCGTCAGCACGCGCAGGGTCTCGGGCAGGCGTTGCTCCGCCCCGTTGTAGAAGGTGATCACCGTCGTCGGGTGGACGGCGCCGGGTGCCCGCCCGCCGTTGACGGGCGGAACGAGCGCCGGCACGCCGAGGTAGTCGAGGTAGTCGGAGATCGACCCGGCCTGGCCGGCGATCCCGGCTCCGCCCTCGACCCAGACGCGCGCGTTCTCCGAGGCGAGCTTCTGGCGCGAGCGCGCCAGGGCCGGATCAACCGTGAACGCGTCCCGGACAGCCTGCTGGATCGCGGCGACCTTCGGGGAGAGCGAGTAGTAGCAGGCAAGGGATGGGTCGTTGCACTCGACCTGGTAGACGGGCGGGGTGAAGACGGTCGAGCGCAGGTTCGCGGTGTCGACGCTCGCGAGCAGCGAGATGAGCGCCGGCAGTTGCGCCGCTGGGAAGTCCGTGTGGATAGAGGCGCGAAGAGCATCCGAGATGGCCTGCAACCGGTTCGGGTCGAGCAGGCTCAGGAGGTCGGTCTGCTGACGGACCGACACGATCACCCGCTGCTGGCGCTGGGATCGGTCGAAGTCGTTGGTCTGGTGGCGTGCCCGCGCATACTCGAGCGCGAGGTCGCCGGACATGAGCTGGAAGCCGGGCGGGATGTACAGCTTGATCGCCCCGCGCCCGTCGGTGGACGGGAAGTGGTAGTCCTGCACCGGGATCTGGACGTCGATCATGGCGCCCCCGAGGGTGTCGACCACGCTCTGGAAGCCGGCGAAGTTGACCGAGACGTAGTAGCGGATGGGGATGCCGAGGAGCTGGCCGAGGGCGCCCTTGAGCGCCTCGGGGCCGCGGTTCGCGTCCGGGAACGGAAACAGGCCCGGACTGCCGACCGCCTTCGTCCACAGGCTGTTGATCTTCAGGGGGTAAACGCCGCCCCACTGGGCAGCGGCGGGCCAGCTCGCCGGGAGCGGCACGCCGACCGTATCGCGGGGGATGCTGAACATGGCGATCGCCCCGTTGGTCGGGTCGATGCTCGCCACGATCATCGTGTCGGTGTTGAAGGTCGGATCGGGCGGCCGCTGGTCGGTACCCACGATCAGCACGTTGAGCCGCCCGGTGCCGTTCCATGGGATCGCGCTCGGGACCGGTGAGGGGGAGGTCGTGGCCGCGGCCGTCGGCCCCGACGATGTTGGCGACGGGGTCTCCGCGGCCGCTGCCGCCGCCGCGGTCCCCGCGGGCGTCGCGAACGGGCCCGAGGGGCCAGCGGTACCGGCCGTGCTCGTGATCGCGGTCAGCGTGTCGTAGGCGATCCGGTCATCGCGGGCGACGGCGGCGTGCCCGAGGCTCAGCGCCAGCACGACCGCGGCGAGGCCGGCGACCGAGAGCGGCTGGAGGGCGGCCCGGGCTCGTCGGCCCCGCTTCGTCGGCGGAAGTGAGGGGCGCCGCGCCACGCGATACCCGTCCGCGATGGCGGCGAGCCGGTACAGGAACACGAGCGCGTCGACGAGGAGGATCGCCTGCAGTGCGTCGGGCGAGAAGGCGCTCGCCACGAGCGACAGTCGTCCGAACCCGGACACGAGGATCCCGCCGAGCAGGGCGACTCCGAGGAGCGCGGGCGCCGCGAAGGCGAGCGCTCGCATCGGGCGGCCGGCGTACAGGTGCCCGAGGCCGGGGAACAGGAGCCCGAGGGCGGCGGCCGCAAACGGCGAGGGTCGCCGGACCACCGGCGCGGGGTCGGTCACGGCGCGCAGCATAGCGGTCGCGCGGAAGAAGGCTGCCGGAGCACGCGGCCTGCATCTCACGTCGCACCGGTGTTCACCGACCGAGTAGCAGACTTGCGGTCCCGCTCCGGACGAGGATCGCCACGCCCAGCCCGATCGTGACCACGCCGACGAGCCGGGCGCCGCCCCGCCGGACAGTCAGCCCCCCGCGGGGTGGGCCATCACGGCTCGGGCGGCGAGGCACCACAGGCCGGTCAGGATGGCGAAGGCCGCGAGGCTGACTGCGAGTTCGACTGACGTCAGCACCGCGAAGAAAGGCACGTAGGCCGCGACGTTGTCCCCGCCGTTGCCGATCGCGGCGCCTGCTACCGCGAGTGAGCGGGTCACGCGCGGTCGACCATCGGGCGCGTTCGTGACCGGTCCGGCCCCGCTTCCGACGAGGAGTCGACGGAGACCCAGCCCGAAGGGCACGAGCCCGAGCAGGCCGACGACGTGGGTCGGCAGCAGCAGCGCGGCCCGCGCCCCGAGGAGGCTGGCTGCGACGAGCACGCTGATCCCGAGGAACTGGCCCAGGACCGACTCGGCGTCGGTGTAGCCGTTGTGGGCGAAGAAAGCGAGCAGCACGAGGAAGTTGTCGATGTTCGTGGCGACGTAGACGGTTGCCGCAGCTCCAAGGATCACAGATCCCCCGCTTCGAACCACGCGCCAAGGTTCGACATGATCCATCGCGTGATCGCTGCTCGTCTAGGTTCTTCGCCGCGATCTGGGCTGGGGGGCGCCTCTCAGCGGGCTCCGCGAGCGGACGGGATCGGTCGCGACCTTCTCCGAGCCGCTCGCCGCGAGCTCACTAGACTGCGATTCCCCCACGACGATGGGGGAATCCCAGAAGAACCAACAGGAGATCAGCACCATGGCAGTCAGCTTCGAGCACGTGCCCCACCCCAGGATCGAGGCGCGCAAGAAGGCCGGGCCACCAAAGACAACCGACGAGCACGTCGGCCCCAACGGCAGGATCGCCCTCGTCCTCACGACCGCCGTCGGCACGATGTGGTGCGCCTACGCCTTCGCGCTCCTCGCCCTCGTCGTCCTGCCCGACGCGATCAACGGCGGCGTGCTCACCCTCGTCCAATGGGTCAGCCAGACCTTTATCCAGTTGGTCATGCTCTCGGTGATCATGGTCGGCCAGAACATCCTCGGGCGGGCCTCCGACAAGCGCGCCGACATGACCTACCAGGACGCCGAGGCCACCTTCCATGAAGCCGAGCAGATCCAGGCGCATCTGAAGGCGCAGGACGACGCGATGAACGCGATGCTCGACAAGATCGAGAGGCTCGAGGCCGCGCTCACGAGAGCGTGACCGAACGACCGCACAGACTCGCGGCTCTCCGGCTCCGCTGGCGCAGGGAGCGCGTGAGCCGGGGAGCGCGTCGCGCGGCGGGGAACGCGGAGCCGGTCAAGGGCTGCGCCCACGCCGCTGACAGTGCGGTCAGCGACGATGGATGTCCCAGCCCGCCGCCACCCCGACCGCGATCCCGCAGGAGAGGATCGCTGCGCCGACAAGAAGCCATGTCTCGGCGTCCGGCTCCGAGCACGTTGGGTCGGTAGCGCAGCGGTAGCTGGCTTGTCCGATCAGGAGCAGCCATGTCGCCCCGAAGCCGATGAGACCGCCGGCGGCGCTCACGGCGTGGGGTCGCCGGACAAGCAGGCTGGTCCACACGACAATGCTCGGACTCAGGATCACCGGCCCCGCCAGCAGAAGGCCCAGCCCGACGCCGACGCCGAGTGCAAGGGCCGCCAGGAAGAGCGTCTGCGATCGCACCGATCGCCACCTCAGCACCGTCTGCTCGCGTCCACGCTGCACTCTTGGAACCAGCGGGTCAAGACAGAAACGCCCATCGCGATCGCCAGCAGGTCTGCGGTCCGGGGTGACTGGATGAGTCAAACCCTGATCGCCCGTCGGGAGCGGCCCGAGCTCCCCCGCGATTTCTTCGACGCGGTGCGTTGGAGCCGAGTACCCTCGCGACACCGAGGTCGACCCCGCTCGGCGGGGCCGTGCGCTCCACCCAAGGAGGATGCCATGGATCTGCTCGCGGTCACCCTGCTCGGCTTCAAGTTCAGCGGGACGTTCGCGCTCGAGGTCGTGATCGTCGTCCTCGTCATCATCGGCATCCTGTGGTTCCTCTCGACGCGGCGTCGCCGCTGAGCCCGCCTCGCCTGCCAGGGCGTCTCCGCGGGCGGGTCCTCCGGGAGGGTGGCGTCGCGCTCGGCCTCCTCGCGGCGGGCAGCCTGCTGCTCTGGCTCGCGACGCCGTCAGGCGACATTCTCGCGACCCGGGTCGGCTCGCTGCGCTCACGGGATCGTCGATCCTGCACTCCGACACGATCGGGTCTGCACGGGCGTGAGCTGGGGAGTTCGGCCACCCCGACCCGCCGACCGAACCGCGGCGCCCCACGAACCTCAGCCGGGGTCGGCTCCGCTGATGCGTCGCGCGAAGGTCGGGAGCGCGGGGTCGAAGGTCCCGCCGATGATGGTCTTCACGTCGTCGTAGCCGCCGATCCGGCTGACGCGAAGCTCGAAGCGCCAGCCCGGGTATTGCAGCACGCCACGCAGGATGGAACGGGCGCTCGTGTAGCCGGCCCGGCGCACGAGGTCGACGAGCGTGGCGTCGTAGCCCCCGCCCACGTAGGCCATCGAGTCGGGTGTGACCCCGGTGTTCGCGCCGATGATCGTGCGTGCCAGGGTCACCTCGAGCCACATCGTCGCCGCCGAGGCCGACGGCTTGCCGGCTCCGAACCCCGTCAGCTGGACGTGGTGGACGTCGTGGGCACCGATGCCCATGCCAGCTGCAGCGAACGCGCGCAACTCGTCCCAGGTCAGGTTCCCCGGCCCGATGTGGTCGACGGAGACGTAGAACTCGGCGACCATGTGATGGCGCTCCAGGAGCGGGACGACGTTCGTCTCCCAGTCGGCAAAGCCGTCGTCGAAGGTCAGGATGATCGGCCGTGACGGCAGTTTCGCGCCCTGGTCCCAGTGCGCGACGAGGTCGCGCGGCAGGATCGTGTGGTACCCGTGTCCGGCGAGCCAGTCGAGCTGGGCCGCGAACACGATGGGCAGGACGTTGTAGGCCATGAAGCTCGTTCGCTGCGCGGAGCTCTCGGCGGCGAACCCGGCGGGGATGGCCTGGACGCGGTGATAGTAGAGGATCGGCACCGCGTTCGGGTTCGCCGGAGAGGGCGCCGGGATGGGCGTCCTGGGCGCAGCCGTCGGGGCTGCGCTCCCCGGGGGCGGGCTCGGGATGCCCGGGAGCCCCTGGCCAGGGCCACCGACGGGAGCGGCAGATGCTCCGCCCGGGGTCGGCGAGGCAGACCCGGTCGCGGTGGCAGTCGTCCCGAGGCGCGGCGCCACCACGTTTGCGCCGACGACCAGGCCGGCGACGAGGCAAACAACCGCCGTCACGAGGATCGC
>DAOTXE010000074.1:0-10286 GCA_034435355.1 Chloroflexota bacterium
CGCGAAGTCCTTGACGGGAACAGACGGCGCCACGACCTCGCCGACCCCGACGTACCCCTCCTGGGGAATGCAGGCGAAGACGCGGTGCCCCGGCTGGAGAGCCTCGAGCGTCTTGGAGTACCAGCGACCGCCGCCGCCCGAGACGAAGCCGAACTTCCGGGCGTCCTCCCACGACCGATGGTCCCCATCCCCGAACGAGACGTAGAAGTCGGTCCCGTTCCAGGCTTCCTTGCCACCCTTGCCGCCGACCTTCGCGTTCGACTCGGCCTCGCTCGGCTCGATGAGCCACATGCGAGCGAGGTAGGCCCGGTCTTCATCGACGAAGTAGCGGAAGAACAGGACGTTGATCGGCACGCCGTACTCGGCCGAGAGGTAGCCCACGATGCGCTCGGTGCTCGCGTCGAGCGCCGACGCGACGATCACGAGGTGGTGCTCCTGGTTGAGAGCCTCCGGGATCGCGACGCCGAAGCGGTCGGCGAACACCTCCTCGATACGCTTCCCGTCGTGGTGCTGCGCGCTGATCCCGGCGATCTGCTCGTATGTCAGCCCCTTGACCCATGAGCCGTAGTCGAGTGCCTGGGCGACGACCTCCCGGGGTGTCCGGTCGCGCTTCAGCTCGATGACATGCAGGGCGCCGTCCCGGTCGATCGCCAGCAGGTCGACCTTCTTGCCGTACGCGGTGGCAACCTGCGATCCGATCACGAGGAGGTCGAGCCCAAGGATGGAGATGTCGGAGACGAGCAGCTTCTCGAGCTGGGACTCGCTCGGCAGCTTCGCCGGCTCCACCTTCGTCGCCGATCCGTCAAGCCTCCAGATCGCGAACTCGACTGGCATCGTCGCTCCCGGTTGGATCTGTTCGGACGCGAAGGCGCCCCCGCTGCGTAGCCTACCCTTCACGGCGGCCCGCACGATGCCTCCGAACTCGCGGCCGGCCCCTCGAACCGTCAACGCGACGTCGGTCGGCCGCGGCTCAAGTCCTGGGCGATCTTCTCGGTCCGACCTGAGGTGACCCGACGCGGCATCAGGCGGGGAAGCGCCCCGCGGCTGCACGATAACCCCCATTATCGTCCGGTCGCCAGCGGCGTACGCTCGGGTCCACGGGTGCGGCTCGCACCAACCCGATCACGGAGCGGACTGATGAAGGACGGGCGCCTGGTGTTGGTCGAGTGGGAGGGACGCCGCCGCCCCCGACGCGACGTCATCCTCGAGCTCGCGGCCGCCGGGGTGCCCGTCGCCGAGATCGCCCGCCGGCTCGACGTGCGATACCAGATCGTCTACATGACGCTCCACCCGCAGCCGGCCGTTCGGCCCATTCCGGCCGTACCGTCGCCGGCGCGGCAGGTGCCAGGACCGGCCGGCTCGCCTGACGCCATCCTCCTTGGCTGCGTCTCGCAGAAGAACGCGTCCCCGATGGCCGCGAAGGACCTGTACCGCTCGGAGCTGTTCCGCCGTCGGCGTCGGTTCGCGGAGGCGTCGGGGCGCCCGTGGTGGATCGTCAGCGCCGAGTACGGGCTCGTGGACCCGGAGCGGGTGATCGCCCCGTACGACACGCGGATCGCCCGGCTGCTGCTCGGGGCACGGCACGAGCTGGCGGACCACGTCGCTGCCGACCTCGAGGGCGCCCTCGGGAGCCTCGCCGGCAAGCTCCTCGAGGTCCACGCCGGCGACGAGTACGTCCTCGCGATCGGCCCCGCGCTCCGCGGTCGGGGGGCGCGGCTCACCCGGCCGCTCGAGGGGCTCCGGATCGGCGAGCAGCTCGCCTGGTACGGCGAGCGGCTCGGACTGCCGGGCGGGGCCGTCACGATCCCCCGGGCCCCCGCGGCGGCCCGCCCGGGCCCGACGGCGGTCGGTGACGGGCGCGGGCTGGGGCGGCGGCTGAGCGAGCTGTTCATGGCCGGGCGCCTCGACATCTCGGACCGTCCGGGGGCCCCCGCATCGGGCTGGGAGGGGATGCCGGAGGTGGTCGCCGTCCACAGGCTGCAGGCGAGCGGCGCCTCCGCTGAGGCCGTCCGGCGGTTCCTCACGTTCTGCGCGGCGATGGACCGCGCCCGCGATGCGGACCGCCTGGCCGAGGCCGCCGTGCGGCTCCATCGCGACGAGCCCTGGGCGTTCGAGCCGCAGGCGGTCGCCGCGCGCCCGCTCAGGGAGCTCGCCGACGCACTCCGCCGATACGGCGTGAGCCAGCGGCACGTGATCGACGCGTTCGGGTGGCGGATCCTCGCCGAGACCCTCGTTGACCCGGGGCTGGCCCCCGGCGTCCACACCGTCGTGTTCGAAGGTCGCGGCGACGCGGCGGCCCTGCTCGCCGAGCTGGCCCTCGCATCGGAGGACGGCACGCCGCTGTTCCCCCTGCTCGGGGGCCCGAAGGTCGGCCCGCTGTGGGTGCGGCTGCTCGCCTACCCGGGCGGCGCCGCGATCAGCTCGCTCGACCGGGTCCCGGTCGCCGTCGACGTGCAGGTCCGCAAGGTCACCGAGTACCTCGGCGTGACCGAGACCGTCGGGCTGGACCTCGAGGATGTGCGCGACACTATCCAGGTGACCTGGGCTCGGGATGTGGCGGCGCATGGAGCTGCCGGTCCCGACGGGCTCGCGGACACGCCCGGGGCCCTCGATCCCGCGCTCTGGTTTTACGGTAAGTGGGGCTGCACCTTCTGCCAGCGGGCGGGTCGGCGGATGCCGATCTCGCCGCTCTGCTCGGAGTGCCGGTTCGGCGGGGGCGCTGGCTGAGCGGCGCTAACGCGTAGGAGGTGGTGTCGGAGGATCGGACCGCCTCCACATCCCTGCGGCCAGGCTTTCAAGGTCGGCCTGCAGCCGCGGTCCTCCGCCGTGGGCCGGGTGCCGCACGACCGGGGTTCCGTGCGGGAGGGCTCGGCGGGCGGTCTGACCGACTGCGGCAACGCGACGCGGCTGCATGAGCTCGAGGAACCGAAGGAGCCAGGCTGACCCGAGGGCGCGTTCCTCGACACGCGGGGTGCGGTTCCGCAGCGGGTCGTCGGCCCGTGCCGGGTGGAACGGCACAGCATTCCACAGGACCACGTCGGTCGCGTCGATACCAGCGGCGACGAGCGCCTGCCGCAGGACGGTCGCTGAGTGCTCAGTGAACCCGTCGGGCCGTAGGCCAGCGGCGCTTGTTCGCTGCTCGGGCGCCAGAGAACACTCGGCGGTGAAGGCGATCCCGGAGAAGCGCGCGCCGTGCGCTGACGGCGCCTCGCCGATGAGGGCCAGGGAGGCGCCGATCCGCGCCTTCAGGTAGGCGCGGAGGTTCGCGCACCGGATGGCCGCAGCGCCCGGCCGGTCCAGACCCGCGACCTCGTCGGCATACGGGTTCACGAGCGTGGCGGGTCTCGCCATCGCGAGGTCTGCGACGAACGCGTCGATGCTGTCCCGGTCGCGCACGCTAGGCGTCCGTGTCGAGTCGGACGGCGGGCTCGGTCGCCGCGGCCCCAGGTAGGCGGGGCACCTTCGTATGGTTCGGGCCGGGCGGACGGCCGGGCCGGCGTCGGGCCTGACCGGACGAAGTGCCGTCCTCGGCGGTCATCCCGAGGATGACTTCGGCATCGCGCGGGTCGATCCGGTAACCCCCGGCGGCCGCATCCCAGGTGATCAGGTCACGGCCCGCGATCCGCCGCGAGAGCTTGTTTGGCCCACCCACCATCCCTGCGAACGCGGTGTAGTTCGTCTTCTTGAACCGCTTGAGCAGCCTCGCATCGCGAGGCAGGGCTGCGCCGCGCGACGCGGCCGCGGCCACCTCGATCACGAGGCTGCGGCTGTCCTCGCCCCGGATGCGGTGCATCACCTCCCGCACATCGCTCTCGCGTTCCGCGGGCGACGGCTCGACGACAGGTGCAGCCTCGATGGTGAGCCCCGTGACCCACCGCCTGACCATCTCGATGAGCTCGTCCTGGGTGTCAGCCTGGAACGAGATCTGCGGCATCTGTATTCTCCTTGTGTGCGACTTGTAATATCCTATCATCCTGTTGACATAAGTCAAGCACAAGCCTATACTTCACTTATGGAAACCCTCCACCCAACCCCGCCCTCAGGACTCACCCGGACGGACGCCCACGTCTATTCCTGGAACGACGGCACGACCGCCGTCACCGGGCTGCCGAGCGTGACGACGGTGATCAAGGTCCTCGACAAGTCGGGCCCGCTCGTGGGGTGGGCGAAGCGCGAGACCGCCGCCTGCGCGGTTCGCAACCTCGACATGCTCGTGCGGATGCGCGAGGCGGGCGGGGACGCCGCGGCCGTCAACTGGCTGAAGGAGATCCCCGACTACCAACGCGACAGCGCCGCCGACATGGGGAGCCGCGTCCACCGCCTCGCCGAGCAGCTCGCGCATGGCATCGAGCCCGAGGTGACCGACGCCGAGGCGCCGTTCGTCGCCTCCTACCGCGCGTTCCTTGCCGCCTACCGGCCGCGGTTCCTCGCCGTCGAGGAGATGGTCGTAAGCCTCCGCCACGGGTACGGCGGGACGCTCGATGCGATCGCGGTCATCGACGGTGCGCGCTGGATGCTCGACGTGAAGACCGGGAACGGCGTCTACCCGGAGACAGCACTCCAGCTCGCCGCCTACGCCGCCGCCGACTTCATCGGCCGCCCTGGGGTGCCTCGGCGGTTCCGCCTCCCGCGGGCCACACGCTTCGGCGTCATCCACGTCCGCCCGGAGGGCGCGCGCCTGGTCGAGTTCCACGTCGACAGGCGGACGCTGGCGGCGTTCCTGGAGGCGCGTCGGCTGTACGGCTGGCAGCAGGGCCCCGGCCGCTCCGTCGTGGGCGACACGGTGCCCGTCAGCGAAGGGAGCGCCGCGGCGTGACCCGCGTGATCACGATCCGGCTCGAGATCCCGGAGGGGATCGAGGTTCGCATCGGAGGTGGCGCGCCCGACGACGCGGACGACGAGCCCCTCCCGCCTGCCACGTGGACCTCACCCGAGCCGGCGTTCCGAACCATCGCGGCCGGCCGGAATGGGTCGGCGGCGGCCTGTCCGGTCCATCGGGTCCCGTGGCGGACGGTGCCGGCCGGGGTGTCCAAGAAGACGGGCCGATCGTACTCGGCCTTCCAGGTGTGCCCGGAGTCCGGCTGCGACGAGCGGCCGGCGGACAGCGCGCGGCGACCAGCCGTGTGAGACGAAGCGGCCGAGCAGGTGTGTCACCACCCGCTCGGCCAGAGCGACAGGAGGAGCACATGCCTCACCCCCGTCACCTTTCAAGCGTACCCCTGCTCGACGACCCCGAGACGCCACTGGCCGACCGGCCACCGGACGTCCGCCGGCCACGGGTCGTCCGCGAGGGTCCCGTCGGCGCGCTGGAGTGCCCTGGCTGCGGCGAGCGCCTGCGCTTCGGGCCTGAGCCCGGCGAGACGATCCGGCGCCCCGACGACGTCGCCTTGCTGCTCATGTCGGAGATGGGCGCGCTCGAACGCGAGGAGCTGCGCGTCGTCCTTCTCACCGCGAAGAACTCGGTGATGAAGGTCGTGACCGTCTACCAGGGCAACGTGAGCGCGTCGCTCGTCCGTGTCGGCGAGCTGTTCCGGGACGCCGTCCGCGAGTCGGCGTCTGGCGTCGTCGTCGTGCACAACCACCCGAGCGGCGACCCCACCCCGAGTTCCGATGACCTGCACCTGACGGCGGAGGCTCTCGCCGCCGGACGCCTCCTCGATATCGACCTGCTCGACCACCTGATCGTCGGTCGCGACACCTACATCTCGCTCCGGGACCGCGGAGTCGCCTTCGACCGGGTCGGTCACAACCACGAACCGCGGCCCGCGAGCGCGGCCGAGGGAGGCCCCCGATGACTCACCGCTTCGATCCTCGGCTTGCCCTGGCTAGGTCCGCGTTGTCCAAGTTCGTCAGGAGGGGCATGGTCGACGAGGCCGTGGCGGCGGCCCGCGAGCTCGGGGCGCTCAACGACTTCAGCCTGAGCCAACGTGTCGGCGCGATCGCCGCCGAGGACGTCGGCTGGCGGTTCATGCCCGACGTCCGGGCGGCCGTCGTCGACGGACGGCGCGCGGACGGGCAGCCGTTCGACCGGCTGGACCTCGTTGCCGCCCTCGCCGCCGCGCCGAAGGACAAGTCTGCCTCCTGGCTCGCCGCGCAGGTCTGGGAGGGGCGCCACGTCGCCACCGAGACGAGCCCCGAGGCATACCGGGCGGCGATCGAGGCGGGCGACCATCGGGGGGCGCTCGCCATCGCCTATGCGGCACTCGACAACCGCTCCTGGCCTGGCGAATGGTCCCGCGTTTTCGCGACGCCTGAGATCGGTCCCGCGGCGAGCGAGATCCGGGACGCCTGCCTGTGGCGCGTCCGGCTGACCCGCTCGAGCGCCGGTGAGGCGATCGCCGGCATCGTGCTGGCGGCCATCGAGCAGCCGACCGTCGTCCCGCACCTCCGGGCGGTCGAGTGGCACGAGATCCCGCTCCCTGACCCTCTGCCGTTCTGGGTCTACGACCAACATGTAGAGGGAGGACGTGCGGCCACCTCGCAGGTCGCAAGCCGGCACGGGTTGCCCGTCGAGACGGTGCAGGCGCTGATGTTCGACTTCGAGAGCCTGGTCCTTGGCCCGGAGACGGTCCCCTGTCCTTGGGAGGATGTCGTCATCCGACTCGACGGCGCGGCCTACGGCTGGGGCTCCCCGGAGGATGGGCGGCGCATGTGGAACCAGCTTCGCGACGACGTCCGGTGCGCGGTCGAGCGGCTGCGAGACGGCGCCCACGCACCGTCGTGAGCGTCGACACGGACCCGCCCGCCTCGCCGGCGTCGACATGCGAGATGTCAGCCCGGAAGGGTCTCGCGTCGACCGGGTGCTGCGCTCGCGGGCCTGACGCCGGGCAGCGCGTCATTCCGCGCGGAATACGGCCGCACCGGCGGCGCCCGAGAAGGATGCGGCGCACGGCGTGGTGCGCACCCGGCGGCTGAACCCCGATGGGTCGCGGGTGGGGACCGTGGCGACCCTGCAGTCCGAACCGGGCTGGCGCACCAGCCTGCGGGGGACAGCCCGCAGCGACATGGCGGCTGGCGTCCGAGCCGACTTCTCCGGGTAGCGCAGCTTGCGCGCATGGGCCGCTCCGCTGGCCCCTCTCGGCCTGGTTCGGGGTCACGTGCCGCCATCGGCTGGGCGCTCCGACCATTCTTGCGCCCGCCCTTGACAGGCCATGTTTGCAGGTGGGAACTTACGGGTGACGCGAGGCGCGGGATCGGCGCGAGACGTCACAAGTAGATGGCAGACCCCGGGGGAGGGCGTTCCCCGTAGAAGGGGCTTGCCATCATGAGATCAACGACTTCGACGCCCGGCCAGACTGAGGGCAGTCCTGCCGGGCGTGCTGCTGCCTGGCCGGCCGGTGGGACGCTGATGTCCTACCGATCGGTCGCAAGTCGGAAGCGGGCGGCGGCCGCCCGGCTCCAGGACAGAGCCAGCGCGCTCCTCGCCGAGGCCGCCGACTTCGACGCCCGCGCCGACCGACTGCTGACTGAGGACGAGCGGCCTTGACGGCCGGCCAGCGGGATGCTGGCGACCAGGCGATGACCGTGAGGCGCCGACCGGCCCGTGCGTTCATGGTGCCCGCCGACTTCTTCGAGTCGAACGAGCACGACGACATGGTGGCGGGCCTGAAGGTCGAGTCCGCGAACTCCGCTGTCGTCGGGTGGTTCCGGTTGCTCGCAGCCGCGAAACGGCGCAACGAAGGGACGTTCGCCTCGGAGGCCCAGCTCAGGCAGGTCCTCGGACACTCCGCGAGGTGGCTCACGCGCTTCCGGGACATCGGCGTCCTCAACGACCTCACAGTCCGTGACTGGGATCTCTGGCAGGAGGATCAGGACTCGGAGGCGACTCGGAGGCTCAAGGAGCGCCAGCACCGAGATAGGGAGCGGAAGGCGCGGAAGCGGGCCGGTGACCGGCCCGCTCCAGTAGAGACTACCGGCCCAGTGGGTGATGCCTTGCCGGCGAGTGGGTCGGCCGGCAGACCGCCCGAACCCCCCGCGTCGGACCGGCCATCCGCAGTCGTCCCCGCTCAGGAGTCCGCGGACAGTCCGCGGACTTCTGAGCGGGGAGACGATCGGAGCGGAGACGAGACGAAGGTACCTTCTCCTGTAGAGAGTGACGCGTGGGCCGGCTTCGGTGAGGTGTGGGCTTCGTTCCGGGAGGCATGGTCACGCCGCGGCCTCACCCGTCCACCCACCCGGGGGCAGCGCGCTGTTCTCTGGGGCGAGGGCGAGCGGGGCGGGGCGATCCGCGACTGGCCGACCGCCTGTGGTCGATGGGTGACCGATGCGCCGGCCCAAGCTTCCGCGCGTGAAGTCGTGGCCTACGTTCTCGCCCGATATCACGACGTGCGCGGGCAAGCCGAGCCAGCTGAGCGGGTCGACACGGACCCGAGCCCGCCGGAAGCAGCGGCCGCGCTTCAACGGCTCGGCGAGATCCTCACCGCTGCTGGAGCGCCTTCTCCCAACCGCAGTGGCGGGTCGACGCGGTGAGCGACGAGGTCGCGGGCCGGTACCGCGGAGTCCGCCCTCGTGGTGCCCGCCATCGGGGCACTCTGCTCCAGGCCCGGCCTGTCCAGGGCGCCGGAGCAGGCAGCGCCTCGCGGGTGTCCGCGACTCCGCCGCGAGCGCCGGCGGCCACGACCAGCCTTGCGAGCGAGGACCGGTGGATTCAGACCTATGTCAGCATCGTTTGGGCCATCATGGAGCGCATGCAGCAGCGAGGAGAAGGGCCGGGTCCGACAGCATGAGGAGTGCGACCCTGCGAACCCTCGACGACCTTCGCGGCTTGCGGGCGGCGCGTTGGGTCCGCGAGTCGTCGAGGGGGCAGTTCGACCGATACGGCCCGGCGAGCCAGCAGGAGAACATGGACCACTTCGCGGAGCGGTACGGGCTGGTGGACACGGGCCTGGTGTTCACGGTCGCCCACTCCGGGCGCACCGTCTGGCGCTCCGAGACCATGACGTCCATGCTCCGGGCGGCCGAGGCAGGCGAGTTCGACGTCCTCCTGACGGGGTACTTCGACCGCTGGCAGCGCAACCTCCGCCGCACGCTCGAGATCGTCGAGGACGTGCTGCACCCGTCCGGGGTTTCGTGGGCGATGTGCGACCGGAAGCTGATCTCCACGGACCCTTCCGACTGGGACCAGATGGTCCGCGAGGCGCATGACGCGGAGCGGTTCAGCCGCAACCTGAGCGAGAAGATCACCGACGGGTACGCGGCCAAGTTCAAGGGTCAGGCCGACCAGGGCGGCCGCGCAGGGCTCGGCTTCCGGCGGGCCGGCGACCCGCCGGTGCTGGAGATCGACCCATCGACGATCCACATCGCGGTGGCGGTGTTCGAGCGGTATGCAACGGGAACCGTCTCGATGGAGGAGCTCGCGGACGAGTTCTCGATGACCGAGGGCGCCGTCGCGATGATCCTCCGGAACCCGATCTACAACGGCTGGGTCCATCGGTACAGGGGGTCTGACCAGGCCGAGCGACGTCCCGCGGCCTGGAAGGGGCAGCCGCCGGTCTCCGACCTGCTCTGGAAACGCGTGGAGGAGGTCCGCGAGCGCCGCCGCTCGCTCCACGGCGGCCCGTGGACTCCCGACCCGGCCGACATGCTGCGGGGCATCCTGTACTGCCCCTGCGGGACGCGGATCAAGAGCGACGGCACGATGGGTACGCCCCCGCGCAGGCGGAAGGCGCACCCGCGACATCAGCAGTGCCCCGAGTGGGGAAGCCAGAAGGGATACAGCGCGCCGACCTACGAGCGTCTCATCGGTCGCCAGTTGAGCGGCGTCAGGTTCGATGCGGGAACCAAGGCCAAGCTCACCCGAGCCCTCCTCGCGCGACAGGCCCCTGTCGTGGATGTGACGGATCGACGGATCGAGCGGATGATGAAGGATCTGGCCCTCGAGCACGTGGCCGGCCGCATCGGCGATGCCGCCTACCTCGAGCAGATGGCTCGGCTGCGGGCCGAGTCGAGCACGAAACCGAGCGTCCAGCCGGCCCCGGTCGACCCCCAGGAAGCCGTCACCTTCATCGAGGGCATCGCCGCGACCTGGAAGCTCGCCACTCCAGAGGAGCGGGCTCGACTCGTGCAGGCGACCTATGAGCGCATCACGGTCAAGGGGCCGAGCGTGGTCAAGGTGAAGCTCACGCCGATGGCGGAGCGCACCGGGCTGCCAGCGCTGTTGCCCGAGAACGTGCCCACCGAGTCGGCTGTGGCGCGCCCGACAGGATTCGAACCTGCGACCTTCGGCTCCGGAGGCCGACGCTCTATCCGCTGAGCTACAGGCGCGCGGTTTGTGGACCATTTCGTGC
>DAOTXE010000075.1:0-22021 GCA_034435355.1 Chloroflexota bacterium
AGACGCTCCACCGGAGCGTGATTCGAGCGGGAGTAACTCAGCTGGCAGAGTGTCTGCTTCCCAAGCAGAATGTCGCGGGTTCGAATCCCGTCTCCCGCTCCACTTCCCCGTCTGAGCTCACGAAGACACCCTGCCTCACTGATCCAGCGGCCAGTCAGACGCGCTGCAACGCTCCCCATGAGCGCGCTCGTACAGCTGGCGCGCGGTCGCCTTCCCGATCCCGTCGGTCCCCCCGGTGACGAGCGCAATCTTGTCGTTAGTGATCACGGTCTGTTCCTCCGCGCCGGCTGCCCGCGCCCCTGTTCGGCGCCATCAGGCGCCGCCGAACAGGGGAAGCCGGGCACCGTTGATCACCCGTGCTGCGTCCGAGCAGAGGTAGCGGACGGCCGACGCGATCTCCTCCGGGGTGGTCCACGACGCGTTCTGTGGCGATGGTGCCGAGGCCCGCTGGTGGGCCGCATCGATCGTCTTCACCTGAAGGACGTTGACCGTGACGCCGCTGCCGGCGATCTCGTGCGCGAGCGTCCTGAGGAGCGTCTCCTCGGCGGCCTTGCCGACCGCGTAGGCGGCCTGGCCCGGCCGTGGATCGGTTGCGACCGGCGAGGAGACCGCGATGATCCGTCCCCAGCCGGCGGCGGTCAGCCGCGGTACAACTGCCCGGACGACGCGGATGGTGGTCCAGAAGTGTTGCTCGAGCATCGTTGTGAACTCCGACTCGGGCGTGTCGATGGAGTTGGGACCGCCGGTCCACCCGCCGACGAGGTGGACGACGATGTCGAGCCGGCCGAAGCGCTCCACGACGGCGTCGACTGCACGGCTCGCCGCCTCGGCGTCGCGGAGGTCGGAGGGGAGGGCGAGGTATCGCTCGCTCGGGAGATCGAGCTCGCGTGCCAGCGCCTCCAGGCGTTCGAGGCGTGTGCCGAGCAACGCAAGCCGTGCGCCCCCGGCGGCGAGCTCCGCGACGACGGCGCGGCCGGCGCCCCCGGCGGCTCCCGTGACGATGGCGACGCGGTCCCGGAGTTCCGTCACCGAACACCCGCCAGGGCCGCGATCGCCTCCGGGTCCATGCCCTCGACGATCGGTCGGTCGGCCTGCTCCGCCAGGCGCTCGTGGCCACCGAAGTCGATGAGGTGGCCCGACTTCGCCGCCTTCGTCTCGAGGTAGAAGCGGTTGTGCTCGTTGGGCGGGATGACGAGAGGAATCCGGCCGGACACGTTCACCCCGAGCGCCTCG
Organism: Chloroflexota bacterium; assembly: GCA_034435355.1. Taxonomy (GTDB): domain Bacteria; phylum Chloroflexota; class Limnocylindria; order Limnocylindrales; family CSP1-4; genus CTSoil-043. The sequence goes on from DAOTXE010000075.1 coordinate 1,234, forward strand.
AGCGCGGCGACCTTGCGCGGGTTGTTCGTCATAAGGTGCACCGAGCGGACCTCGAGGAGCCCCAGCATGTGGGCCGCGATCGCATAGTCGCGCTCGTCATCGCGAAAGCCGAGCGCCAGGTTGGCCTCCACCGTGTCGAGCCCGTGGTCCTGGAGACCGTAGGCGCGGAGCTTGTTGAGCAGACCGATCCCGCGGCCCTCCTGGCGCAGGTAGAGCACGATCCCGCGCTCCGCGGCTGCGATCGCCCGCAGGGACGCTTCCAGCTGATCGCGGCAGTCGCAGCGGAGCGAGCCGAGCGCGTCGCCGGTCAGGCACTCGGAGTGGATCCGGACCGGGACGTCGGTGCCCCCGACGGGGTCCCCGTGGACGATCGCGACATGGTCCTTCTGGTCACGGTCGTTCCAGAACCCGACCACGTGGAACGTGCCGAAGCGCGAGGGCAGATCGGCGACCGCGGCGATCTTGATGCAGACGTGGTCGGGTCCGACGCCTTCGCAGTCGTGGTCCCGGCCGGACTCGAGCAGCTCGTCGAGGGTGAGATGGCGGAAGGTCATCGTGGTGGCTCCTGCGGCGGTTCGTGGGGCGGTCGATCTCTCCCGGCGACCCCGCCCTGCGGGGTCGGGATGGGCCTTGGCACGCGGTGGCGGAGGACGACCCCGGACCCTATTCGCTCGACGGACTCCAGCCGGATGTCGATCGATTCTGCCGCGGCCAGTCCCGGGCCGTCGAACGGCGTCGGGGCGTCCCTCCCGCCGAGCAGCATCGGGGCGACGTAGAGCTGAAGCTCGTCGACGAGACGAGCCTCGAAGAGCGCCGCGACGAGGGTTCCGCCGCCCTCGACGAGCACGTGGCCGATGCCGGCCCGACCGAGCCACGCGAGCGCGGCTACGAGGTCGACGCGTTCGTCGCCGAGGAACACGACCTCGGCTCCCTGGCCGCGGAGCCGGTCGCAGGTGGCAGGCGCGGTTCGCTCCGTGGTGAAGACGACCGCGCGTCCCCCGCCATCGTGCAGGAAGCGGCTCGTGGGACCGAGCGCCAGCCAGGCTTCGTCCTCGCGGATCTCCGAGACGATCGCGACCTTCATCGGCTGGTCGGGCACCCCGCGAGCCCGTCGGGACGCGACAAGCTCGGCCGCGCGAACGGTCAGACGGGGGTCCTCCGCCAGCAGCGTGCGCCCGCCGACCATGACGGCATCGCTCCCGGCCCGCAGCGCCTGGACCCGCTCGACGTCCTCCGGCGACGACAGCCCCGCACCGTGCCGCTCGAAGGAGTCCGTCTTGCCGTCGGCCGTCATCGCCATGTTCACCCGGACGAATGGCTGCGTCCCGAGCGTCGCGGGGTCGCGCCGCTCCACCCGCGGATCTGAACTCGCGGGCTTGGCGCGGCTGGCGGACGAGCCTTCTGTCGCGGCGGCCATGGCTTGTGTCGGGCGAGGTGCTGTCACGTGCGGTGTGTCTTCATTTGCGGTATCGCGACCGGAGAGCCGACCGCTATTCAGGCCAAATGTCGTAGCGCTCGCCGAGCTGCCGGACAAGGTCGGCATCCGCAAGCTGGGTGGCGGTGAGCTCGGCAAGCTCGGCCAGGTAGCGGTCGAATCCGCCGGGGGTGAAGATCGTGATGAGGCGTCCGCCGGCAGGGCAGGTCACCGCGTGCCTGGTGTCCGGCGGGACGGTCACCGTCGTCCCGGGCATGGCGACGATGGTCTCGTCCGGGAACTCGAACGTGACCTCGCCCTCGAGGATGTAGAAGATCTCCACCATGCTGCGGTGGTGGTGCCGTGGCAGGTGGAACCCGGGCTTGAGCGTGTCCTCCACGACCGTGACGCGCCCGTCCGTCAGCTCGAGCGGCGTCTTCACGGTGACCTGGTCCTGCGAGTAGTCGTAGTTCGGCCCCTCGCCGGCTCCGACGACATGCTGTTTCATGGCCCGTCGTACCTCGCAACTCGAACTGGCTGGGATCCAGGCGTATGCGCCCTGCAGACACAGCCGACCGAGAAGCCCGATCGACTCCGGGTCGGCATGGTCTCCCCGTCCGCCGGCGGGAGAAGTGGACCGCTCACGCCGCCGGCCGGCTCGCGGCAACGCGCTCGAACCCCTCGGACGCGATCGCCAAGATCACCGGAACGAGCGCAAGGAGCGCCGTCCCCAGGTTGGCACGGTCGTGCACCTCGGATCCGACGCCACGTCACGGGACCGCGCGGTAGGTGACCGGCGCGGCCATGGCGGGCCGCGGGGCCATGGTACGTCCGCCGGGTTGACGACGAGCGTTCGGAGACGCGCGTGCGGATGCGTAACACCCGGCACCTTCTGGGCCACTAGATTCCACCGACAAGCGTCCGCGCGGACCGCGACGCCGTCTCCGAAGGCTAGTGCGAGAAGGACATGGATCGGATCACCGTCTACGGGGCGCCGTGGTGCCCCGATTGCCGCCGCAGCAAGGCGTTCCTCACCGAGCAGCGGATCATGTTCCGCTGGGTCGACATCGACGCAGACGAGGCGGGCCGTCGCCACGTGGAGGAGCTCCAGCACGGCGGGCGGACGATTCCGACGATCGTCTTCGACGATGGCTCCTACTTGCTCGAGCCGACGAACGCGGAGCTTGCCGGGAAGCTCGGCCTGCAGCTCATGGCCAAGCGGATGGCCTACGACGTGATCATCCTCGGTGGCGGGCCCGCAGGTCTCTCGGCCGCCATCTACGCCGCTCGCGAGGGGATGGAGGCGCTCGTCATCGAGCGGGGCGCGCTTGGTGGGCAGGCGGGTGCGACGGAGCGGATCGACAACTACCCCGGCTTCCCTGAGGGCATCGGCGGCGCCGAGCTCGCCGGGCGCCTCGTTGCACACGCCGAGCGGTACGGGGTCGAGCTGCTGTCAGCGGTGGAGGTCGTCTCGATCGCGAACGACATGGGGGCGCTGTCGGTCACGACTGCGACGGGCGACATGTACCGCAGCAACGTCGCGATCGTCACCACGGGCTCCCGTTACCGCCGTCTGGGGATCGACGGCGAGGACGGCCTCATCGGCCTGGGCGTCCACTTCTGCGCCACGTGCGACGGGCCGTTCTACCGCGGCGCGAAGGAGCTCGTGGTCATCGGGGGCGGCAACTCGGCGCTCGAGGAGTCGCTCTTCCTCGTCGGGCTCGCCGAGCACGTCACGATCCTGACGCGAGGCGAACCGCGGGCCAGCGAGGTCGTGGTGGAGAAGGTGCGCGACCATCCCCGGATGACGCTCAGGACCGGGATCGATATCCAAGCGTTCGAGCGCCGCGACGGCCGGCTCGGGGCTGTAGTCGCGCGCGAGCGGGTCACCGGCGCTCCCCTGCGGATCGAGCCAGCCGCGGCCTTCGTCTTCGTGGGCCTCGACCCGAACACCGAGTTCCTGCGCGGCACCGCCGAGCTCGATGAGCGTGGTTTCGTTGTCACCAACGAGGGCTACATGACCTCGCTCGACGGCGTCTTCGCCGCCGGTGACGTCCGGGCGGGCTCCACGAAGCAGGTCGGGAGCGCGGCCGGTGAGGGCATCGCGGCGCTCCTCTCGGTGCGCCGATACCTCGAGGGCCGGCACCTGATGTCGGTCGCACGCCAGGACGAGACCGCGGTGTAGTCGGGCCGACGAGCGGTACCGCCAATCTGCGACGATCCCGCCGTGGAGAACGCGCTTGAGATCCGGGTCCCGCGCATCGACGACGCAGCGGTTGCGGCGGCGGTCCATTACCGAAGCTGGGTCTCCACGTACACGCCCCTCCTCAGGCATCACCAGGCCGGTCAACTCACGCTCGCCGAGCGGGTCGTGCACTGGGAGTGGCTGCTTGGGAAGCAGCCGCCGCACATGGGCTCGCTGGTCGCTGCGAGGTCAGGAGCCATAGTCGGGCTCGTGGAGTGGGAGGTCGGCGTTGACGCCGACCCAAGCGTCGGCGAGGTCCACGCCATCCACGTGGTTCCCGAAGAGCGCGGTCGGGGCGTCGGATCGCGACTTCTCGATGCCGCCGTCGACGCCTTGCGGGGCCACGGCGTCCGTCGCGCGATCCTGTGGGTCGTGGCGGACAACTCGGCTGCCCGCGCGTTCTACGAGCGGCAGGGATGGGCGTGGGATGGCACGCGCCTGGAGCGCCCGCTCGGTGGCTTCCCCGACTTCCCCTCCGTGGTCGAGGTCCGCTACGCCCTCGACCTGACCTAGCCTCGGACCGGACCCGTCATGACGCGTCGCGACGATGCCGTACGGCGCACACCAGCCCGCACGTCGTGCAGGACGCGATCCCGCGGGACCTCGAGGAGGGCGTCGGCGTGGTCGGCACCCGGGATGTCGACGATCGGCTCTGGTGCGGGCCGGGGAGGCCGTCGATGATGCCGGTGGTCGGTAGGTGGCGGCACGTGGAGGCGCTGGCATGAGGATCCTCGTCTACGGCGCGGGAGCCGTCGGCAGTTTCAACGCCGCCCGCCTGGCGGAGGGCGGGCACGACGTGACGCTCCTCGCTCGAGGACGCCGCCTGCTCGAGCTCCAGGAGCACGGCGTGGTGCTCGAGAGCGTTCGCGGCGGCCAACGCACCGTCACGACGGTGGCGCTGACCCAGGCACTCGGGCCCGACGATGCCTACGACCTCGTGCTCGTGGCCATGCGGCGCCACCAGGTCTCGGCCGTCCTGCCGGTCCTGGCGGCGAACACCCACACGCCGACCGTCCTCTTCCTCGGCAACAACGCGGCCGGGGCCGACGAGTACGTCGCGGCCCTCGGAGCCGCGCGCGTGCTCCTGGGGCAGGCCAACCTCGGCGGGGTCAGGGTCGGTCACGTCGTGCGCTACCTCTGGGCACGCGTCCTGCCCCTGGAGTTCGGCGAGCTCGACGGACGGCCTACCCCCCGCTGCGACGCCATCGTCGCGGCCTTCCGCCAGGCGGGGCTCGCGGCGCACCAGGTCCGCCAGATCGACGCCAGCCTCAAGACGCACGCCGCCTCGCTCCTCCCTGTCGTGGGCGCCCTCTACTGGGCCAGGGGCGACGTGCGCCGCGTGGCCCACTCCCGGGCGGCCCTGCGCCTGTGGGTGCGTGCGACGCGCGAGGCGCAGCGGGCGCTCCGCCGCGTCGGCGTGCCGATCGTGCCGGCGGCCAACCGGGCGCTCTACGAGTGGGTGCCCGAGCGCCTCCTTGTGTTCGCGATGGGTCGGTTCCTCGACACCGATCTCGCCGTCGCGGGCCTTGCCGACGCGGCAGCCCAAGGCGGGCCCGGCGAGATGAAGGAGCTCGTCGAGGAGTTCCGGGCCATCCTTCGGAGGGCAGGGATGCCCGCCCCGGCGTGCGAGCGGCTCTATGCCTTCGTGGACGCGCGCCGGGAGGATGCCGAGCCGGCGACTTCGGCCGGCGCTGGGGCCGTGAACCTCGGCGTCGCCGCCGGCGGGCCGAGGAGCGTGTAGCAACGTGATGAACGCCATGGAACCCGTCATTCCGCTGCGACGCCTCGGCCGGTCCGGGGTCGGCGTGCCCGCGCTTGGAGTGGGGACGAACCGCTGGGGCCGAGGTCGCGGCGCCGACCAGCTCGCGCCGGTGTTCAGCGCGGCGCTCGACGCGGGTGCCAACCTGATCGATACGGCGGAGGTCTATCTCGGCTCCGAGAAGACGATCGGCGAGTGCCTTCGCCGCGACCCGCGTCCGGCTCTCCTCGTGACGAAGTTCGCGCCCTACCCGACCCGCCTGTCGGCCCGATCCTTCCACAAGGCACTCGAGGGGTCGCTCGCCCGACTCGGCAGGGACAGCGTCGATCTCTACCTGATCCACTTCCCGTTCTCAGTGGTGGGCATCCCTTCCCTGATGGATCGCCTCGCGGAGGTGGTGCAGGGCGGGAAGGCACGCGCGGTCGGGGTGAGCAACTTCAGCGCCCGCCAGATGCACATCGCGGCGGAACGTCTTGACCGGCACGGCGTCCCGCTCGCCGCGAACGAGGTCCAGTTCAGCGTCTTCCATCGCGATCCGGAGCGAAATGGGGTCCTCGCGGCCTGCCGCGACCTTGACGTCGCGCTGATCGCGTATCGCCCGCTCGCCGGGGGGCCGGACCCGGCCGGACGGTACGGCGCTCGACAGTGCGCTTGGCCGAATCGCCCGCGCGCGAGAGAAGACTGTGGCCCAGGTCGCGCTCAGCTGGCTGCTTGGGAAGGACGAACGGATCGTCGCCATTCCAGGAACCACCAGCGTCGAGCACCTGCGCGAGAATGTCGGGGCCGTCGGTTGGACGCTTAGCGACGATCAGATCGCGGCGCTTGAGGGATCCTCGGCCTGACCAGACCCGATGGGCGTGTCGCAGAGCCGGAGCCGCGATACGCGCGGGCCGCCGAGGCCTGGCAACGCCGTCCACGTACCCGAAACGCCTCCTGCTGTACCCTCGGCCCCCTACGTCGCATCGGAGCACTGGGTGGTCTGCTCGAACTGCGGGACCGAGAACAGGCCCGGACGGAAGTTCTGCGGTGGTTGTGCGGCCCCGCTGGCGCTGGTGTGCCCGTCGTGCGGCGCCGCAAACGAGCCGGACATGCGCTTCTGCGGCGAGTGCGCGACGCCACTCGCCGCCCGGACGATGCCCTCGCCGGCGAAGACCGTCCGTCCCGGCCCGTCTGCCCCGGGCGTCGGGCCCGTCTCGGAGCGCCGCGTGGTCACCATCCTCTTCGCGGACCTCGTGGGCTTCACGACGCTCGCCGACGGAAGGGACGTCGAGGACACCCGCGAGCTCCTCTCCCGCTACTTCGATCTCTCTCGCGACGTCATCGCCCGATACGGCGGGACGGTGGAGAAGTTCATCGGCGACGCGGTCATGGCGATCTGGGGCGCGCCCACGGCCCACGAGGACGATGCCGAGCGAGCCGTTCGGGCAGGCCTCGAGCTCGTCGGCGCCGTCGGGTCGCTGGGTCCGACGATCGAGGCGCGGGCTGGGGTCCTGACCGGCGAGGCAGCCGTCACCCTCGGCGCGACCGACCAGGGGATGGTCGCCGGCGATCTGGTCAACACGGCATCTCGACTGCAATCCGTGGCCATGCCCGGGACGGTCCTCGTCGGCGAGGCGACCCAGCGGGCCGCGTCGGCCGCGATCGTCTTCGAGGCCGCGGGGGAGCATTCTCTCAAGGGAAAGGCCACACCCGTCCCGGCATGGCAGGCCGTCCGCGTCGTCGCCGAGCGTGGCGGCCGGAAGCGGGCCGGGTCGCTCGAAGCACCGTTCGTCGGTCGCGACGACGAGCTGCGCCTGCTCAAGGAGCTCTTCCACGCCACCAGCCGCGAGCGGCGGGCCCGCCTCGTCTCGGTCATCGGCCCGGGCGGCATCGGCAAGACGCGCCTCGCCTGGGAGTTCGAGAAGTACCTCGACGGGCTCGTGGAGAACGTCTGGTGGCACGACGGCCGCAGCCCCGCCTACGGTGAGGGGATCAGCTTCTGGGCCCTCGGCGAGATGGTCCGCGGGCGTGCCCGCCTTCTCGAGACCGACGACGAGCCCACGACGCGGGCCAGGCTCGCCGAGACGCTCGCGACGCACGTCCCCGACCCGGACGAGCGGCGCTGGATCGAGCCGGCTCTCCTCGCCCTCCTGGGCGTCGAGTCGGGGATCAGCTCGGACCAGCTGTTCGGAGCCTGGCGAACGTTCTTCGAGGGGATGGCGGCAACGGGGCCGGTCGTCATGGTCTTCGAGGACTTCCACTACGCAGACGCCGGCGTGATCGACTTCGTCGACCACCTCGTCGAGTGGTCGCGGAGCTACCCCATCTACGTCGTCACGCTCTCGCGGCCCGAGCTCCTCGAAAAGCGTCCGGACTGGGGCGCCGGCAAGCGGAGCTTCACCTCCGTCCACCTCGAGCCGCTGCCGGAGCCCGCGATGCGGGCCCTCCTGGCGGGCCTGGTCCCGGGCCTGCCCGAATCCGCGGTCGGGGCGATCGTCGCGCGCGCCGACGGAGTCCCGCTGTATGCCGTCGAGACGGTGCGGATGCTCCTCGCGGACGGCCGGCTCGCCTTCGAGGACGGCGCCTACCGCCCGGTCGGCGACCTTGCCAGCCTCGCGGTCCCCGAGACGCTCACCGCGCTCATCGCCTCCCGCCTCGATGGGCTCGCCCCCGAGGAGCGGGCCATCGTCTCCGACGCGGCCGTGCTGGGCCAGAGCTTCACGCTCGCCGGGCTGGCGGCCGTTTCCGGTGCTGCGGAGTCGGAGCTCGCGCCCCGCGTTCGGGCGCTCGTGCGCCGCGAGCTCCTGTCCCTCGAGGCAGACCCGCGCAGCCCGGAGCGCGGTCAGTACGCGTTCGTCCAGGCCCTGATCCGGGAGGTCGCGTACAACACCCTCGCGCGCGCCGACCGCAAGCGCCTGCATCTCGCCGCGGCCCGCTTCTTCGAGAGTCTCGAAAGCGACGAGCTTGCGGGCGGCCTCGCCGGCCACTACCTCGCGGCGCAGCAGAACGCCGCCGAGGGGCCAGAAGCCGACGCCCTCGCGGCCCAGGCGCGGATTGCCCTCCGGGCGGCCGCCGAGCGCGCGAGCGCCCTGGGGTCCTTCGACCAGGCCCTCGCCTTCCTGCGGCAGGCCCTCACGGTCACGTTCGATTCCGGCGAGGAAGCAGACATCCTCGAACGGGCGGGTGAGTGCGCCTCCGCCGGCGCCCACCACGACGAGGCAGAGGTGCTGCTGCGGCGGGCCGTCGAGCTCCAGCGCGGGCGCGGCGATCGGACGGCGTGCGCCCGTGCCATCACCGCGCTCGGGCGGGCACTCTTCGGGCCCTTCCGGACCGAGCAGGCTCTCGCCGTCCTCGAGCTCGCGGCGGAGGAGTTCGCCGATCTTGGCACCGATCCGGCGTACGTGGCCCTGCTCGGGCAGCTCGCCCGCGCGTACATGATGAACATGGACACGGATCGCTCGATCCAGGTCGCCGACCGGGTCCTTGCCGTCGCCGAGCGCGCTGATCTCGCGGCGCTCGTGGCCGACACGCTCGTGACGAAGGGCACTGCCCTCGGGACACTCGGCCGCGGTTACGAGGGGCTGGGGATCCTCGAGACGGGCATGCACCTCGCGGAACGGCACAGTCTTGCGGTCACGGCCGGGCGTGCCCGCCTGAACCGAGGTTTCCTCCTGAGCTCGGGCGATCCTTCCGAGGCGATGGCCAACGATCGGCTCGGCCTCGCCGAGGCGCGGCGCCTGGGCCAGCGCACGTGGTCCGACGTGTTCCTCACGAACGCCGCGGTGGACGCCCGGTGGACGGGCGACTGGGACTGGGCGCTCCTGGAGCTCGACGAGCTGCTGGCCGGCGACCTGGACCGCGAGACCCGGATCAGCGGCCTCACGTCCATCATCCAGATCCGCGCCCTGCGGGGGGACTCGGTCGGCGAGCTCCTCGCCGAGGCCGAACGCCTGGCCGGGGACGCCACCGACCGCCAGATCCTGAACGGGGTCCTCGGCTCCCGTGCCGCCTGGATCATGTGTCGCGGGGATCTCGTCGCGGCCGCGGAGGCGTACCGTCGGGCGGCGGCCCTGAACACGGGCGCCACCCAGGACTACATCGGCCTCGCCGCCCGCGCGGCCGTCCGTGCCGGAGATGCCGCGGCCGTTTCCGCCGATCTTGTCGCGTTCGAGGCGACCGGGGTGCGCGGACCCGCGATCGACGCCCGGCGAGCCGCGATCCAGGCGGGGCTTGCCGCCCTCGACGGCCGCGGCGCCGACGCCCTAGCCCTGTATCGCGAGGCTAACCGACGCTTCCGCGATTCCGGGCTTGCGCTCGACGAGGGTCTCACGGCCATCGAGATGGCAACGCTGCTGGATCCAGCCGAACCGGAGGTCCGTGCGGCTATCGACGCGGGTCGCGAGATCCTCGTGCGACTCGGCGCCCGGCCGCTCATCGAGCAGCTCGACGCCGCGGCGGCGCGCTCAGCCAGGCCGGCCGGGGACCGATCCGCGACCACAAACCCAGGTGACGCCGGGTCTCTACCCCGGAGGGCGCTCCCGGCCGGCTAGGTCGAAGAGCGATCGTCAAGCGCACCGCGGTCATAGGTGCTGGCCCACGGGCGAGCCGTCGCGGAGATGGCCACATCACGACACCGAACCTCGTAGGGGCGTTCTGCGAGCCCTTGACAGGTCGTGGACTCACATGTCAGTATATTCTGACACGTGAAGGAGGGACATGACGGACGATCGCACGGGTGACCAGCTCCTCCAGATGCTGAACGCCCTAGCGAACCCCCATCGCCTGCGGATCCTCGCCGCGCTGAGCACGCGTCAAAGCTACGTGAGCGAGCTGGCCCGCCAGCTGGGTATCGGCCGTCCACTCCTCCACATGCACCTCCAGATCCTGGAACGAGCGGGTCTCGTGGTGGGGCGTCACGAGGTCTCGGACGACGGCAAGGCGCTGCGCTACTTCGTGGTGACGGACTTCGAGGAGCGCCTGACGCCCGAGCGCATCACGCACGCGGTCACGACCCTCCGCGCAGAGGGCGATGGCGCGGCCACAGGGCAGGGATGAGCCGAAGGGCGCCGGTGAGGCGCCGTGGAAAGGGAAAGGCAGCATGACTATCGATTGGCCGGCGGCGGTCCTGATCATGTTCCTGGTCTTCGTCGTGCTTGTCGGGGCGAGCGAGCCGTCGCGCCGGCAGCACGAGGCCAGGATGGCCGAGATCAAGACCCGCGCGAACGAGGAGTACCGGGCGCTGGCCGGCCGGTACGACGCCCTCGAGCAACAGACGCACGACGCGCTGACGGCGATGCAGGCCGACCTGGCGGCGGTCAGGACGTCGGTCGAATCGATCGAAGCGATGATGCGCGCCGTCTCCTAGGACGGTTGACACCCGGGCCCGGCCACGTTCCCGCGAGCCCATCGGGCAGCGCGGGTCTCACCTCCGCGAAAGGAAGACACGGGATGGCGATTTCGAGCGGTGCCGCAGTCGCGGGCCTCGTTCACCGGTCATCCGCGCGGGAGGCCGTGCCGTGGGACCCACCGCTCGTACGAGCCCTGGGCGGTGCTTTCTTATTCGTGTTCTTCGCCAGCCTCGTCGCCGGGCTCCTGTCGCCGCTGCTGTTCGCGACGGCCCCGGAGCTCCTTGGCCGGCTCGCCGGGGACGCCACGCTCGTGCGGGCGGGCAACCTCCTCCAGGTCCTGACGAGCGTCGGCATCGTCGTAGTGGCCTCCCTGCTCTACGACTGTCTCGGGAATGCCAACGGGACGCTCGCCCGGGTGGCGCTCGGTTGGTGGCTGGCGGAGGCAGTGATGCTCGCCGTGAGCACGCTCGGGATCACGATGCTCCTGGCGCTCGCCGGGGACAGCATCGGCGTCGCTGCGGCCCCTGCGTCCGGCTCGCTCGCGACGATCCTCCTCGCGCTCCAGCAGGGCGGGGTCACCCTCCACATGCTGTTCTTCTGCCTCGGGGCGCTCGCCTGGTACGGCCTGATGTGGAGGACCGGCCTCGTGCCGCGGTGGCTGGCCGCGTGGGGCCTCGCCGGCTGTGCGCTGATGCTGGCGGACACGCTCCTGATGGTGTTCGACCGGGAACTCAGCCTCGGGATGTCCATGTATGCGCTGTACGTGCCGTTCGAGCTCGTGATCGGCACCTGGCTGCTCGTCAAGGGTGCCCCGGCGACGGGCACCCGGGAGGCGTGACGTGACCTCGAGCGACACCCGTTCGGACCGGCGGGCCGCGACCCTCATCGGCGTGCTGTTCATCATCGGGACGGTGGCCGGAGCGCTCAGCCTGGTCGTGACCGATCCACTTCTCGGCGGCCCCGACTACCTCGCCCGAATCGCCGCCAATCCCGGCCAGATGGTCCTCGGCGTGCTCCTCCTGCTGACCATGAGCTTCGCGCTGGCGCTGGTGCCGGTGGTCTTCTGGCCGATCGGCCGCCGCCACAGCGAGCCGCTCGCGATGGGCTACCTCGTCTTCCGTGGGGCGCTCGAGACCGTCACCTACATCGGGGGCGCGATCGGCTGGCTCCTCCTCGTCAAGCTCAGCGCGCAACCAGAGGCGGGGGGCGCCACGGCCGGCTACGTCCGGGCCACCGAAACCGTGCTCTGGGACCAGGTGATCGCGATTCCCTTCGTCCTCGGCGCGCTCATGTTCTACGGGTTGCTCTACCAGGCCAGGCTCGTCCCGCGCTGGATCTCCGCCTGGGGGCTTGTCGGCGGCGTCCTCTACATCGGGGCGCCCCTGGCAGCCATGTTCAACCTGGACCTGGGGTTCCTCATGGCCCCCCTGGCGGTCCAGGAGATGGTCATGGCGCTCTGGCTCATCGCGCGAGGGTTCAGCGCGTCGGTACCGGAGCCGTCACGTCGCGGCAGGAAGATGGCTGCCCAGACCGTCGGAGCCTGATCAGAACGGAGCCTGCCGAGTCCGCCTGCCGCGCGGCCCCGATGGTAGGGTTCGGGCCGTGGCGCGCGGAGATCTCGACCCAGTCATGGAGCAGGTGGTGGTGGGCAACCTCTTCGGCGCGCTGCCGCCGCCCCGGGAGTTCCTCCAGGCGGACGCCCTCCGCCTCGACGTGACAGCTGCGAGCTTCCTTCACTAGAGGAGACGGCGATGCGCATCGAGGCACGACTTGCCGAGCTGGGGCTCGTGTTGCCGCCACCGGTTCAGGCGCCATCCGGGATCCGGCTGCCGTTTCGTCCGGTGCGAGTCGTCGGGGAGCGGGCGATCGTCTCTGGACACGGCCCGCAGAACGAGGATGGAACCGTGGCCGGGCCGTTCGGCAAGGTCGGCGCCGACGTGTCGATCGACGAGGCTTACCTCGCCGCTCGCCGGACCGCGCTGTCGATCCTCGGCAGCCTTCAGCGGGAGCTCGGCGACCTCGATCGTGTCGCCGCCTGGGTCCGCGTCTTCGGGATGGTCAACTCGGCCCCCGGGTTCGACCGGCAGCCGGCGGTCATCAACGGATTCTCCGACCTGATCCTGGAGCTGTACGGCGACGCGGGAGCCCATGCCCGGTCCGCCGTTGGCATGGCCGAGCTGCCCTTCGGCCTGCCCGTGGAGATCGAAGCCGAGGTGCTCGTCGCCCACTGAGATCCCGGCCGGGATCACTCGGGTCGCATCGACGGAAACGCTGCCCTCATCGCAGGATCCATCTCGAGTCCGAGAAGACGAACAGACACGTGTCGATTCCGGGCCCGTTCACTCGTCGTTCACAGTGACCGGCGATCATGCTGGCACCCCGGCGTCTGCCGGGATCACGCTCCTCTCCTAGCTGGGGGTCCCTCGAGATGACAAGCTTCCTGTTGACGTACTACGGCGGCGGCATGCCCGAGAGCGAGGCAGAGCAGGCCCAGGTGATGCAGGCGTGGAACGCCTGGTTCGGAGAGCTCGGGGATGCCGTCGTCGACGCGGGCAACCCGACCTCCCATTCGCGCGCCATCTCTCCCGACGGCTCGGTGATGGACGCGACGTCGGCGCCCACCGGCTACTCGATCATCACGGCGGAGAGCCTCGACGCCGCCGTCGCGGCCTCCAAGCGCTGTCCCGTTCTCGCGGGCGGGGCGGCGATCGTCGTCTCGGAGATCTTCCCGGCCATGTAGCGCACCGGATCGGCGGGGCGGCGGCGACCTCGTCGACACCGGCGGGTCACCGCCGCCCCGCGCCCAGGCCGCCGCGCCGGCGACGCACCGACCCGCCGGTGAGGGCATGGCCACGGATGCGCCTATCAGTCCCCGGCAGGCCCGGCCCGGTCCAGCTCGGCCGCGAGCACCTCGAGCTCGCCGATCGCTCCCCGAAGCTCGGCCGCGAGCGGCTCCGGGCCGAGCCGGCGGGCAGCGGCATCGGCGATCCGGCGCCAGTAGCCTACCTTGCCTCGGCCGGTGCGAAAGCGGTCCCAGACCACCTCGCCGCGCCGGAGCTCCGCGATCGTGAAGGTCACGTTGTCGAGCGCGTCGGCCGCCCTGAGGCGCACCGCATCGCGGCCGGGCCGAACGGCGAGGACCTGGCGCCAGCCGTGCGTCACCGCCTCGACGAGCCGGCGGACCTCCGGGCCGAAGCATGCCTCCAGCTCGCCGCGCGTCGTCGACGTGTCCTCGAGGGTGTCGTGGAGCCAGCCGGCCGCCTCGAGGTCGTCGCGACCGGCATAGTGGCGCGCAAGGATCGCGGCGACGCCCGCCGGGTGGACGAGATACGGAAGATGGGTGCCCTTGCGGAGCTGGCCGGCGTGACGCTCGCGTGCGAACGCCTCCGGCGTCTGCCGTGGAGGGGTCACCAGCGGCATGCTCAAGCAGCTCCCCGCGCCCGGTCAGAAGGCCCGCACCCGTGTCGGGCGTATGCGAATCGCGAGGGAGAAGTCCCGGGCCGTGGTGGCCTCGTCCATCCCCCAGTGGGCCAGCGGCTCGCGGTACTTCGCCATGTAGGCGGCGTCCCGGTCGAACGGCTGGAGGGAAGGATCGGACACCGCGGTGCCCTCCAGCGAGAGCATGTGATCGCCGTAGGCATCGCCCCGGAGGTTGAAGGCGACGCGCGGGTTCGCGGCGATGTTTCGCACCTTCGGGGTCTCGGGCCGGCTGTAGACGACGATCTCGGCGCCCTCCCACAGGAACGAGACGACCGAGGACTGGGGTGTCCCGTCCGCTGCAACCGTGGTCAGCCAGCCGACGATGTCGCTCGCGAGGTGCTCGCGCGCCCACGCACCGTCGGGATCCGCAGGGTCGAGCTTCGCCAGCGGTCCTTCCATGCTGCACCTCCTGGGTCGTGCGTCGATGTGGCTGCCACAGCGTCCGGGTCGAGTGTGGGCGGATCAGCAGGTCCCCGCTCGACGCGGACGGGCTTCTGCCGGGTCAGCGGAGGTCAGCGGAGGTCCTGGAAGGCGGGGAGGACGTCCTCCGCGAGCGCCTCCAGGACGTCGATCCTTGCCAGGCCGGGGACGTCCGAGACGATGATGTAGCTCACGCCGGCGTCGACGAGCCGGCCGTACGTGTCGATGATCTCCTGCGGCCCGCCCACGATGGCATGGGCCCGGTACTCGGCCAGCGACTGGTCGCGCCGGTAGCGCCGGGTGAGGAGCTCCGGGTCCTCGCCCGGCCGGACCAGGGTCGTCTCGACATCGGACGAGCGGACGAGCTCGTCGGGGTCGCGCCCGATCGCCTCGCAGTGGCTCCTGACGACCTCGAACTTGTGGCGGTACCAGTCGAGGTCGTCCAGGTGGCCGCCGAAGTTGGTTGCGTCGCCGTACTGCGCCGCGAGGCGGAGCGTGACCCGCTCGCCGCTCCCGCCGACCCAGATGGGCGGATGGGGCTTCTGGACGCCCTTCGGCTCGTTGATCGCCCCGGCGATGCGGTAGTGCTCGCCGGAGAACGAGGCGTACGGCTCCGTCCACATCGCCCGGATGACCTGGAGCGACTCGTCGAGCATCCTCAAACGTTCCGGCGTCGACGGGTAGGCGAACCCGTAGGCGTCGAACTCGTGCTGGTACCAGCCGGCCCCGATCCCGAAGTCGAGGCGGCCGTGGCTGAGCACGTCCACCGTGGAGGCCATCTTGGCGAGCAGGGCCGGGTTGCGGTAGCCGTTGCAGGTGACCATCTGGCCGAGGCGGATCCGGCTCGTGTCGCGGGCGAGCGCCGCGGTCGAGGCCCAGCACTCGAAGGTCGTCTCGAGGACCGGCCGGTGGTACGTGTGGAAGTGATCGAAGAGCCAGATCGAGTCGAACCCGAGCCTCTCGGCCGTCGTCGCCACCCGGCTCATCGTCTCGAACTGCTCGATGGGGTCCTCGATGTCGACCAGGTCGAGGATCCACCCCTGGGGCACGAACAACCCGAACCGCAACCGATGCATGCGTGCCCCTCCTGATCCGTTGGCCCGGGTCGCGGCGCGGCTCCGCGAGAGCCGCCCCTGGCCGGGCCTCGACCCGCCGTCACAGTATGGCCCGTGGCTAGCGCCGTTCGCCGTCCTCGAGGAGAAGCGCGTCGAGGCCGCGGGTGAGCCCGACGCGCCCGACGACCCGCCGGACGGCGAGCAGCGTTCCCGAAACGTACGGCGCCGCCGAGAGGCCGGCGTCATGGCGGATGGTCAGCCGCTCGTCGGGCAGGCCGAAGATGACCTCCGTCGAGACGGAGAAGCTCGGGAGCCGGACGGAGTGCACCTGGACGCCCGCGACCGTCGCACCGCGGGCTTCACGGAGCCCCTCGGTCTCTCTCACGTCCCGGCCGGCCAGAGGTGCCCGCACCCGGGCGAGCCGCTCGGCGAGCTCGCGCGAGGTCCCGCTGGGCGCATCGGCCTTGGTCGCGCTCGAGTAGTCGACGACCTCGGCCTGGGGGAGGTGCCGCGCGACGAGCGTCGCGGCCGCCAGCGCCATCGCCGCGGTGAGCGAGAAGTTCCCCGCCGCGATCACGCCGACCGCGTGCGCGCGGGCCGCGGCGTCGATCTCCGCGTAGTCGCCGGCCGTGGCCCCCGACGCGCCGATCACGACCGCGACGCCGCGCTCGACGGCCGCCAGGGCGTTCGCCTTCACCGCCACGTGGGACGTGTAGTCGACGAGCACGTCGACCCCATCGAGTGCCTCGGCGACCGAGCAGTACACGGGCACATCCAGAGCGTCGCCCCCGAGGGCGGTGCCCAAGTCCGATCCCGCGGCCGAGCGGGCGACGGCGGACCGCAGCACCAGGTCGTCGGCGTCGATCACCCCGGCGACCAGCGCCCGTCCCGCCCAGCCCGTGGCGCCCGCGATGCAGACCCGGATCATGGCCGGCGGTCAGCCGATCATTAGCAGCGGCTGGATCCCGGCCAGCGTGCCGTCCGGCCTGGGCTTGGCCAACTCGGGCTCGGGACTGCGGCCCGCCTCCCGCGCCGCGAGCTCGGCCTCCAGCTGGGTAACGAGGCTCGGGATGTTCGCCCGGAGGGCGGCCCCGTATTCGGGGCCGATGTGCTCCATGAGCGCCTGCTCCCGACGAGTCTTGGGCGCGGCGAACCGCATGTGGATCGTGGTGCCGGCCGGACCGGGTTCCAGCTCGATCGTGTGGCGCGCCTTGACCGGTCCGCTGGGCGTGTCGATGATCGTCAGGTCGGTGACGTAATCGTACGGGCGCCAGTCGAGGATCTCCTCGACGACCGCGCCCTTGCCGTGCATGCAGTGGTTAGCCGAGCCGAGCCCCCGCCGGCCCCCGATGGCGCCTGTGATCGTGACCTCCGTCACCCAGGGCTGCCAGGTCATCCGCTGCCCGGGCTTGGTGAGGTACTCCCAGGCGACCTGCGGCGGAACCTTCGTGGGCACCGAGACGGTGAGGATCGCCTCCTCCGGGGTGACGAAGACGCGCCCCCGGGCCTCCTCCTCCTGCCAGCGGCGCTCCAGGTCATGGGCCCAGGCGGAAACGTCGCCGATCCGGTCGTAGGTCTCGGTGTGCTGGCGCATCCCGAGGGCGACCGGGTCGATGTCGGATGCATCGATGCACGCCTGGGTAATCAGGGCGTAGGCGGGCATGCCCAGCTTCTCGACGACCTCGTTCTTGAGCAGCCGGTGCGCGACGATCACGTCCGACCCCAGGAGCTCCTGCCGGCCGGCGACCTTCTGGAGGATGGCGGAGCCGTGGTGGACGACGAACTTGAGGTCGAGGTCGGGGATCCGGACGCAGGCGTTGCACCCGCAGGACGTCGCCTGGCGCACGTCGCGGCGGCGCCGGCGGAACCCGAAGTAGCAGCGCTCGATCGTGTCGAGGAGCATCGACCCGTCGATCCGCTCGACAATCGAGAACGTGAATGCCGCGTCGCCCTCGAGCTTCGCGAGCCGGAAGTTCGGCCGGAGCGCCGTGACGATGGCACCGACGAGGTCGGCCAGGATGTCCTGGGCGTGGTCCAACTCGACGCCGCCCAGGTAGCCGGTGTACCCGGAGATGTCGGCGATCATGAAGCAGGTGGGTTGCGCGGTCGAGGCCATCGTTCCTTCGAGGACGCGGGGCGAGGGCACCACTATAGGGTGATCGCGGACCGGCCCGGCGAGCCGCGTTCGCCCCGCCAGCTACCAGGCGGGGTGAGCGGACATCCCTCCGTCGACCACCAAGTTGTGGCCGGTGATCCACGCCGCCAGCGGCGAGGCGAGGAAGAGGCAGGCGTTTGCCACGTCTATGCCCGTGCCGAGGCGCCCCAGGGGTGCCGCCGCGAGCCAGCGGCCGACGCCGTCGGGCCAGTCCTCCTCGAGGCCGGGGCGCGCGATCAACCCGGGCGACACCGTGTTGATCCGGATCCCGAACCGCCCGTACTCGAGGGCCGCCGCCCGGGCATGCATGATGATGGCCGCCTTCGAGGCCGCATAGTGGGCGTGGCCGAAAGCCGGCAGGCTCCCCTCGATCGAGGCGATGTGGATCACCGAGCCGCCGCCCGCGTCGCGCATGTGGCGGGCCGCGATCTGCGTGCAGGCGAACGTCGCGCCCAGGTTGAGGTCGACGACCGCGCGCCAGTCGGCGACGCTCATCGCCTCGAGCGCCTGGACCGGCTGGACGCCGGCGTTGTTGACGAGCGTGTCGAGGCGTCCGAGGGCGCGGACGGCCCCCTCGACCACCTCCCCGCAGACCGCCTCGTCGGCGAGGTCGCCGACCAGCGGGACGGCCCGGCCGCCGGCGGCAACGATGTCCGCGACGACGCCCCGAACCCGCGCGTCATCCCGTCGGGCGTGGACGGCGACCGCCGCTCGCGCCGACCCGAAGGCCCGGGCAACCTGGGCCCCGATCCCTGCGCTCGCCCCGGTCACGAGCACGACCTGGCCGTCGAGGTCGATCACCGGCCAGGACCCCGCTCCGGGGGGTTCGAACGTGGCGTCCCGGGCCTCCAGAGCGCGCGGATCAGGTCGGCCCGCTCTGGGTAGGCGGCGGCCAGGGCGTCGCCGTCGCCGCCCTCGTAGTCGGCCGGGACGAAGCCCGGGGCCATCGAGGTTCCGAACAGCGACCAGGTGCCTCCGGCGCAGACGTGGGCGCCCATCCAGGTGCCCGCCGGGACGACCAGCTGGGTCACGTGGCCCGAGCGAAGATCGGGGCCCAGCCAGGCGACCGACGAGGAGCCGTCCGGGTGCAAGAGGAGCATCTCGATCGGGTCGCCCAGATGGTAGTACCAGACTTCGGCGATCGGCAGGCGGTGCAGGGCCGAGAACTGGTCCCCCGCCGCTATCAGCAGCACGAGGATAGACGTGCCGGCCGGACGGCCGTCGCGCTCCTCGCCGCGCCAGGTCTCCACGAAGAAGCCGCCCTCGAGCGGGAGCGGCTCCAGGCCGAATCGGGCGACGAGCTCGGCCACGGTCATCTCGATCATCGAATCCTCCGTTCGGCGCCCGTCAGCTCGTCCCGCCCGAGCCGGCCCCGTACAGCCCGAGCAGACGGCCGCGCAGCGGTCCACCCGCCCCGACGAGCTCCAGGAAGTCCGGCCCGGCAAGCTCCAGCAGCACGCCGTCGGACGCGGCGGTCACGGTCGCGGAGCGCGGCGCCTGGTTCAGAAGGCCCAGCTCCCCGAACACCTCGTTGACACTCAGGTGGCGCAGGGTGACCGGCGGTGAACCCGGCGCCTGCTCCTGGGTCACCACGAACGACCCGGACTTGATCATGTAGAACCGGTCGGCCGGCTCGCCCTGCGCGACGACGACCTGGCCGGCGGCGACGCGCGCCTCGCGCATCCGCGCGAGCGCGGCCTCGAGGCGGGACCCGGGGACGCCCGTGAAGAGCGGGAGTTTCGCCACTTCCGCGAGCGTCTTCTCGAAGCCGCTCGGCTCGCGCGTCGCGGCGCTGCCGATGAGCGCCAGGCCGGCGACGGTCGCCGCGATCATCGCCGCCCCGCACGCGCCGAGGGTCGGCCCCGCGCCGACGTTCACGACGAGCACGGGCAGCGCCAGCGCCCCGGCAGCCCCCGAGATCGTGCCCACGGTCATGAACACGCCGGTCCAGCGACCGCGGAGCGCATCCGGGACGACCCGCTGGAAGACCGTCGTCGTGATGATCTCGATGACCAGCTCCCCGGCCGACGCGACGCCGATCGCGACGAGTGCGACGAGCAGGTTCGGGATCGCCCCCAGGGCAAGCAGACCGGCCCCGACGATGACCGAGCCGATCACGAGCGGCACCCCGAGCCCCCTTCGGAGCACGAGCACGCCCGAGCCGATGCCGCCGAGCAGGCCGCCGATGCCGATCGCGGCGTTGAGGTAGCCGTTGGCCGCCTCGCCCGCGTTCAGGACGTGGATGGCAAGGACCGCGGTCAGCACCTGCATCCCGCCGCCGAGGAACCCAGCCACGAACTGGATGACGCCGAGGCCGGCGAGCGGGGCCGTCGCGGGCGCCGGTCCGGCCACGGGCGCCGAGGCCTCTGCCGCTGCCGGATCCGCCGGAGCATCGTCCCCTGCCGCCGGGGCGCCAACGCGTGCCCTGGACGGGAGCGTCCACAGGATCGCGATGATCACGAGGAACGATGCGGCGTTGAGGATGAAGGCCATCTCCACGCCGCCGATGGCCAGCAGGATCCCTCCGATCGCCGGCCCGACGATGAAGCTCACGTTCTGGAGGTTTGCCCACGCGCTGTTGGCCGGCCCGAGCTCGCGCTCGTCGCGGACCAAGCTGGGCATGTAGGCGCCCATCGCCGGGTAGAAGAACGCGGACCCCCCGGCGGCGACGATCGCGAACGCGGCGATGAGCGCGATCGGAGCGTGCGCCACGACCAGGACCGTCAGCAGGATCATGATCGAACCCCGGAATGCGTCCGACGCGAGCAGGACGAGGCGCCGCTCGTATCGGTCCGCCACGAACCCGGCCGGGATCGACAGGACGATGTACGGGAGCAGGCGAACGGCCCCGAAGAAGCCCAGCAGCGCGGGATCGTTCGTCTGCGTATAGATCAGGACGAAGATCGCCACGATGTAGAGCCAGTCGCCGATGC
>DAOTXE010000076.1:0-15549 GCA_034435355.1 Chloroflexota bacterium
CCCGATCGCGATCGAGATCGGGCAGCGCTTCGCGATCCGCGAGGGTGGCCGAACCGTCGGCGCCGGCGCGATCGTGAGCATCGTCGAGTAGCCCGATGCCCAAAGCAGCCGAGAACCGGCCGATTGTTCAGCTCGCCTGCACCGAGTGCAAGGAGCGGACGTATACCACGCGCAAGAACAAGCGGAACGATCCCAGCCGGATCGAGCTTCGCAAGTACTGCCCGCGTGAACGCCGCCACACCCTGCATCGCGAGGCGAAGTAGAAGAGGGGTCCACAGGGGCGTAGCTCAATTGGCAGAGCACCGGTCTCCAAAACCGGTGGTTGTAGGTTCGAGTCCTATCGCCCCTGCCAGCAACTCGACCCGGCCTATCAGGGAAGTGCAGTAGCCCATCGTGCGACGCATCCGACGGTTCATCGACGAATCGTGGTCCGAACTCAAGAAGGTTTCCTGGCCGACACGCGACCAGGTCCGGAATCTGACTGTGCTCGTGTTTGCCGTGAGCGCGGCTGTCGGGCTGTTCATCGCGGCCTGGGACTTCGTCTTCACCGAGGCGGTCCGGCTCATCACGCCGGCCGCGTAGGGGAATGTCGATGACCGAGATGGTCCGCGCGCCCGAGAAGCGCTGGTTCGTGATCCACACGTATTCGGGCTACGAGAACAAGGTCAAGGCGAACCTCGAGCACCGCATCGAGTCGATGGGGATGGAAGACAAGATTTTCCAGGTCCTCGTCCCGATGGAGGACGAGATCGAGATCAAGCAGGGCCAGCGGCACACCGTTCAGAAGAAGGTGTTCCCCGGTTACGTGCTCGTCGAGATGATCTACGACCCCGAGTCGTGGTACGTGGTCCGCAACACCCCGGGGGTCACGAGCTTCGTCGGCACCGGGAACATCCCGGGCAGCCGGAGCGAGCCGATCCCGCTCGAGGAGCACGAGGTCAAGCAGATCCTCCGCCAGATGGGCGTGGAGACGCCGAAGTACCGCGTCGCGTTCACGAAGGGCCAGAGCGTCCGGGTGACGGACGGGCCGTTCGCCGAGTTCGTCGGCACGGTCGACGAAGTGGACCCGGAGCGGAACAAGGTCAAGGTCCTCGTCAGCATCTTCGGCCGAGAGACCCCCGTCGAGCTCGACCTCCTCCAGGTCGAGAAGCTCTGATCGAAAGGAACATCGGCCACCGTGGCGAAGAAGATCCGGATCGTTCTCACTCTCCAGCTGCCGGCCGGCAAGGCCACCCCGGCGCCTCCCGTCGGAACGGCGCTCGGCCCGCACGGCATCAATATCGTCGAGTTCACCAAGAGCTACAACGAGAAGACCGCCGACAAGGCAGGCCAGATCATCCCCGCCCAGATTACGGTCTTCGAGGATCGCTCCTTCACGTTCATCCTGAAGACGCCGCCCGCCGCCGACCTCCTGCGCAAGGCCGCGGGCATCGACAAGGGCGCCACGACACCGAGCCGTGAGACAGCCGGCCGCGTGACCCGCGACCAGCTGCGCGAGATCGCCTCGCAGAAGCTTGCGGACCTCAATGCGAACGACATCGACGCCGCCATGCGGCAGGTCGAGGGAACCGCCCGCAGCATGGGCATCGAAGTCGTCGGCTAGTCCGACGACGACGCGCTCCGGCCGCGCTCGCGCCGGACGACGACCCCGCGACATGGGGGAGGCCGGAACGCCGGCCGCCAGCTCAAGGAGCCGGACGTGGCCCAGCACGGCAAGAAGTATCAGGAAGCGCTCACGCTCGTCGATCGGACCCGGGCGTATCCGCCCGCCGACGCGGTCGACCTGGTGAAGCAGACGTCGATCGTGAACTTCGACCCTTCGGTGGAGGCCCACCTCCGCCTCGGCGTCGACCCGCGCCACGCCGACCAGATGGTCCGCGGAACCGTGGTCCTGCCCCATGGGACCGGGAAGGTCGTCCGGGTGGCCGTGTTCGCCCAGGGCGAGAAGGCCCAGGAGGCGCTCCGCGCGGGGGCCGACGAAGTGGGCGGCGAGGACCTCGTCAAGAAGATCGAGGGTGGGTGGCTTGAGTTCGATGTCGCGGTCGCGACGCCGGACATGATGGGAATGGTCGGCAAGCTCGGCCGGATCCTGGGCCGCCGTGGCCTGATGCCGAACCCGAAGGCGGGGACGGTCACCTTCGACGTCGAGCGCGCCATCAACGAAGTCAAGGCGGGCCGGGTGGAGTTCAAGGTCGACAAGGCGGGCATCATCCACGTGCCCGTCGGGAAGGCGAGCTTCGACGCGGCGGCGCTCGTGGCCAACCTGGCCGTCCTCCTCGACGCGATCAACCGCGCCAAGCCCGCCGGTGCCAAGGGCACCTATCTCAAGGGCCTCACGATCGCGAGCACCATGAGCCCCGGGATCCGCGTGGATCTGCCGGGCCTGCTCGCCGTCGCCAGCGCCGCCTGACGCATGCTCGGCCTGCCGGCGCGATGCGCCGGCAGGCTGTACCATCACACGCCGCGGTGACCGAGAAGCGCACCGCCAAGCACGAAGACGGACCGCCGCAGACAGCCTGTGCCCGCGGACCGCTGACCACCCCCGGGGTGGGCCGCCGGTCGGGGCTTGATCCGTCGGACCGGATCGGATACCCGAGGCACGGGCATCCGGGGACGCCGACGAGCATGCCGAGGCAGGACGCCGAGGGCGAGCCCTCCCACCGGGGGTGCCCGCAGCGGACCCTGCAGGACGCGAGGATGCGCCGTCTGGCAGGGGATCCCGCCGGGTGGATCCACCGGGCGCGCCGGACGCGCGCTGCGCAGATGAGGGCCATATGCCGACGGACGCGAAACGCGCCACCGTGGGTGAGCTTCGGGACGACCTGTCCCGCAGCACCACGCTCGTCACCACCGAGTATCGCGGCCTGACCGTGAAGGAGCTCGGCGAGATCCGGCGGGCGCTACGAAAGCAGAATGTCACCTACAGGGTCGTGAAGAACCGGCTCATGCGGATCGCCGCCGAGCAGGAAGGGAAGCCCGGCATCGCCCCGCTCCTCCGCGGACCGTCGGCGATCGCCTTTGGGAGCGGGGACGAAGCGCTCGTGGCGCGGACCGTCCTCGACGCCCTGCGCCCCTACAAGATCGTGAAGGTCACGGGCGGCGTGGTCGGCGGGAAGCCCCTCGACCTCGACGGCGTCACCCGGCTCGCCACGCTTCCCTCCCGCGACGTTCTCCTTGCCCAGCTGGGCGGCGCGCTCGGTGCTCCCGCGACCCACGTCGCCGGTCTGCTGGCCGCCAACCTCCGCAACCTGGGCTACGCCCTGACCCGGCTGCAGGAGCAGAAGGCAGGCTCCGCACCCTAGTCGCGCTCCGGATTGCCACCCCCACGCTCGCAGACCGCGGGCGACCCCCGCAAGGAGAGATGAACCCCATGGCAACGCTCACCCAGGACGAGCTGCTCGACCAGATCGGCGCGATGACCCTCGTCGAGGTCGCCGACTTCATCAAGAAGTTCGAGGCGAAGTTCGGCGTCACGGCCGCCGCCCCGGTTGCCGCTGCCGCGGCCCCGGTGGCCGCCGCGCCCGTCGAGGTCGCCGAGGAGCAGACCGAGTTCACGGCGATTCTCGCCGAGATCGGGCCGAACAAGATCCCGGTCATCAAGGTTGTGCGCGAGCTCACCGGCCTCGGGCTCAAGGAGGCCAAGGATCTCGTCGACGGATCGCCGAAGCCCGTCAAGGAGGGCGTCGCGCGCGACGAGGCCGAGAAAATCAAGGCCGCCCTCGAGGCGCAGGGCGCGAAGGTCGAGATCAAGTAGCGGCGGTCTTCGTCGCCGGGAGCGCCGGCCGGACCCTGCGGTCCGGCCGGGCTGCGGCCGCCTCGCCGGGACGGTGAAGCCTCACCGCCCCGGTCTTTCGTGCGTGGTTGACAGATCCAGCGAGAGCGATACACTTTCCAATTCCGTGAGCGCGGCCTTCTCCACCCTCTCCCTCCTCCGTCAAGGAGCGGTTCATGCTGCCTGTCGCTGATTCCCCGTCCCTCGCGCCATCCGGCCGGATCTCGTATGCCCGGATCTCGGAGAAGCGCGAGATCCCCAACCTGATCGAGCTCCAGGTCCGGTCCTTCGCCTGGTTCATCGAACGGGGGCTGCGGGAGCTGTTCGACGAGATCAGCCCAATCAGGGACTTCACCGGCAAGGTGATGGAGCTCCAGTTCCTCGACTACGAGTTCGGGGAGCCCAAGTACTCCGAGCTCGAGTGCCGGACGAGGGATCAGACCTTCAGCAAGCCGCTGTACGTCAACGTGGAGCTCCTGATCAAGGAGACGGGCGAGATCCAGCGCCAGCGGGTTTACATGGGCGACTACCCATGGATGACCGAGCTGGGGACGTTCATCATCAATGGCGCCGAGCGCGTCGTGGTCAGCCAGCTCGTCCGCTCGCCCGGCGTCTACTACGGCAAGGTCGAGGATCCCAGCTCCGGCCGGGACCTTTACACGGCCAAGGTGATCCCCAACCGCGGCGCGTGGCTCGAGTTCGAGACGTCGAATCGCGACCTGCTGTCGGTCAAGGTCGACCGCAAGCGCAAGATCGCCGCGACGACCTTCCTGCGCGCCGTCGGCTACGAGCGCAACGATGAGATCGCGGCCCTCTTCGCCGGCCTCGACGACAACCCCGAGCATCCGTACATCGCGTCGACGCTCGACAAGGATCCGACCAACACGCAGGCCGAGGCCCTCATCGAGGTCTACAAGAAGCTGCGCCCCGGCGATCCCCCGACGGGGGACAACGCGCGGCAGCTGGTGGAAAGCCTGTTCTTCAACTTCCGGCGCTACGACCTGGGGCGCGTCGGACGCTACAAGTTCAACAAGAAGCTCGGGGCGATCGCCGTCCGCATGGGCTTCGACCTGCCCGGCGAGGACCAGGCGAACCCGCATCTCGGCCGGACCATCACGCGCGAGGACATCGCCGCGATCGTGGGCCAGCTGATCATCCTCAACAACGGGGGCGGTCAGCCGGACGACATCGACCACCTCGGCAACCGGCGCATCCGGGCCAACGGCGAGCTGATCCAGAACGCGTTCCGGATCGGGCTTCTCCGTATGGAGCGCGTGGTCCGCGAGCGGATGACGATCCAGGAGATCGACAAGGCGACCCCGAACGCGCTCATCAACATCCGGCCCGTGTCGGCGGCGATGAAGGAGTTCTTCGGCGGGAGCCAGCTGTCCCAGTTCATGGACCAGACAAACCCCCTGGCCGAGCTGACCAGCAAGCGGCGACTCTCCGCGCTGGGCCCGGGTGGGTTGTCCCGTGAGCGCGCCGGCTTCGACGTCCGCGACGTCCACCACAGCCACTACGGCCGGATCTGCCCGATCGAGACGCCGGAGGGTCCGAACATCGGCCTGATCGGCTCGCTCGCGACGTTCGGCCGGATCAACGACTACGGGTTCATCGAGACGCCCTATCGCAAGGTCAAGCGCAGCGTGGCCTGGGACGACCCGGATCTCGCGACCTGCGAGGCCGGGGCTGAGCTGGTGGGCAAGGGCGGCGACGTCATCGTCCGCAAGGGCGAGGCGTTGACCGGCCCCGCCGCCGCGGAGCTGAAGCGCCAGAAGGCGCAGGCCTTCCCGATCCGACCCATCGTGACCGCCGAGATCGTTTACCTCGCCGCCGACGAGGAGGAGGAGCATCACGTCGCGCAGGCCAACGCGGCCCTTGACGAGGCGGGGCACTTCATCACCGAGCGCGTCCCGTGCCGGTACCGGGACCTGTTCCCGGAGGTCGCGCCGGACCGCATCGAGTACATGGACGTGAGCCCCAAGCAGGTCGTCTCGGTCGCCACGGCTCTCATCCCGTTCCTCGAGCACGACGACGCGAACCGCGCCCTGATGGGCTCGAACATGCAGCGCCAGGCTGTCCCGCTCCTCGAACCCGAGGCGCCGATCGTCGGCACCGGGATGGAGCGTCGCGCGGCCCAGGATTCGGGCCAGGTTGTTCTTGCCCGCGGCGCCGGGGTCGTGACCTCGGTGACCGCCGACCGGATCCTCGTCGACGAGGACGCCGGCGAGCTCTGCTCCTACCCGCTCCAGAAGTTCGTCCGCTCGAACCAGGGGACGTGCATCAACCAGCGCCCGATCGTGGACGTCGGCCACCGGGTTGGGGTCGGCGATCCGATCGCCGACTCGTCGTCGACCGACGGCGGCGAGCTCGCCCTCGGCCGGAACATCCTCGTGGCGTTCATGAGCTGGGAGGGCGGCAACTACGAGGACGCGATCGTCATCAGCGACCGGCTGGTCCGCGAAGACCTGTTCACCAGCATCCACATCGAGAAGCACGAGATCGAGTCGCGCGACACGAAGCTCGGGCCCGAGGAGATCACCCGCGACATCCCGAACGTCGGCGAGGAGTCCCTCAAGGACCTCGACGAGGAGGGGATCGTCTACATCGGCGCCGAGGTTCGACCCGGCGACATCCTGGTCGGCAAGATCACGCCGAAGGGCGAGACGGAGCTGACGGCCGAGGAGCGCCTGCTGCGGGCGATCTTCGGCGAGAAGGCCCGCGAGGTGAAGGATTCCTCGCTGCGCCTGCCCCACGGAGAGCGGGGCAAGGTCGTCGACGTGAAGGTGTTCACGCGCGAGGACTCCGAGCTGATGCCCGGCGTGAACAAGCTCGTGCGCGTCTCGGTCGCCCAGAAGCGCAAGGTCAGCGTCGGCGACAAGATGGCCGGCCGCCACGGCAACAAGGGCGTCATCGCCAAGATCCTGCCCCAGGAGGACCTGCCGTTCCTGCCGGACGGCACCCCCGTGGACATCGTCCTCAACCCGCTCGGCGTGCCGAGCCGCATGAACATCGGCCAGATCCTGGAGACTCACCTCGGCTGGGCGCTCGCGACCCTCGGCTACAAGGCCGCCACGCCGGTCTTCGATGGCGCAACCGAGGAGCAGATCCGCGACGCGCTCCGGGCGGCGAAGGTCGACTGGGCCGTGGACGGTCACCTCCCGGAGAATGGCAAGATCGATCTGCGCGACGGCCGGACCGGCGAGAGCTTCGCCCGGGACATCACGGTGGGCCAGATCTACATGCTCAAGCTCCACCACCTGGTGGAGGACAAGATCCATGCCCGGTCGACGGGCCCCTACAGCCTGATCACCCAGCAGCCGCTCGGCGGCAAGGCCCAGTTCGGCGGCCAGCGCTTCGGTGAGATGGAGGTCTGGGCGCTCGAGGCCTACGGTGCCGCGAACATCCTGCAGGAGCTCCTCACGGTCAAGTCGGACGACGTCATGGGGCGTGTCCAGACGTACGAGGCGATCGTCAAGGGCGAGGAGATCCAGCCGCCCGGCGTGCCGGAGTCGTTCAAGGTCCTCATCAAGGAGCTCCAGAGCCTGGGCCTCAGCGTCGAGATCCTCAACGAGAACGACGAGGAGATCCGGTTCGTGGAAGACGTTTCCGCCTATCCACTCCCTGATCTCGGCGGGATCAACCTCGCCGGGTTCGAAGACTAACCCGCCGCACCCCGCGGGCCCGGAGCTCGGCCGGCCCGGTCCCGCTCGCACCCGATCCGTATCGCGCCGCTGATGAGCCGCGGCGGCGCGGAGGAGAACCATGCTCGAGGTCAACAACTTCAACGCCATCCGCATCTCGCTGGCGTCGCCGGAGCAGATCCGCGACTGGTCGTCGGGCGAGGTCACGAAGCCCGAGACGATCAACTACCGCACGCTCAAGCCAGAGAAGGACGGCCTCTTCGACGAGCGCATCTTCGGTCCCACGAAGGACTGGGAGTGCTACTGCGGCAAGTACAAGCGGATCCGCTACAAGGGCATCATCTGCGACAAGTGCGGCGTCGAGGTCACCCGGGCCAAGGTGCGGCGCGAGCGGATGGGCCACATCCAGCTCGCGAGCCCGGTGAGCCACATCTGGTACTTCAAGGGCACGCCGTCCCGGCTGGGGATCCTGCTCGACATCAGCCCCCGCAACCTCGAGCGGATCCTCTACTTCGCGCTCTACATCGTCACCCACGTCGACGAGGATGCGCGGAGGCGCGCCCTCATGGCTCTCGACGAGGAGGCCGAGGGGCGCACCGGGACCGGCAAGGGCGGCGACGAGTTCGAGGACGAGCAGCGCGCCCTCTTCACGCGCCAGAAGGACGAGTTGCTCGCCGGCCAGGCCGCGCTGGTGGCGGATCTCGAGGCCGAGCGGTCTCGCCGGACCGACGAGATCAGCGGCGCCGCCAAGGAGATCCAGGCCCGCCTTGCCGAGCTCAAGACGGGCGTCACGGAGGGTACGATCGCGTTCGCGCCGACGGGCGAGGTGGTCCTCGCCGCAGGCGAGAAGGGTTCGAAGGAGGCGACGGGCCGCCTTCGCAAGATCGCGACGGCCGAGTCCGAGCGGGTCACCGAGGAGTTCCGGGCCCGGGAGCAGGCCGAGCAGCGCGCCACGGAGCAGAAGATCGCGGATCTCGAGGTCGAGATGCGCGCCGCGCTGGACGCCCGGCGCGAGGACCGGAAGCGGGCGGCCGAGGGTCGCAAGGACGAGATCCGCCGCCAGCGCGACGAGATCGAGAGCCTCAAGCCGCTCGTCACGCTCTCGGAGACCGACTTCCGCTACCTCGACGAGAAGTACGGGGCCGGCGCGGGCGCCCGCGGCGGCCGGATCTTCTGGGCCGGCATGGGCGCCGAGGCGGTGCGCGACATCATCACCCGGATGGAGCTCGAGGAGCTCGGCCGCACGCTGCATGTCGAGGTTCGGACCACGTCCGGCCAGCGCCGCAAGAAGGCGATCAAGCGGCTCCGCCTCATCGAGGCGTTCCGCCGGTCGGGTACCCGGCCGGAGTGGATGATCCTGTCGGTGCTGCCGGTCCTTCCCCCGGAGCTGCGGCCGATGGTTCAGCTCGACGGGGGCCGCTTCGCGACCTCCGACCTGAACGACCTGTACCGGCGCGTCATCAACCGGAACAACCGGCTCAAGCGCCTGCTCGAGCTCGGCGCCCCGGAGATCATCATCCGCAACGAGAAGCGGATGCTGCAGGAGGCCTGCGACGCCCTGGTCGACAACGGCCGGCGCGGCCGGGCGATCGCCGGGACCGGGAACCACCGGCTCAAGAGCCTGAGCGACATGCTCAAGGGCAAGCAGGGCCGGTTCCGCCAGAACCTCCTCGGCAAGCGCGTCGACTACTCGGGCCGCTCCGTCATCGTGGTCGGGCCGGAGCTCAAGCTCCACCAGTGCGGCCTGCCCAAGAAGATGGCCCTCGAGCTCTTCAAGCCGTTCGTCATGCGCCAGCTCGTGGAGAAGGGTTTCGCCCACAACATCAAGAGCGCGAAGCGGATCGT
Source organism: Chloroflexota bacterium (assembly GCA_034435355.1). Taxonomy (GTDB): domain Bacteria; phylum Chloroflexota; class Limnocylindria; order Limnocylindrales; family CSP1-4; genus CTSoil-043. The sequence continues at coordinate 9,262 of DAOTXE010000076.1, forward strand.
CGAGCGCGTGAACCCGGCAGTCTGGGACGTGCTCGAGGAGGTCATCAAGGACCATCCGGTCCTCCTGAACCGCGCCCCCACGCTTCACCGGCTGGGAATCCAGGCCTTCATGCCGGTCCTCGTCGAGGGCTCCGCGATCCAGATTCACCCGCTGGTCTGCACCGCGTTCAACGCCGACTTCGACGGCGACCAGATGGCGGTTCACGTGCCGCTCTCGACGGCCGCCCAGGAAGAGGCGCGGACGATGCTCCTCTCCACGTCGAACCTGCTCTCACCCGCCGACGGAAGCCCCATCGTGTCCCCGACGCAGGACATGGTCCTGGGCTGCTACTACCTGACCACGGACGTCCCCGCACGAGACCGCGAGGGGAACCTCCCTGCGCCTCGCCCGTTCGCGGACGAGGAAGCCGCCCTGCTCGCGTTCGAGCTCTCGAGCGGCGGGATGGCCGCCGGCAGCACCCGGACGTCGCGTCCGTTCGCGGACGACGATCCGCGGGCCAAGGTCGAGTACAACCCGGTGTCCCTCCGCCTGCACGAGCCGATCGAGGTCAGCGTCCGGACGTGGGACGTAGCTGCCGGATCGCTCGTGGACCGCCGGCTCGTCACGACCGTCGGCCGGATCATCTTCAACCAGGTGCTCCCCGAGCAGCTCCGTTTCCTGGATCGCGAGATGCGCCGCACGCACCTCCGCGACCTCGTCGACCGCTGCTATCGCCAGCTCGGCCCCACCGCGACCGCCCACCTCGTGGACGGCGTCAAGAGGATCGGGTTCGAGTACGCGACCCGCGGCGGGATGACCATCGCCGTCGCCGACATCGAGGTCCCGGTCGAGAAGAAGGCGCTGCTCGCCCTGGCGGACGGCCAGGTCACCAAGATCGACGGGCAGTACCAGCGCGGCCTGATCACCGAGGACGAGCGCTACGAAGCGGTCGTCGACGTCTGGCAGAAGACCTCGAAGACGCTCTCCGACAAGATGATGGACAACCTGGACCCGCAGAGTGCCGTCGCCATGATGACGACCTCCGGGGCCCGCGGGAACAAGGGCAACATCGGCCAGCTCGGCGCGATGCGCGGCCTGATGGCCGACCCGTCCGGCCGGATCATCGACGTCCCGGTCCGCAGCAACTTCCGCGAGGGCATGACCGTCCTCGAGTACTTCATCTCGACCCACGGCGCCCGCAAGGGGCTCGCCGACACCGCGCTCCGGACGGCGGACTCGGGCTACCTGACCCGGCGGCTCGTCGACGTGGCCCAGGATGTCATCACCCGGGACGAGGATTGCGGCACGGAGGAGGGGAGCTGGATCACCCGCTCCGAGTCCGACGAGATCGCGAGCGAGGAAGGCGCGTTCGCCCGCCGGCTCGTGGGTCGTTTCGCGGCCGCGACCATCACGTCCGCCGACGGCACCCTCGTCGCGGAGCGCAACGAGGAGCTGACCGAGGAGCTCGCCGCCCGTGTCGCCGCGGCCGGCGTCCAGGAGGTCCTGGTCCGCAGTCCGCTGACCTGCGAGGCGCGCTACGGCGTCTGCCGGTTCTGCTACGGCCGCAACCTCGCCACGGGCTCACTCGTGGGCGTCGGTGAGGCCGTCGGGATCATCGCCGCGCAGTCGATCGGCGAGCCTGGCACGCAGCTCACCATGCGCACCTTCCATACCGGCGGCGTGGCGCAGGCGGGTGCCGACATCACGGCGGGCCTGCCCCGCGTCGAGGAGCTGTTCGAGGCGCGGATCCCGAAGGGGAAGGCCGAGATCAGCCACATCGACGGGATCGTCGAGATCATCCGGGCCGACCTGGGGACGAAGGTCAAGGTCACCAGCGTCGAGCAGTTCGATGCGCCGCTGCGGCTGCCGCCCGGGGCGGAGCTCCTGGCCGCCGCGGGCGACCTCGTCGAGAAGAGCCAGGTCCTGGCCCGCCTGTCGGCCAGGGATGGCGGCCGGGACGGGCAGGACATCGTCTCGCCGGAGAAGGGGATCCTCGTCCGGGACGGCGACGAGCTCGCGATCCGCGCCGAGGATCGCGTGGAGCGCGAGTACTCGATTCCGCACAACGCCCGGCTGCTCGTCGAGAACGGCCAGGAGATCCGGGCGGGCGATGCGATCACGGACGGCCCGATCAACCCGCAGGAGTACCTCGACACCCGCGGCAAGGACGCGGTCCAGCGGTACCTGGTCAAGGAAGTCCAGAAGGTCTACCGGAGCCAGGGCGTCACGATCAACGACAAGCACATCGAGATCATCGTCCGCCAGATGCTCCGCAAGGTTCGCATCGACCAGCCGGGCGACACGGACCTGCTCCCGACCGAGCTCATCGACCGGCTCGACTTCGAGCGGGTCAGCAACCGGGTCCTCGCCGAGGGCGGCGAGCCCGCCACCGCGCAGGTCGTCCTGCTCGGCGTCACGAAGGCGTCGCTCAACACCGCCAGCTTCCTCGCGGCGGCCTCCTTCCAGGAGACGACCCGCGTCCTCACCGAGGCCGCGATCAACGGTTCCAAGGACCACCTGATCGGCCTCAAGGAAAACGTCATCATCGGCAAGCTCATCCCGGCCGGCACCGGGGCCCCGGCGAACGTCGCCGTCCGTCGCGAGGCGGATCGGCGGCGCGCGGCCGAGGCGCTCGCCGGCGGCGAGCTCCCGGCCAAGTTCGGGGACTCCGCCTACAACCCGTTCCTCGAGGATGTCGCGGACGCGCCGGCCGATGACGACTCCCTGCGTCTCTCGGCGCTGCTCGGCGAGATCGAGGGCGACGGGGCCGGCGAGGGGGTCGAGGACGCCTTCAACCCATTCCTCTCCGACGCCGGCGGCAGCATCGCGGCGACGCCCGATCCGGGCGAGCTCGACGGCCGAGCGTGATCGCCGCCGGGTGCCGTGCCCGCCGGCACGGCACCCGGCGGCGGGCAGGCGTGGTCTTTGACACGTCAGGTCTTTGACAGGTCTTTGACACGTCCGCGGCCACGCTGCTAAACTCCGCCTTCGCGGCCGCGACCGGTCGGTCGTAGCCGTGTGCTCCCGCTCGCGCTCACCGCGTCGGGCGGCGGGCGGCCCGCATCGCCATCCGGATGACGCCGGGCGGCGGGGCCGCCGGACCAGCAGACCACGAGAAAGGAACAGCGTCTCCGTGCCGACCATCAGCCAGCTCGTGCGCCACGGCCGGAAGCCGAAGATCGCCAAGGTCAAGGCTCCCGCCATGCGCAGGATCTGGAACAGCCTTGACCAGCGCCAGCTGCCGATCCCGGGTGCTCCCCAGAAGCGCGGCGTCTGTCTCCAGGTTCGCACGATGACGCCGAAGAAGCCGAACTCGGCACTGCGCAAGATCGCCCGCGTCCGGCTCACCAACCAGATGGAGGTCACGGCCTACATCCCGGGTGTCGGGCACAACCTTCAGGAGCACTCGGTGGTGCTCGTGCGCGGTGGGCGCGTGAAGGACCTCCCGTCCGTGAAGTACCACATCATCCGCGGCGCGCTCGACACCGCTGGCGTCCGCGACCGGAAGCAGGGCCGCTCGAAGTACGGCGCGAAGGCGACCGCGAGCCTGCCCGGCCAGAAGAAGTAGGGACCATGCCGCGTCGCGTCAGCATTCCCCGCAAGTCGAAATACGAGACGATTCCGGCGAACCGGACGACCGCCCGCATCTCCGCCAAGCTGATGATGGACGGCAAGAAGATCCTGTCGAACCGGATCCTCCGCCAGGCCCTCGCGCGGGCCGAGGCGCAGGCGAAGCGGCCGGGTCTCGAGGTGCTCGAGACGGCCCTCCGCAACGCGACCCCGATCATCGAGGTCAAGCCCCGGCGCGTCGGCGGTGCCACCTACCAGGTCCCGGTCGAGATCCGCGGCGATCGTCGCCTCTCGCTCGGTGTCCGCTGGCTCGTGCAGGCCGCCCGGAAGCGCAACGGCAAGAGCATGAGCGAGAAGCTCGCCTCCGAGTTCGTCGACGCCTCGAACGGGCTCGGGGCGGCGGTGAAGCGTCGCGAGGACACCCACAAGATGGCCGACGCCAACAAGGCGTTCAGCCACTTCAAGTGGTAGACCGGAGACCCTGACCGTGCCCCGCCTCTACCCGCTCGAGCGCACCCGCAACATCGGGATCATCGCGCATATCGACGCGGGCAAGACCACGGTGACCGAGCGGATCCTCTTCTACACGAAGAAGATCTACAAGCTCGGCGAGGTGCACGAAGGCGCCGCGACGATGGACTGGATGCCCCAGGAGCAGGAGCGGGGAATCACCATCACCGCGGCCGCCACAACGTGCTTCTGGGACGATCATCGAATCAACATTATCGATACGCCCGGGCACGTGGACTTCACCATGGAGGTCGAGCGCTCGCTGCGGGTCCTCGATGGGGCGGTGGTCGTCTTCGACGGCGTGGCCGGTGTGGAGCCGCAGTCGGAGACGGTCTGGCGCCAGGCGGATCGCTACCGGGTGCCCCGGATCTGCTTCATCAACAAGCTGGACCGGACGGGCGCGGACTTCTGGCGTTGCGTGGGCATGATCGAGGACCGCCTCGGGGCGAACGCGGTCCCGATCCAGCTGCCGCTCGGCAGCGAGGACAAGTTCCTCGGCGTGATCGACCTGATCCGGATGCGGGCGATCGTCTACCGCGACGACCTCGGCTCCGAGATCGAGGTCAAGGAGATCCCGGCGGCGTACCTCGCCGATGCGAAGAAGCACCGGGAGCGCCTGGTCGAGGCGGTCGCCGAGATGGACGACCTCCTGATGCACAAGTACCTCGACGGAGCCGAGATCTCCGAGGAGGAGCTCGTGCGCGGGCTGCGCCTGGGCACGCTCCAGTACCGGATCGTTCCCGTCCTCGCCGGCTCCGCCCTCAAGAACAAGGGCATCCAGCCGATGCTCGACGCCGTCGTCGCCTGCCTTCCGTCGCCACTGGACGTCCCTCCGGTGATCGGTGAGCAGCCGCTGACGCACGCCGAGGTGCTCCGAACGGTCGACGACGGCCAGCCGTTCAGCGCGCTCGCGTTCAAGATCGCGGCCGACCCGTTCGTGGGCAAGCTGGCCTTCTTCCGGGTCTACTCCGGGACGCTCAAGGCCGGCTCGTACGTGCTCAACTCCTCCAAGGGCAAGAAGGAGCGGATCGGCCGCATCCTCCAGATGCACGCGAACCACCGTGAGGAGATCGACGAGGTCTACGCGGGTGACATCGCCGCGGCGGTGGGTCTCAAGGAGACCTTCACCGGCGACACGCTGGCGGACCCCGAGCACCCCGTGATCCTCGAGTCGATGACCTTCCCGGAGCCGGTCATCGAGGTGAAGATCGAGCCGAAGACGAAGATGGACCAGGACAAGATGGGCCTGGCCCTCCAGCGCCTGGCCGAGGAGGATCCGACCTTCCGCGTCAAGACCGACCCGGAGAGCGGCGAGACGCTCATCGCGGGGATGGGCGAGCTGCATCTCGACGTCCTGGTGGACCGCATGGTCCGCGAGTTCAAGGTGGCGGCCAACATCGGCAAGCCGCAGGTCTCCTACCGCGAGACCGTGCGCCGGGCGGCCGAGGGGAACGGCCGCTTCATCCGCCAGACCGGCGGCAAGGGTCAGTACGGCCATGTGGTGCTCAAGCTCGAGCCCGCCGAGAAGGGCTCGGGCTACGAGTTCGTCGACAAGGTGATCGGCGGAACGATCCCGCGCGAGTACATGCGCGCGGTCGACCACGGGATCCGCGAGGCCCTGGAAACGGGCATCTACGCCGGGTACCCGATGGTCGACGTTCGGGCCACCGTATTCGACGGGTCGTACCACGAGGTCGACTCGAGCGAGATGGCGTTCAAGATCGCCGCCTCGATGGCGGTCAAGGCCGCGGTGGACAAGGCGGACCCGGCCATCCTCGAACCGCTCATGCGGGTCGAGGTGACGATGCCGGAGCAGTTCATGGGCGACGTGATCGGCGACCTCAACAGCCGGCGCGGCCAGATCGAGGGGATGGACTCGCGCGGGACGACCCAGGTCGTCAAGTCGTTCGTCCCGCTCGCGGAGATGTTCGGGTACGCGACCGACCTGCGATCCATGACGCAGGGCCGGGCGAGCTACTCGATGGAGCTGTCTCACTACGCCGAGGTCCCCGGCAGCATCGCCGCGGAGCTCGTCCAGAAGGCAAGGGTCTAGAAGGGGCAGAGGTCCGGGACGGGTCCAGGCGGGCTCGGCGCGGCGACGAGGAGCCAGGGAGCGCGAACGCGATGGCGAAGAAGAAGTTCGAGCGGACGAAGCCGCACGTCAACATCGGCACGATCGGCCATATCGATCACGGCAAGACGACGCTGACCGCGGCGATCACGAAGTA
>DAOTXE010000077.1:0-17957 GCA_034435355.1 Chloroflexota bacterium
ACTGGCGTGGCCACCCAGACGTACGACGTCCCGGCGCTCCCCGCCGGGACGTACAGCTTCGTCTGCTCGGTCCACCCGAACATGGTCGGGACGCTCACGGTCAGGTAGCGCGGGCGCGGCCGACGGCAGGGAGGTCCGTCGATCGCCGGCACGGAGGGTAGATGGCGGAACAGGCGCTCGGTCCAGGCGGCACCGTGGTCCGCAGGCGGGCCTTCTTCGGGCTGCTCGACGCGAACGGCTGGGGCTGGGCGGGCGTCAAGGCGACCGTCTGGTTCGTCCTGATCATCATGCTGATGGCCTACCTGCCGGACCGCGCGCTCTACGCGACCGTGCAGAGCACGATCGATGTCGGCGTCGCGCTCAAGGTGTTCAATCCCGCCCTCGACGTGACCCCGGTCAACTTCTGCCCCGCCTCCAACGAGACCGTGCCGTGCCCCGCGCCCGCCGGGACGATCCTGCCCTGGGAGCCGAACCCGGTCCAGCTGGCGCTCCCGGAGGCCCGCACCGATGCCGCGATCGTCGGGGCCGGCCTGCAGACGCTCCTGGTCGGCGGCCTGGGCGCGACCGGGACCCCCCAGTCCAGCGTCTTCGCGACGGTCATCCGTCCCGACGGCAACATCGACGCCTGGAGCCAGGGTGCTGCGCTGCCGGCTCCGCGCGCCCAGGCGGCAGCCGTCTTCTTCTCGGGCACGGCGTACGTGATCGGCGGCCTCGGCGCCGACGGCAAGCCGACCGACACGGTGTTCGCGGGTACGCCGGACGCGGCCACCGGCACGATCTCCACGTGGACCGAATCGACGGCCCTGAAGCTCCCCGCGCTGCGGGCAGGCGCGGCGGTCGCCGTCGCGAGCGACGGGATCTTCCTCGTCGGCGGGACGGACGGGAACGGCCCCGTGAACACCGTGTGGAAGTCGGCGCTCAACGCGACGAGCGGCAAGCTCGGGCCGTGGGCTCCCGAGGCACCCCTGACGTCGTTCGGCGCCGGCGCCGCCGCCCAGCCGGCTCCGCGGGTGCACGCCGTGGCATCCGTCCTGGGTCAGGAGCTGTTCGTCTGGGGTGGCGAGGATGCCGCGGGGCCGACGACGGCCGTCCTGCGGGGGGACATCTCGCCCGACAAGGCAACCCTCGGCCAGGTGACCCGGTGGGGCACGTCAAGCACTCCCGCCCAGAACCTGCCGGCCGCCCACAGCGGTGCGTTCGGCTGGGTGGCGAACTCCAACCTCTACTACGCGGGCGGCGCGGGCTCCAACGGCGAGATCGTGTGGGCGATTCCCGATGCGAAGGGCAACATCCCGCGCTGGGTGCACCTCGCGGCGAGTGACCTGCCGGCAGCCCTCGGGCTCCAGGATGCCGCGCCGATCGTCTCCGGCTCGCACGTGTTCCTGGTCGGCGGAACGACCGCGGCCGGCCCGTCGACCGAAACGGCGCGCGCGAATCTGTCGCCAGCGCTGCCGTTCTTCCAGCTCGGGTTGTTCTACATCGTCGTGCCTGCTCTGGGCATCGGGGGCCCGGTCGGCCAGCAGCTCTCGTACCTGGCCGCGGCCGGCGTCGCGACCGGCGACTTCGTGCTCCTCCTGCTCCTCGGCTATGCGTTCAACCACAAGGAGCAGACGCGCGCGTTCCTTCGCCGCCTCCGCAGCCGGCGTCAGCACACCGCCTGACCGCCCCGGCGGGGCATCCGGCGGGGTCAGGCGGGCGGTTCGCCCTCGCCGGGTGCCGGCGCTCCACGCTGGACCTCGAGCCCGGCACGTTCCCAGGCGTTCATGCCGCCGGCGATGTTGAAGACCTCGGACCAACCGTTTCGGAGCAGGAAGTCGGTCACGGCCGCCGACCGGCTGCCCGTGTGGCAGATCACGTGGATCGGTCGGTCGCGCGGAAGCTCCCCGTAGCGGTGGAGGAACGACGAGGTCGGGTAGAGAAGCGCGCCCGGCGCTCGAACCGCCGTGAACTCGTGGCGCTCGCGGACGTCGAGCAGGATCGGGAGGTCGCGGCCATCCGGCGTGGCCCGGGCGGCCGCGCGGGCGGCATGAGCCTCCTCGGCCGAGATCGTGGGGAGCGGGGCGCGGGGATCCATCAGGTGGTACTCCGGGGGAGGGGCAGAGGCAGGAGCTCGACCGGAGCACCCCGGAACCGGCCGGCGGGCCCTGCGACGTCGTGCGACGGCGCTGCAGCCACGACGCCGTCGGCGCCCGTGCCCGGCGGCTCGGCACAGCGCGCCTCGATGCGCGACAGCCGGTCGTCCACCGCGCCGAGGAGCGACGGCAGGTCGATCCACGCGGCCGCCCCGGTCGGGCCCCCCAGCGTTCCCACCACTTCGGCCGGACCAACCTGCAGCGCCGCCGCGGCGGCCGTCACGTCCGGGCTGACCGGCAGGCCGGCCGCGGTGGCAAGCCGGTCCCGGGCGCCGCGCAGGTTCGTCCGCACGCCGAGCGGATTGCCGCGGGCCGCGTGGACGTAGGCAGCCGCGAGCTTGATCAGCCCGCTCAGCAGGGCCCGCTCGGAGGGATCGTCGGTGCCCATCCAGGCCGGCTCCAACTCCTCGTGGGCGAGGTACCAGGCCCCGCGGCCGTACGCCGCGAGCCCCCGTTCGACGGCCGCGGCGCGGACAACCCGCGGCAGGGGCCGAAAGGCCTTCGACCGGCCACGCTCGATGATCCGCCTCGTTGAACCCGGGGGCAGGGCGGCTGTCGCGACCCCGGGGCCTCCCCCGTCCGCCGGCCCCTTGGAGCGCGCGCTCGTCACGTGAGCTCGATCAGCGGCCGCCGGCCCCCGAACCCCGAGGACAGGTCGTGCCAGAAGTGGATCTCGCCCTCCCCGAGTTGCCAGCAGAGCCAGACCTGGCGGCCGTTCACCAGCGCGGGGAAGTCGGCCAGGCCGTTCTCGATGTCGCGGAGCTGGACGCTCCACGCGTCCAGCCGGGCGACGGCAGCCTCCATCTGGTCGATGACCGCGCGCATCCGCGCGTCGAGGACCCGCGGGGATTCGAGCGCACTCGAACCCGGCTCACCTCCTGCTGCCTCGCCGAGCGCCTCGTCGACGAGCGTGCGTCCATCGCCTGCCGTCTGCGCCCGCCGGCGGGCCGCGACGAGGCGGTCGCGGAGCGTGATCAGCTCCCGGCGCCCCGAGCGAAGCTGCTCCAGCACGTCCCGGACCTCCGGGATCCGGGCGTTCGCGCGGTCGATGTCGTAGAACTCGGTCACGCCACGATCATACCGGGAGGTCGCCGGAAGGCCGTTCGGCGCCGAAGCGGCCGTCGCGCCAGCCGGTCACCACGCCGGCAGGATCTGTAGCGCCAGCCGGTCACCACGCCGGCAGGATCTGTCGCTCGAGCCAGTCCGCCGGATCCACGCGAGGCCGGATCAGCGACGCCCGCCCGCCCCTGATGGCGACCTCGGCAGGGATGGGATGGCTCAGGAAGAACGGCATGGACTCGGTGTAGCCATAGGCACCGGCATCGAGCACGGCGACCAGGTCGCCGACCGCCGGGGCCGGGAGCGCGGCGTTCGCGGTGAAGACGTCCAGCCCGGAGCAGAGCGGTCCGGCGATCGTGACCGGCCAGGACCGTGCGGCGCCGGGGGCCTGCCCGAGGATCCGGACCCGATGCTCCTGGCCCACCAGCGCGGGCCGCAGGAGGTGATGGACGCCGCCGTCGAGGATCGCGACCTCCGCCTCGCCGACGCGCTTCCGGTCCACGACCCGGGCGACGTAGGCGCCCGCCGCCCCGACGAGATAACGGCCGGGCTCGATCAGGAGCCGGACGTCGCGCAGGCCCGGGATCGTCGCCCAGCCCGTCACGAGGGCGCGAAGGCGCTGCCCGAGTCCGCCGAGGTCGAGCGATTCCTCGTGGATCTCGTACGGGATGCCCAGCCCGCCCCCTGCGTCCACCAAACGCAGTGGGACGCCGGCATGCTCGGTCACGGAACGTGCCAGCTCGATGGTCTCGCTCAGGTGGGCCGCCAGGCGCCACGCATCGAGCACGTTCGACGCCCCGAACCGGTGGAGTCCGAGCAGCTCCAGGTGCCGCGATCGGGCGGCCGCCCGAGCTGCCGCGCGCAGGTCGGGCTCGTCCATGCCGAACTTGCCGGCCCCGTCGTCGCCGACGAGTCGAACGCGCTCCAGGCTCGCCGCTTCCCCGACCGACGCCCGCAGGAGGACGGGCACGCGACGGCCCGCCCCGGCTGCCAGCCGGTCGAGGCGCTCGAGCTCGCCCGGCGACTCGACCGTGATCGCGCGGACACGCGCCGTGACGGCCGCCCGCAGCTCCGCGTCCCGCTTGCCCGGTCCCGTGACGACGATGCGCTCCGCCGGGATCCCCGCCTGCAGCGCCGTCGCCAGCTCCCCGCCGGAGGCGACATCGGCGCCGAGGCCGAGGCCGCCGAGGTGGGCCACGATGGCGAGCGCCGGGTTCGCCTTGACCGCGTACGCGATCTCGACGCTCTCCGGCAGCGCCGCCCGGAGCGCCCCGACCTGGCGGTCGATCACGTCGAGGTCGTAGACGTAGAAGGGGGTGCCGAAGCGTGCGGCGAGATCGGCGGGCTCGAGCCCGCCCAGCCTGTCGGCGTGGAGGATCTCGTTGCGGGATGCCGGCCGGCCCCGGCGGGGAACGGCCACCCCCGGCGGCGAGCCGGACGCCGCGGCGAGCGCCGACCGCGTGCCTGGAGCACGCCCGGGAGCAGGAGCCCCGGGCCCGGCCAGAGGACCCCGCGCCGCGGGCCCGGCGTCGTTGATCGTCACCGGAGGGCCGCTTCGAGGGCGACCCGGGCATCCGTGCGCGCGTCGCGATGCTTCACGATCAGGGCGACCTGCGTGCCGAGGCCGTGAAGCCCCGCGAACTCGCCGGCCAGCGCGCGCGTTCCCGGCACGACGACGGCGCCGGGCGGAACGCAGAGCGGTGCGTCGGCCGTTCCCTCGAGGACGCGCTGGCCGACCACGTCATACAGGCGCGACGTTCCCGTCAGGGTCACGCCCGCGCCGAGGACGGCGCCCTGTCCGACGAGCACGCCGTCGAGGAGCAGGCAGCCGGCACCCACGAACGCGTCGTCCTCGATGATGACCGGCCGAGCGCCGGCCGGCTCGAGCACCCCGCCCACGATCACGCCCGCCGCGAGGTGGACGCGCGCCCCCACCTGGGCGCACGAGCCCACGAGCACGTGCGAATCGACCATCGTGTCGGCCCCGACCCAGGCGCCGACGTTGACGTACGACGGCGGCATCACGACGACGCCCGGCTCGAGGTGCGCTCCGGCCCGGATCGCCGTGCCGCCGGGCACGATCCGCCACGGCCGGCCGGCCGTGGCAGCCGCCCGTGCATCGGGCGAGCCGCTGATGTCCTTCGGAGGAAGGCCGGCCCGGTCCGCGAACCCGAACGCCTCGGCTGCCGTCCAGGACCGCGTCGCGCGGTCGGCGAACAGGGCGAGGATGGCGCTGCGCGCGTCCGGCCGGAGCGCCCAGCCGCCGGGCGCGGCGGGGTCGGGTGCGGCCGCCCGCAGCCGGCCGGCCTCGAGCGCGGCGAGGATCTGCCGGGCGGTCGTGGGGTCCGGCGTGGGGTCCGGCGTGGCGGCCGGCATCGACGGCGCCTCCACCCCGAACGGGCCGTGCTCCGCCGGGCTCGCGCCAGCCCGGGTGCCGGATGTGGCGGTCGTGCCGGCGCTCATGCCGCCCCCTCGATCGCCATCACCGGCCCCGGCGCAGAACGGCCGCCGGGGAGCTCCAGCAGCCCGAGCGAGCGGAGCAGGAGGGCGAGGCGGTCGCGCGCTTCGTCGTCGAGCGGAAGGAGCGGGCGCCGGACGGCACCCGTCGCGAGTCCCATGAGGGCCAGCGCCGCCTTCGCCGGGACCGGGTTCGGGGCGCCCCGGAAGTTTGCCAGCATGAGCGGGAGCCACCGCTCGTGGATCCGGCGCGCCAGGGCCCAGTCGCCGGTCCGGGCGGCAGCGCACAGCGCGACCATCTCGGCGGGGATCTCGTTCGAGGCGACCGAGACGACTCCATCGCCGCCGAGGGCGAGGATCGGCAACGTCCACGCATCGTCCCCGGCGAGGACCGCGACGTCCCGCGGCCGCTCGCGGCAGATCCTCGCGATCTGCTCGAGGTTTCCCGAGGCCTCCTTGATCGCCACGATCCGGGGATGCGCTGCAAGCCGGAGGAACGTGTCGGCTTCCACGTTGGTGCCCGTGCGCGACGGGACGTTGTAGACGACCACGGGCAGGCCGCCCTCGTCCGCCACGGCCCGGAAATGGCTCTCGAGCATGCGCTGGTCCGGGCGGTTGTAGTACGGCGCGACGACGAGGGCCGCGTCCGCGCCCAGCTCGGCGGCTCGACGCGTCGCGCGGATCGTCGCGTCGGTGTCGTTCGTGCCCGTGCCGGCGACGACGGTCACGCGGCGGCGAGCCGGGCGCGTCGCCGCGACCTCCACCGTGATCTCGATGAGGCGCTCGCGCTCCGCCTGGCCCAGGGTGGGGGACTCGCCGGTGGTCCCGCACGGGACCAGGCCATCGATGCCGGAGAGGACCTGCCAGCTCACGAGGCGCCGGAAGGCGGGTTGGTCGAGGGCCCCTTCGAGCGTGAACGGCGTGACGAGCGCGGTCAGGGCGCCGCCGATCGCCGGACGGGTGCCGCGGGGATTGCGCGAGATCGAGGTCATCGGAAGGTTCCTTTCGAATGGGCGGCGCGAGGATGACCAGGCAGTCCGGGGGCCGGACCTCGTGGGGCGGACGTTGGCGGTGTCAGCTGACAACACGTGCCTCCCTGCGATCCCCGAGGTGGAGCACCGCCTCGAACGAGTGGAGGCCGGCGGGACGTGGCTCGGCCAGCAGCCAGTCGGCGGCAGTCACGATGCCGAATGCGCACGCGCTGCGGTCCCGGGCGGTGAGCGTCAGCTCGATCGTCTCGCCGGGGCCGTCGAAGCCGACGAGGTGGCGGCCCGGGTTCGTGCCCGCCCGAACCCCGAGGACCTCGAGCGCGCCCGGTTCCGCGGGACCGCCCACCGGCGAGGCGACGTGGTCGCGGGCCGGGTCGGCGGCGAGAACTCGCCGGGCCAGGTCGCGGGCCGTGCCGGACGGCCGGTCGGCCTTCCCATGCCGATGCCATTCGACGATGTACGGCTCGTAGCCGGGCAGGCGGGCAGCCTCCCGCGCCGCGATCTCGACGAGGCGGGCGAAGACGAGGGCGCCGGGGCTGAAGTTGGATGCCGAGACGGCGGCCACGCCCCGCGCTCGGAGCAGCTCGGCGACCGCGCGCCGGTCTTCCTCCCAGGCGGTCGCCGCGATCACGAGCCGCCGGATGCCCGCACCGACCGCCGCCTCGGCGTTCGCCAGGACGGCCATGCCGCGCGACGCGTCGACCACGACGTCGACTTCAGCGAATTCCGCCGGTTCGTGCCGCCCGGTCGCCGGCCGCCCGACCAGGCGCGCCTGGGCACCGTGTGCCAAGAGGGCGTCCGCGACCGCCCGTCCGAACGGGCCGTCGCCCAGGATCGCTGCCTGCATCGTGGTGTCCTCCGCGTCGATCGATGTGACGCGGGGTCCTGGTGGGCCGGAGGGCCGGATCGCCGAGGGGCGAATCAAAAGACCGCGGTCACCATCGGTGTCCGCGGCCCTCGGAGCCTCCGTTCCCTGAAGGCCCCCGGTCGTCGTCTGCGCGCGCCGTCAGAGCCCCAGGGCCCGTGCCTCCCGGCAGGGCCGCCAGAGCTTCTTCTTCGCCTCGGACGAGAAGGTGGGCCAGCGCACCCGCGGACAGTAGCCGGGTTCGCGAAGTTGCGCAACCATTTCGGCGGGCCAACGAGGTATGGCCCGGCCCGCCCGGCCGTCGGGCGGGTGCACGCGGGGTATCGTCCGCGGATGACATTGCCTCGGTCGCACTCGCGCTGCCCCGGGTCCGGACTCCGATCCCGGCCCCAGCCACGGGTTGGGCTGTTGGTCGCCCTGCTCTGGACGGCGCTCGCGCTGGAGGCCTGCGGGCAGGCCTCTCAGCCTGGTCTGCCCGCGGCCATTGTGACGGCAGCGGCGTCGCCGACCGCAGCGGCGTTGTCCGTCGGCCGCATGCCGTCCGCCACGCCGATCGCGTCGTCTACCGCGCTCCTGTTCCGGGAGGCACGCTCCGATATCCAGCTCCCCTCAGCGCGCAGTCGAGCCGTCGCATTCGTGTTCGGTTCCGCGATCCTCCTGTGCGGTGGTCTCACGGGCACAGGAACAACGACCGGTTCGATCCTGCGGATCGATCTCCGATCGGGCCGCGTATCGAGCGAAGCGACCTTGGCTGCTCCCGTCCACGACGCGGGGGGAGCCGTGATGGGTGGTTCCGGGTTCGTCTTCGGGGGCGGTAGCGTCGGGCCAGGCTCGGTCGTGCAGCGGGTCGGCCCAACCGGCGCGGCGATCGCCGCCGGCCAGCTGCCGGCCGTCCGCGCGGATCTCGCGGCGATCTCGATAGCCGGGGAGATGGTGGTGATCGGAGGTGGCACGCCTGCCGGCCCGGACGTCCGGGTGCTGGCGACGACCGATGGCCGCCACTTTCGGATCGTGGCGAAGCTCCTCGTCGGCGTCCGTTATCCGGCGGTCGCGGTCGTCGGCGGCCTGGTGTATGTCATCGGCGGGAGCACGCAATCGGGCGATACGCGGGTGATCCAGGTCGTCGACCCGCGGACCGGTGGTGCACGGATCGTCGGACACCTCGCCTATGGGTTGTCGCACGCCTCGGCGCTCGTCGTCGGGGGAGCCGTGCTCATCGCCGGTGGGCGAACGGGCAGCCGTGCGCAGGACGCGCTCTGGCAGCTCGACTTGGCCAGCGGCACCGTCACCCGCATCGGCAAGCTGCCGTACCCGGTCTCGGACGCGGCCACGGCCGTGGCCGGTGGGATCGGGTATCTGATCGGTGGCGAGGGGATCAGTCCGGTTGCCTCGATCATCACGGTCACCGCCCGGTGACCGACCAGCGTCCACTTGGCGCGACCGACGGCCGCACCACGCGCGGCCGGTCGCTGCCCGAATCTTGCCGATGTGGGCGTGATCGGGGGTGTCTCGGTCGTGCCTTTGGCCTGATGATGGCCGCTGGGTCCTCGTCAGGCGCACCGTCGGACAGCCTCGGGGCCACCAGAGCATCGCCGCGCGGCTGGCTCGATGCGGAGGCATCCGGGATCGCACGCAGCCTCTGACCGACGCCATCGGGTCGCCGCGCCTCCCCAGGTCCCCTGCAGCCCGGCAGCCGCGAACGCGCCCGGATCGCCGGCTCGGACGTCGTGGATTCACAGAGGATTCATCAGCCGTTGCCTAGGCTGCGAGCAACGAGCCCGGGTGGACCCTAGCCAGACTAATGTCGAGCACCTTGGAGCGGATCCCGCATGAAGTTGAAGGCCGCAGCAGCGATCATCCTCCTCGCAATTGCGATCGTGGCCGTCGGGTCGGTCATCGTCTCGCCGTTCGGCACGAGCCCGACCCAGTACCTGACGTCGGCGGTGGTCCGGACGACGGTCGCCCAGCAGGCCGTCGCCAGCGGATCGATCCGCTCGGCCGCGACCTACGATCTTGCCTTCGGCGCGAGCCCGGTCCTCGAGCTCGTCACTCCAGCGTCCGGCGGATCGGGAGGCCTGGTGTGGCTGGTGAGAACCGTCAAAGTGAAGACCGGCGACCACGTGACCCGGGGCGCGGTCCTCGCCACCGCCGATACCACCGCCGCGACCGCCTCGCTCCAGCTGGCCAAGGCCGGTCTCGCCGCGGCCAAGGCCCGCCTCGCCGTCGACGGCGCCGGGACGAGCGGCGCGGATCGGGCCGCCGCCTATGGCGCGATCCTTCAGGCCCAGCAGCAGCTCGGTCTCGCCCGGCAGACGGGATCAGTCACGAGTCAGCAGGACACCCTCCAGGTGCGCCAGGCGGAGGCAGCCGTTCAGGCGGCCCGGGCCAGGCTCACCGCAGACCAGACTGCGCCCCCCTCCACGGTGACGATCCAGGCCGACCAGGCGGCGATCGTCGCCGCCCAGCAACAGGTCGACACCCTGACCCTCGAGAGCCGGGCGGCCGACAGCCAGGCAGCCGCGGTCGCCCAGGCGAACACTCTCAAGGTGAACCAGGCGCAGGCCACCCTCCAGGCAGCCCAGGCCAAGCTCGGTCTCGACCTCGTCGCGGTCTCGCCGCCGGACGCGGCCACCATCGTGGCCGACCGCGCCGCCGTCACCCAGGCCCAGCAGCAACTCGACACCGCGAATCTCGAGCTGGCGAGCGCGAGCACCCAGGCGAGCCAGTCCGCCGGACTCAACGCGCTCAAGGTCAGCCAAGCGCAGGCGGCGCTCCAGGCCGCCCAAGCCAGGCTTGCCGCCGACCAGACCGCCGGCCCCTCGGTGGCGACGGTCCAGTCCGACCAGGCGGCGATCGTCACCGCCAAGCAGCAGCTCGACAGCGTGAAGCTCTCCATCAAGGCGTCGGCGACCCAGGCCGCCGGCCAGGTCTCCTCCGCGGCGCTGTCCCTGTCGATTGCCCAGAACGGCTACGCGAGCAAGGTCGTGAGCCCGTCGGCGGCCACGATTGCCTCCGACAAGTCGGCCGTGGTCGGCGCGCAGGAGACGCTCCGCCTCGCCCAGGTCACCCTCGACGGGGCGACCCTCCGAAGCCCGGTGGACGGGATCGTCGTCGCGGTCAACGTCGTGGCCGGTGCGGCGGCGCCGCCGGGGGTGGACGTCGCCGTCGCCGACGCATCGCTCCAGGTCACGGCCACGGTCACCGAGACCGACCTGCCATCGCTCAAGCTGGGCCAGGGAGCGGACGTGTCGCTCACCGCGCTCGGTGTGACTGCGACCGGCACCGTCGTTTCGATCTCGCCGACCGGATCGATCCCCGGTTCCGGCGGTGTGGTGACCTACCCGATCGTTCTCGCTCTGGTGGCCCCGCCGGCGGGAACGTCCTCCGGGATGAGCGCCCAGGTCTCGATCACGACGGCCCACGCACAGAACGTCCTCGCCGTGCCGACGATCGCACTGAACGGCGGAGCGGGCCAGTACACCGTCCGGGTGCTCGATAGGTCCGGGACGCCGCAGGATCGATCGGTTCAGGCGGGGCTCATCACCGCGACACTGGCCGAGATCAAGGCAGGCCTGGCCGTGGGCGACCTCGTCGTCACCGGGACGGTCGCCCCTCTCGCGGGCACGAGCACCTCCGGTGGCGGCCTGCCGGGGCTGCTCCCCGCCGCTCCCAACAACGGCGGTGGGGGCGGCTAGGCATGAGCACCCCGATCATCACCGTCGAGGGCATCAGCCGGATCTATCGGACCGGTCGCATCGACGTCACCGCTATCCGCCACATCGACCTCGTCATCGGCCGGGGCGAGTTCGTCGCCGTCATCGGACAGTCAGGCTCGGGCAAGACCACGCTCATGAACATCCTCGGCTGCCTGGACCGGCCGACGACGGGCCGATACGTCCTGGCCGGCACCGACGTGGCGGACCTTGACGACGACGGGCTCGCCATGCTCCGGAGTCGTGAGATCGGGTTCGTGTTCCAGTCGTACAACCTGCTGCCCCGGATGTCCGCGCTCGACAACGTGGCGGCGCCGCTCATCTACCAGGGCGTGCGGCGTCGGGAGCGGGAGGCGCGGGCGCGGGCTGCCCTCGAACGGCTCGGCCTTGGGGATCGCCTCGATCACGAGTCGACGGAGCTCTCCGGCGGCCAGCAGCAGCGGGTGGCGATCGCCCGAGCCATCGTCACTGAACCCACGGTCATCCTTGCCGACGAGCCAACCGGCAACCTGGACCATGCGAGCGGTGCCGAGGTCATCGACCTCCTCGAGGAGCTCCACCGCTCCGGTCGCACCATCGTCCTCATCACCCACGAACCGGAGATCGCCGCGGCGGCCGAACGCCAGGTCCATGTCCGCGACGGGCGGCTGGTCGCATGAACTCGCTGGAGGTCGTTGGCCTGGCGCTCTCACGGCTTCGATCGAACCGCCTGCGGGCCGCCCTCACCATGCTCGGGGTGATCATCGGGGTTGCCTCCGTCGTCGCCCTCGTCGCTGTTGGCGAAGGGACCACCCGCGGGATCACAACCGAGCTCAGCCGCCTCGGGACGAATCTGCTCACGGTCAACCCGGGCCGGGCCGTCAGCGGACCGAACGCCGGCGAGCCCGGCTCGGCCACCACGCTCACCCTCGACGATGCGGCGGCGATGGCCCAGCTCGCCGGTGTGGCTGCGGTCGCCCCGGAGATCGCGACGACGCAGCCGGCCATCGCCGGCACGAAGAACACGACCACGACGATCGTCGGTACGACGCCGTCCTACGCGGTCGTGCGCAACCAGAGCGTCTGGCGGGGCGCCTTCCTGAGCCCGCTGACCGAATCGCTCGCGCTGCGGGTGGCCGTGGTTGGAGCGACGACCGCGGCGAATCTCGGACTTGGGGCCAGCGCCATCGGGACGGATATCAAGATCGGCGGGATCCCGTTTCGTGTGATCGGGATCCTCCAGCCCAAGGGTGGCTCGTCCGCCGTCAACCAGGATGACCAGATCGTTGTCCCTCTGTCCACCGTGCGCTCGGAGTTCGTCGGCGGGCTGAGCGTCCGGACCGTCGGCGTGAGCGTCACGTCCGTGGGCCAGATGGATGCCGTCGCCGCGGCGATCACGGCGTCCCTTCAGGGCCGGCACGGGATTCTCCCCGGTCAACCGAACGACTTCGCCATCGCCAACCAGGCCCAGCTCCTTGGGGCGGCGTCGTCGGTCTCGACCCTGCTGGCCGTCCTCCTGGCGGGGATCGCCTCGATCTCGCTCGTCGTCGGCGGCATCGGGATCATGAACATCATGCTCGTTTCCGTCCGCGAGCGGACCCGCGAGATCGGAATTCGGAAGGCGATCGGCGCCCGCAGTCGAGACATCCTGGTCCAGTTCCTCATCGAGGCGCTCACGCTCTCGCTCCTCGGTGGCGCCATAGGAATCGGCCTCGGCCTCGTCATCTCTGCGGTGATCGGCCAGATCGCCGGCTGGGGTTTCGTGTTCAGCCCACTCATCGTCATCGTCGCGGCCGCCTTCAGCGCGGTCGTCGGCGTCGTCTTCGGGGTCTGGCCAGCGCGTCAGGCCGCCCTTCTCGACCCCATAGCCGCACTGCGATACGAGTAGGAGGACCAGCATGCCCGAACCGATCGAGCCGAGCGTCGGCATCCCCACGGAATCGGTCACCGCGAGCGGACCGCTCGGTATGGACGAGGCAACTGTCCCGACGCGGCCATCCCCGCGGCGACGGAGCCGGATCGACCTCGTCCTCATCCTGGCCGGAATCCTTGCCCTCGGCGGCATCGCCTTCGCCGCCGGACGCTACACGGCGCCCGCCGTCGCGGCGACGGCGGCTCAGGACTGCGGCCCGGGTAACGGCGGCCCCGGAGCGCCGGGCGCGACCGACAGCGGAGGCGGCAATCCGGGTGCGGGTGGCTGAGGTCCTGGCCGGCCGAGCCAGCCCGGCGGGCGTCCGCCGGGCTGGGAGACCGCCGGGCTGGATCGTCAACGACCTCGTGGATGAGCGCGAGCTGGTTCGACGGTGCGCGTGGGGCTCCGAGTGGGCGCAACGCGAGGTCATCCGCACGCACCGTCCGCGCCTCTATCTCATCGCCTACCACCTGACCGGCGATCGGGCGACCGCGGAGGGCATCGTCGAGCACGTGCTCGTCGTCGCCTTTCGCTCGCTCGAGCGGGCCGATCCGCAACCGTCGCTTGAGCCGTGGCTCAACGCGACCGTTGTGCGGACCGCGGCCCGAGCGGCCGCCCGCCGGTCCCGGTCGGGCACTCCTCCTGGCGCGGCGGCCCGCCTGCCGAGCACCGACCTCGCCGGCGCCCTCGTCAAGCTATCGTTCAGGGACTGCGCGGCGGTCGTCCTCTGCCGCGTTGTCGGCCTCGAGAACGCCGAGGCCGCTCGCGACCTCGACGTGTCGCTCGAGACGTTCAAGAGTCATCTCCTCCGCGGGACGCGGATCCTTCAGACGGTGCTTGCCGACCGCCTCGAGCCGGCCGGCGGAGCAGGCGTCGAGCTGTCACGGAGCGAGCACGGATTCGGTAGCGGATCGAGGATGAACGAATGATCGTCAACCCCGGCGTCCCATCGACGCGGCGACTGGCCGGGCCGCTCGTCGCGATCCTGCTGCTGGTCGCCGCCTGCGGCGCGCCTGCCTCGAGGATGATCTCGCCGGGTACGGCCCGCTCCGCTGCGACAGGGGGCCCGAGCCGCGTCAACGGCGGCTCACCCCGCGGCGGCGCGTCCGCGGGCCCGTCCGTCGGCGCCTCGGCCGGTGGCGCCGCCGGCCCCGCCCCGAGCATCGTCGCAACCCCGATTCCGGTCGGCGCCACGAGCGTCAGCGCTCCCTTCGCCGGAACCCTCCTCATCGCCGATCGGGGCAACGGCCGGCTGCTCGTCATCTCGAACGACGGCCGGATCCTATGGCAGTTCCCGGTCGCCGGGAGCCTCCCCAAGGGCCAGGCGTTCGCGGCCGACGACGCATTCATCTCGCCGGATGGCATGACGATCGTCACCAACGACGAAGACCACCAGGTGATCAACAGGATCGACATCGCCACCCGGAAGGTGATCTGGCAATACGGTTCCTACGATCAGCCGGGCGCAGGGAAGGGCCAGCTCCACACGCCGGACGACGCGTATCCGCTGGCTAACGGTGACATCATGGTCGCCGACATCGGCAACTGCCGGATCCTTCAGATTGCCCCTGACAAGACCATCCGCCGGGTGTGGGGTCGAACCGGGGCCTGCGTCGCAAACGCGCCCTTCACCTACGGTGCACCCAACGGCGCGACGCCGCTCCCGGATGGGGGCGTTCTCATCACCCAGATCCGGGGATCGCGGGTCACCCGTCTCGATGCCGCCGGCACGGTCATCTTCGACATTCATGTTCCGCTCTTCTACCCCTCCGACGCGCAGCTCGACGCCAACGGCAATGTCGTGGTCGCCGACTACCACAGCCCGGGCGCGGTCATCGGAATCAGCCCGAAGGGCAGGCTCCTCTGGCGCTACGCTCCGGCGAGCGGGTCCGGCCGGCTCGACCACCCGAGCCTCGCCACGCCGCTGCCGAACGGCCTCGTCTCGATCAACGATGACGACCGCCAGCGGATCGTCGTGATCGACCCGCGGAGCCTTCGGGTCGTCTGGCAATTCGGCCACACGGACCGGCCGGGGACGGGACCCGGCTACCTGAGTGACCCGGACGGCCATCAGCCGCTCCCGCCGGGACTCTTCTGATCCCGACGAGCCACCATGACAGCGTCGGCGAGCATCGTCCTCGCGGTCTATACCCGCCGTCTTTGCTTCGTCGCGCCCCATGCGGCCCGCCCGCGCCGGGTATCGTCTACGCCGCGTGGGCCCGTAGCTCAGCGGCAGAGCGAGGGACTTTTAATCCCTGCGTCGTGGGTTCGAATCCCACCGGGCTCACCACGATTCACGTCAGCCTGCTCGGCAGCTCGGCGACCCTCGCCGCCCGGGCCCTCAGGCCCCCGCTGCGGGGGCGGTCCCCAGGACGGCCCGGACCTCGTGGGCGATCTGGACGTCCTCGCGCGCTGCGATCACGAACGCCCGGACCGCGGCGCCCGGCGAGCCGATCTCGCGATCGTCCCCGGACGCCCGGTTTCGCCCCGCGTCGATCGACACGCCGAGGAAGGCCAGGTCGTGGGCCGCGCGCTCGCGCACGGCCGGGGCGTTCTCCCCCACGCCACCGGTGAAGACGAGCACGTCGAGTCCGCCGAGCGCGGCCGCCATCGCCGCCACCGCCCCGCGCAGCCGGTGGTGGTAGACGTCGAGCGCGAGGAGGGCGTCCGGCTCTCCGGCCTGCGCCGCGGCGAGGATCGCGCGCATGTCCGCCGTCCCTGCCAGGCCCAGCAGGCCGGACCGATGTTCGAGCGTCGAGGCGAGCTCGGCGGGCGGCATCCGGACGTGCTCCTCCAGCCAGAGCACGAGGCCCGGATCGATGCTCCCGGAACGGGTGGCCATCACCAGGCCGTCGAGCGGCGTGAAGCCCATCGTCGTGTCGACGGAGCGGCCGTCGAGCACCGCCGCGAGTGACGCACCCGCCCCCAGGTGGCAGGTGACGAGCCGCACGCCAGCGAGGGATCGCCCGAGCAGCTCGGCAACCCGACCCGACGCGTACGCATGGGACAGGCCGTGAAAGCCGTACTTGCGGAGATCCCAGCGGATCCGCCATTCACGCGGGATGGCATAGGTCGACGCGCCGGCCGGAATGCCGGCATGGAAGGCCGTGTCGAAGCAGGCGACCGCGGGCACGTCCGGGAGTGCCGCCTCCACGACCGCGAGCGCGGCGAGCGACTTGGGCTGGTGGAGGGGCGCAAGATCGGTGAGCGCCCGGAGCTGCTCCACGACCTCGCGGTCGATGCGGACGGGCCGCGTATAGCGGGTCCCGCCGTGCACGATCCGGTGGCCGACAGCGTCGATCGGCCCGAACGAATCGACCGCCCGCGCGACCGCCGCGTCGTCGGCCTGCCCGCGCGGCGCCGGCAGGTCCGCCGATCCGACGATCCGGTCGTCCGGGTCGAGCACCCGGAGCTTCAGGCTGCTCGACCCGGCGTTGACGACGAGGATGCGCATCGGGCGGTCCGGCTCAGTGGGGCCAGGCCCAGTCCCGGATCTCGGGTGCGTCCTCTCCCTCGAGGCGGGTGTACGCCCGCGCCTGGAGGCGCCGATCGACCATGAGCTGGCGCAGGTGGGCGGCCCGCCCGCCGAGGCCCGGCACGCGGTCGATCACGTCGATCACGAGGTGGAACCGGTCGAGGTCGTTGAGCATGACCATGTCGAAGGGCGTGGTGGTGGTGCCCTCCTCCTTGTAGCCACGGACGTGGATGTTGGCGTGGTTCGTCCGCCGGTAGGTGAGCCGGTGGATGAGCGTCGGATAGCCGTGGTAGGCAAAGACCACCGGCTTGTCGCGCGTGAAGAGCGAGTCGAACTCGGTCTGCGACAGCCCGTGGGGGTGCTCGGTTTCCGGCTCGAGGCGCATCAGGTCGACGACGTTCACGAAGCGGACCTTGAGCTCCGGCAGGTGCTCGCGGAGCATGTCGACGGCGGCGAGCGCCTCCAGGGTCGGGACGTCGCCGGCGCTGGCCATCACGACGTCGGGCTCGCCGCCCTGGTCGTTGCTGGCCCAGTCCCAGATGCCGATGCCCCGGGTGCAGTGGAGCACGGCCTGCTCCATCGTCAGCCAGGTCGGGGCGGGCTGCTTGCCCGCCACGATGACGTTGACGTACTGCCGGCTGCGCAGGCAGTGATCGACAACCGACAGCAGCGTGTTCGCGTCCGGCGGCAGGTAGACCCGGATGACCTCGGACTTCTTGTTGACCACGTGGTCGATGAAGCCCGGGTCCTGGTGGCTGAAGCCGTTGTGGTCCTGGCGCCAGACGAGCGAGCTGAGGACGTAGTTGAGCGAGGCGATCGGGCGGCGCCATGGGATCCCGTTGGTGACCTTCAGCCACTTGGCGTGCTGGTTGAACATCGAGTCGATAATGTGGATGAACGCCTCGTAGCAGGAGAACAGGCCGTGGCGCCCGGTGAGTAGATAACCCTCGAGCCAGCCCTGGCAAGTGTGCTCGGACAGGATCTCCATGACCCGGCCGTCGGGCGCGAGATGATCGTCGTACGGAAGGGTTTGCGCCATCCACGCGCGCTCGGTCGCCTCGAACAGCGCGCCGAGACGGTTCGAGGCAGTCTCATCCGGACCCATGACCCGGAAGTTGCGCGCCTCGCGGTTTAGCTTCATCACGTCGCGCAGGTACGTGCCCATGACGCGGGTGGATTCTCCGTGCGCGCCGCCGGGCCGCGGCATCGCCACGGCGTAATCGCGAAAATCCGGCAGCTTCAGATCCTTCAGGAGCAATCCGCCGTTGGCGTGCGGGTTGGCACCCATGCGCCGCGCGCCCGAGGGCGCCAGTTCCGCCAGTTCCGGCACGAGGGCGCCGTTATCATCGAACAGTTCCTCCGGCCGGTAACTTTTC
>DAOTXE010000078.1:0-6410 GCA_034435355.1 Chloroflexota bacterium
TCGCGCCTGCGACGGCGGGGCCGCTCACGGCCGCGGGCGTCCCGACCGCGACCGACCGCTACGACATCCTTCTCACCACGGACGTCCTGTCGGAGGGCGTGAACCTCCAGCAGGCCGGGCGCATCCTGAACTACGACCTGCCCTGGAACCCGATGCGGCTGGTGCAGCGGCACGGCCGGATCGACCGCATCGGGAGCCGCCACCGCGAGGTGCACCTCGGGTGCTTCTTCCCGGCGACCAACCTCGACGAGCTGCTCGGGCTCGAGGAGACGATCCAGCGGAAGATCGCTTACGCGGCCGTCTCGATCGGGATCGGCGACGTCATCCCGGGACAGCGCGCGAAGCGGATCGAGGTTGTCCTCGCCGACAACCGCGAGCAGATCGAGAAGCTCCGCGAGGAGCGCCCCGAGCTATTCGAATCTGGTGGCGACTCCGCCGCCCTGTCCGGGGAGGAGTACCGGCGGCGGCTGGCGATCGCGCTGGAGGACGGGCTCATCCGGAGCAGGGTTGAGGACCTCCCGATGGCGTCGGGCACCGGCTTCCGGTCGACGTTGGCGACGGAGCACGGCTGGGTGTTCGCCACCGAGGTGGGCCCCGACCGGGAGGCGCGGCTCGCATTCGTGGCGGCGACGGCGTTCTGGGGCGTCCGGCGTGACGACTCCGGTGCCGCCGAGGTCGACGAGAGCCCGCTGCGATGCCTGAGCGACGCCGACCCTGGCGACCGGTCGACCTATGCCGAGCTTCCGGCACCTGCGTATGACGGCGTGTTCGATGCCTGGCCGGATGCGCGCGCGGCCATCTGGCGCTCGTGGATGCGCCTGACCGATCCTGCGAACCTTCAGCCCGACGTCCGCGGCGTCCTGCGGCGCGCGGCGGACCTCGTCCGTGACGGGACGTCGGGCCTCAGCATGAACGAGCGGACCCGTGTCGCTGTCGCCCTGGCCCAGCGGTGGCCGCTCCACATCTCGCGGGACGTCGGGCGGATCCTCGAGGACGAGCACGCCCCGATCGCGTCGCGCATCGAGGCCCTCCGGGCGCTCGTCGACGCCGAGGGTCTCCAGGCGCCGCCGGCACCCCAGCCGCTCCCGCCGATCACCGAGGACGACATCCGGTTGGCGGCGTGGATGGCGATCATCCCGGCGAGGGATAGCTGGGGCTGAGGAAGACCCACAGCCTGGTCTTTGTTGTTCTGGCGCGCCCGGAGGGATTCGAACCCCCGACCGTCTGATCCGAAGTCAGATGCTCTATCCACTGAGCTACGGGCGCGCAGATCGACAGCGTAGCGCAGACGAACTTCCCGGAGGCAATCGCCGATCCTCCGCCTCACCAGCCGTGCCCGCGGCCGCCCATCGTAAGATCCGCCCGTGACGAACCTCGAGACCGGCCGCCTGTCGGACCGGCACCCGCCGTTCAAGTACGCAGCGCTCTCGCGCGTCTCGTTCTCCGACACCGATGCCCAGGGGGTCGTCTACTACGGGCGCTATCTCCCCTTCTTCGACATCGCGCGGCTGGAGTACCACCGCCACCTGGGGCTGCACGGGTACTGGCAGGGCGACCGCGAGTTCGTGATGCGCTCGCTCGAGGTCGCCTACGAGGCGCCGGCCCGCTTCGACGACCTGCTGGACGTCCACATGCGGACCACCCGGATCGGCAGCAGCAGCGTCACGGTCGAGGGCGCCGCATACCGGGTCGACGACGAGCGCCTGATGTGCGCCGCCCGGATGACGCTCGTGTTCATCGAGGTCGAGACGCGCCGGCCGGTCCCGATCCCGGAGGAGTTCCGGCGCGCGATCGCGGCGTTCGAGGGCGACGACGTCCGGGTCGCGCCGGGATGACGGCAAGGGCGCGACGCCTGCCGGCCGTCGGCGGTGCTGAGCCGGGGCAACGGGCTCGGCGTATCCTGTAGCCAATTCCCCTCAACCCCAGGAGCCCCCATGAAAGTAGGCGTTCCGAGAGAGACACTGCCCGGCGAGCGCCGCGTGGCGCTGGTGCCGGACGCCCTCGGCAAGCTCAAGGCCGCGGGTCTCGACATTCTCGTTGAGCACGGCGCCGGCACCGCGGCCGCCTTCCCGGACGCGGCTTACGAAGACGCAGGCGCGACGATCGTCACCGCGGCCGAGCTGTATGCCCAGGCCGACTGCATCGTGAAGGTCCAGAAGCCGACCGACGCAGAGGTTGCCCGGCTCCGCTCGGGCCAGGCGCTGGTGGGGCTGCTGACTCCGCTCATCGACCCGGCGCTCATGCAGACGCTGGCCGACCGGGGCGTGACGGCGATCAGCCTCGACGCGATCCCCCGCATGCTGTCGCGTGCCCAGGCCATGGACGTCCTCTCTTCGCAGGCGAACATCGCCGGCTACAAGGCCGTCATCGTGGCGGCCGAGGCGTTCGGGCGCTACTTCCCGCTCCTCACCACCGCGGCCGGGACGGCGAAACCGGCGAACGTGCTCATCCTCGGGATCGGCGTGGCGGGGCTCCAGGCGATCGGCACCGCGCGACGTCTCGGGGCAGTCGTCAAGGCGTACGACGTGCGCCCGGAGACGAAGGAGCAGGCCGAGTCGCTCGGCGCCCAGTTCGTCACCCTCAAGACCGCGATCGACGCCACCGGCACGGGCGGCTACGCGCGCGAGCTGACGGCCGAGGAGCGCGTGGCCCAGCAGGCCGAGCTCAACGCCGTGATCGGCGGCATGGACGTGGTCATCACCACGGCCCAGGTCCCCGGCCGCAAGCCGCCGGTCCTCGTGACGGCGGACGCCGTCCGGGCCATGAAGCCCGGCTCCGTGATCGTGGACATGGCCGCCAGCGCGCTCGGCGGCAACTGCGAGCTCTCCCGGCTCGGCGAGACGATCTCGACGGAGAACGGGGTGCTGATCCTCTCCCCGGACAACCTGCCCGCGACCGTCCCGGTCAGCGCCAGCCAGTTCTACGCGCGCAACCTCCAGACGCTCCTGCTCCACCTCGTGAAGGACGGGCAGCTGGCGCTGGACCCGGCCGAGGAGATCACGGCCGGCGTGCTGATCACCCAGGGCGGGAAGGTCGTCCAGCCGGCGACCGCGAAGCTCCTCGCGCCCGCACCGTCCGCGGGAGGACCCACCGCATGACCGACCTGCTCACGCAGATCACGATCTTCGTCCTGGCCATTCTCGTCGGCTTCGAGGTCATCTCGAAGGTCCCGGCGACCCTCCACACGCCGCTGATGTCCGGGGCGAACTCCATCCACGGCATTGTGCTGGTGGGCGGCATGATCATCGCGGCGGGGGCCGACAACCCGCTCAGCTACACGCTCGCGTTCATCGCCATGATCTTTGGCTCCGCGAACGTGGTGGGCGGCTACGTGGTCACCGACCGAATGCTCCAGATGTTCAAGAAGAAGCCTGCGGCCCCGAAGCCCGCGGCGCAGGCCTGACGGGGACCCCGATGGACATCGACACCCTCGTCCGCCTCGCCCAGCTCATCGGAGCCGCCTGCTTCGTGCTCGGGCTCCACCTCATGAACTCGCCGGCCACCGCCCGCAACGGCAACCTGCTGTCGGCCGGCGGCATGGTCGTCGCGGTCGGCGCCACGCTCGTCGACCTGGTCACCCGCCCCGGCGGTGTCAGCGGCTTCGGCTGGGCCGTCATCGTGATCGGCTTCGCCATCGGCGGCGGCCTCGGCCTCTACACGGCGCGGACCGTGAAGATGACGGCGATGCCGCAGCTGGTGTCGCTCTTCAACGCGGTCGGCGGCGGGGCTGCAGCGCTCGTCGCCATCGACGACTTCGTGCGCGTCGCCGCCAACGGGCAGGTTGCCAGCGTCTCCACCACGGTCTTCACCGTGCTCGACGTCGTGATCGGCTCGGTGACGTTCACCGGTTCGCTGATCGCGTCCGGCAAGCTCCAGGGCCTGATCAGCGGCAAGCCGATCATCTTCCCCGGCTCGCGCATCCTGACGATCGTCCTTGCCATCCTGGCGGTGGTCGCGACCGTGGTTCTCGTGCTCGGCGCCAACGGCACCCTCGCCCTCAGCGGCGCGGTCTCGGTGCTCGTGCTCGCCCTGATCATCGCCTCGGCCTGCATCTTCGGCGTCACGATGGTCCTGCCGATCGGCGGCGCGGACATGCCGGTCGTGATCTCGCTCCTCAACGCGTTCACCGGCACCGCGGTGGCGATGGCCGGCTTCGTGCTGGTCAACCCGGTCCTGATCATCTCGGGCGCCCTCGTCGGCGCCTCGGGCGGCATCCTCACCAAGCTCATGGCCGACGCGATGAACCGCTCGATCATCAACATCATGATCGGCGGGTTCGGCGGCGGCGAGGGCACGATGGGGTCGGCCGGCGGCGGCGCGACCCAGGTGCGCAGCGTCTCCGCCGACGACGCGGCGATCCAGATGGCGTATGCGTCGAGCGTCATCGTCGTGCCGGGCTATGGCCTCGCCGTGGCCCAGGCGCAGCACGCCTGCCGGGAGCTCGGCGAGCTCCTGGAGTCGCGGGGCGTCGACGTGAAGTACGCCATCCATCCCGTCGCAGGCCGGATGCCGGGGCACATGAACGTCCTCCTCGCGGAAGCGAACGTGCCGTACCCCCTGCTCAAGGAGATGGACGACATCAACCCGGAGTTCGACCGCTGCGACGTCGCGCTCGTGGTCGGGGCGAACGACGTGACGAACCCGGCCGCGCGCCGGCCCGGCAACCCGGTCTCCGGGATGCCGATCCTCAACGTGGACCACGCGAAGTCGATCATCGTGATCAAGCGATCGATGGGCCGCGGCTACGCCGGCATCGACAACGAGCTCTACGGGAACCCAAAGACGGGCATGCTCTTCGCCGACGCGAAGGACGGCCTGGGCCAGCTGGTGGCCGCCGTCAAGGCACTCTGAGGGGCGCGTCCTTTCCCCGGCAGCTACCCCGGCCCCGGCGGCAGCGCCGGGGCCGATCGATTCCCGGCGACCCTTCGATCTGCGCGCTCCGCCGGCGCCCGGCGCGGCCGGCGCGGGCGGCGCTCGACCGGTCAGTCGCGCGCGGGCGCTTCGTCCGGGACCGTGACGTCGGCGACCACGGCCCCGAGGGCCGCCACCAGGTCCGCCGGCCGGAGGTGCACGTTGACGCCGTGGGCCCCGCCGCCGATCGCGACGCGGGGCCGTTCCATCGCCGACGCATCGACGATCACCGGCCACGCGTTGGTCGAGCCGAAGGGCGTGATCGCACCCCGCGGGTAGCCCGTGGCGGCGCGCGCCTCGTCGGCGTCGGGCAGGGAGAGGCGCGTCACGCCCAGGTGCGCGCGCAGCCTGGGCCAGTCGAAGCGGCGCCCGCCGGGGACCAGGACGAACACGTAGTCGTTCTCGCCGCGCCGCACGACGATCGAGCGCAGCAGCGCCCCGACGTCGATCCCCTGGAGCGCCGCGCTCTCTGCGGCGCTGTGGGCGCGCTCGGTGCGGACCACGTCATGCGGAACGCCGGCCTCGGCGAGGGCGAGGAGCGCAGGCGTGCTGGCGTCCATGGGCGCGCATCGTAGCGCGACCTGGCTACCGGGAGTCGGGCGCCACGAGCTCCATCCGGATCCGCTTGTTGATGCGCCCCTTGCTCTCGTAGCCGGTGACCCGGATCGTGCCGACCTCCCGGGTGTTCGCGACGTGCGTGCCGCCGTCCGCCTGCAGGTCGAGGCCCACGATCTCGATCGTCCGGATCTCCTGGATCCCCTCCGGCAGGAGGTTGATCTTGGTGCGGATCAGGTCGGGGATCGCGAAGGCCTCCTCGCGCGGCAGCACGTTGACGCGCACGTCGCGGGCGCGAAGAAGCTCCTCGTTGACCGCCGACTCGATCGCGCCGACGAGCTCCCCGGACATGCGCTCGAACTCGAAGTCCATCCGGCCGGCCCCGGGCTCCATGTTGCCGCCCGTGACGAGCGCGCCGTAGTCGCGCCAGACGACCCCGCAGAGGGCATGGAGCGCGGTGTGCGTGCGCATCAGGCGGTGGCGGCGCTCCCAGTCGAGGTCCGCGGTGAAGACCGTGCTCGCGCCGGGCCCGCCGGCCCCGCCCAGGGCGGGCGGGTCGATGCCGGCCTCCAGCTCGTGCCAGATCTCGTCGCCCTGGCGGCGCGCGGCAACGACCTGCCACGTTCGGCCATCGGAGGTCCGAAGCGTGCCGTGGTCTGCCGGCTGCCCCCCGCCGCCGGGGTAGAAGACGGTGCGGTCCAGGAGCACGAGCGCGCCCTTCCCCTCGGCCGCGGGCGGCTCCACCGCGCGGAGCCGGGCCTCGATGGTCCGCGCGTAGGCGTCGACGTAGCAGACGTTGTCGCTCATGGCCGAACGGTACCTTGGCCGCGCCCGCGCTACTTGACCGTGAGCGTCCCGACCATGTTCGGGTGGACCGAGCAGACGAAGCTGTACGTCCCGGCGGGGAGCGCCGGGACGTCGTACGTCTGGGTGGCCACGCCAGT